>NZ_JAFBKA010000002.1:0-318268 GCF_022760795.1 Pseudomonas sp. BP01
TATATGTATAAGAGCCAGCCCACAGACTGTGTTGTACCTGTGGGAGCGGGCAAGCCCGCGAAGAGGCCGGCACAGGCCATCAATCAGTCGAAGTAGCCACGCAGGCCAAAGGCATACCCGGTATCCACCCCCGCTGCCTCACCCCGGCTCCAGCGCTTCTTCAACACGAACTCGAACGCCGGCTCGTACAGCCCGTCGCGCACCACCGCCCCCGCCAGCACCTCCACGTCATACCAGCCATTGTCCAGCTCGATGATCGGCCGCCCCGGCACCTGGTAGCGGGCAATCAGGTCTCCCAGGGTCTTGGGCGTGAAATGCTGCAAAATGCGCCAGGTGTACAGCATCACCGCCCCGTGCTCGACCCGCAGCACATAACCATTGCGCCGGTGCTTAAGGCGGCTGCCGGCTTCGCGCAGGGCCGGGGTGTGGCCATCGAGGGTGAACAGAATGCGGTAGGGCAGGTTGTCGACCCCGGCCAGCGGCAGCACGATGCCTTCGCGCACCGCCTTGTCGCCGCTGTCGCCATGGGTGAAGGCGTAGGCCAGGTCGTCCGGTAGCGCATGTTCTTGCTTGAAGCGCTCGAGCAGCTGGATATCGCCAAGCAGAAAGTAATCGACCAGGTCGTTGAGTACTTCGCTGAATTCGTGGCGCATCTGTTTTCCTTATTGGTGCGCGTGGGGTGTCAGTGTTTCTGGGCGATCTGGATCAGGTTGCCACAGGTGTCATCGAACACGGCCACGATGACGGGGCCCATGTCGGTGGGCGGCTGGGTGAACTGCACGCCCGCTGCACACAACCGTGTGTACTCGGCCTGGATATCACGTACGCCAAACGAAGTGGCGGGGATGCCGTCCTGCTTGAGAGCGGCCTTGTACACCTTGGACGCCGGGTGCGCGTCGGGCTCCAGCAACAGCTCGACGCCGTTGGGATCGTTGGGGGAGGTCAGCGTCAACCAGCGGTGCCGGCCCATGGGGATGTCGTGCCTGGGCTCGAAACCGAGTACGTAGTGGTAGAAGGCCAGGGCCTTGGCCTGGTCGTCGACGAGAATGCTGGTGACCACGATCTTCATAGGCGTACACCGTAATGCTGAGGCCGTTGGGTATCAGTAAAGACGTTCGGGAGTATTTGGCCAGCACCTGTTCCCGGGCTCGGGTCATCGCTCTACAAAAAAACTGCTCAAGCCATAGGTAAATCCTTCATCACTTGGCCCCCGTCCGCTAGCGAGCGGGGTTAAAGTGTCAGGCATGATCCCTGCGCGCCCAAACCGGCGTCAAAGAGGTGCCCGTGGCTGCCTATACCTTGCGACAACTCAAGTACTTCGTCACCACCGTGGAGGCCGGTAGCGTTGCCGAGGCCTCGCGCCAGCTGTACATCGCCCAGCCGTCCATTTCCACGGCCATCAAGAGCCTGGAAGAAAGCTTCGGCGTGCAGTTGTTCATTCGCCACCACGCCCAGGGCGTGTCGCTGACGCCCAGCGGCAAGCGCTTCTATGCCAAGACCCGATCGCTGCTGCAGATGGCCCACGAATTCGAGCAGAACGCCCTGGCTGACAACGACACTGTCGCCGGGCAGATCGACATCGGCTGTTTCGAAACCGTGGCACCGCTGTATCTTCCGCGCCTGATCGCCGCCTTTCGCCAGCGTTACCCAGGCGTGGATATCCGCCTGCGCGACGGCGAGCAGCAAGAGCTGATACAGGGCCTGACTGCCGGAACGTTCGATCTGGCGTTTCTCTACGATCATGACCTGGACGGCACCATCGAAGCCGAGCCGCTGATGCCGCCGCAAAAGCCTTACGTGCTGCTGCCAGAAAACCACCGCTTTGCCGGCCAGGCCCAGGTATCGCTACGCGACCTGTGCCCGGAGCCGATGATCCTGCTGGACGTGGCCCCCAGCCGTACCTATTTCGTCAGCCTGTTCAACGAGATGGGCCTGACGCCGAACATCGTCTTCAGCTCGCCGTCGATCGAGATGGTGCGGGGCATGGTCGGGCAGGGTTTCGGTTTTTCGCTGCTGGTGACCCGACCGCATTCGGAATACACCTACGACGGCCAGCGCCTGGCCCTGCTGGATATCGCCGAGCCGGTGGCGCTGTCGGGGCTGGCGGCGGCGTGGTTGAAGCGGGTGCAACTGACCAAGCCTGCGCAATTGTTCGTCGAGTTCTGTCGGGAAGAACTGGCGAAGTTCTGAGGCTGGCACGCCATGCTGCGCGATCCAGGAGCATGGCGTGCCCGCTGATCAAGGGGTGACCTGATAACCGCGCCCTTGCAGGCAACCGCTGTAGGCACTGGCATGGGCCTGGGTTTTGGCCTCGCCTTCGCTGCGCCGATCCTGGCGCCGGTCCTGACGCTGGCGCATGCCGCCGACCGCCGCACCGGCAGCGGCCGTTTCGCCGGCACGGTTCTGCCGGTATTGCTGTTTGGCATCGTCACTGGCCCGGTCATACAGCTCCTCGTGCTGGTTGCCGCGCACTTGCGCGCCAACGGCACCGGCGGCGGCACCTGCCGCCGCACCACGCACCCGGCCACCGACATGGGCTTCGCTGGACGTCGCGGTGCTGTTCGCGGCGTTGGTAGCGACGGTATTGCAATCGTTGATGTCCAGTTGCATCTGCTGGCTGCTCTGGCCCTTGAGCGGCACTACCGACTGCGCCTGGGCTGCGGATGCGGCACACAGCAGCACCAGCAGGTAACTCCACGTGAATGTACGCATGGCACACCTCCACCGGGCAGAAAGCCCGTTTCACAGGATAGTCCGTCATCGGTTGGGGATGGCGTATTTATCTGCATGGTCTACACCGGATAACAGAGTTCGCCATTGCATGTGACCCTCACGTCGGGCTAGCTAACCGTGGACACGTCATGACCCAGCCCCAGGATCTGATCATCTGTGAGTACTGCGACACGGTGTACCAGCGTGCGCCTTTGCTCAAGCACCAGCGCGCCCTTTGCCAGCGCTGTGGCGGCGTGCTGTACCGGCATACGTCTTTGACCATCGAGCAGCGGCTGGCCTTGAGTGTGACCGGCGGCATCCTGTTGGTGTTCGCCAATGCCTACCCGGTGATGACCATCGGTATGCAGGGCCTCACCCATTCGGCAACGTTATGGGATGCGGTGCAGATCCTCAGCCACGGCAGCATCACCTTCATCGCCCTGGTCATGGCGCTGTCGATCATCTTTGCCCCGGTGCTGCAAATTGCCATGTTGTGCTGGGTGTTGAGTTTTGCCTTGGCCGGCCAGCGTGCCCCCGGTTTTGCCCTGTGCATGCGCGGCCTGGAAAGCCTGCGGCCGTGGAGCATGCTGGAAGTGTGCCTGCTGGGGGCCATGGTGGCAGTGATCAAGCTGGCCGGGCTGCTCGATGTAATCCCCGGCATCGGCCTGTTGGCCCTGGCGGCGCTGAGCATGCTGATCATCCATATTGCCGGCAAGGACATTCGCGACTTGTGGGTGCAGGTATGAATTACCCGGCCAACGCCGACCAACTGGGGCTGCGCCTGTGCCATGGCTGCGGCCAGGCCTGTGATCTGCGCAGTGGCGCACACACGTGCACGCGCTGCGGCGCCGCCATCCACCGGCGCAAGGCCAATGCCATCGCTCGGGGCTGGGCGTTTCTGCTGGCGGCGCTGGTGTTCTACATTCCTGCCAACCTGCTGCCGGTGATGCACACCGAAATGCTTGGCAGTGGCAGCGAAAGCACTATTGGGGGTGGTGTGCTGGAGTTCTGGGAGGCCGGCGCCTGGGACATCGCGCTGATCATCTTCATTGCCAGCGTGGGGGTGCCAGCGATCAAGTTCTTCTCGCTCGGCCTGCTGCTGTTCACCGTCCAGCACCGTTCCACCTGGGCCTGCCGGCAGCGCTCACAGCTGTACCGCTTCGTCGAGCTGATCGGGTACTGGTCGATGCTCGATGTCATGGTGGTGGCGCTGGTGGCGGCGCTGGTGCAACTGCGCGGGCTGGGCACCATCGAGCCGCGGGTGGGCATCCTGTTCTTTGGCATGGTGGTGGTGCTGACCATGTTTTCTGCGATGAGCTTTGATCCACGCCTGATCTGGGATAGCCATGCCAACGAGGGGAGGCCGCACTGATGGGGCAGCAGACTGACGAGCGCGAAGGCGCGGGGCAGGTTGAGGTACGCACCCGGCGCTGGAGTGTGTCGCTGGTGTGGATCGTGCCGATCCTGGCAATCCTGATTGGCGCTTCGCTGGTGGTGCGCAACTGGATGCAGCAGGGCCCGGTCATTGCCATTTCCTTCCACTCGGGGGAGGGGCTGGTGGCCGGCAAGACCCAGGTCAAGTACCGCAGCGTGGTGATTGGCGAAGTCACGACGGTGGACTTGGCCGATGACAAGAAAAGCGTGGTCGCCAAGGTGCAGTTGACCGATGATGCCCGCGCGTTCGCCACTCAGGGGGCGCGCTTCTGGGTGGTGCGCCCGCGCATTGGCGTGGGCGGAATCTCCGGGGTGGATACGTTGCTGTCGGGCAGTTTCATCGGGGCTGATTCCGGCGAATCGAAAGTACCGGAAAAGTCCTTTGTCGGCCTGGAACTGCCGCCGCCTATTACCTTCGACGAAAAGGGCAAGCGTTTCTTCCTCACCGCCAGCGACCTGGGTTCGCTGGATGTCGGCTCGTCGATCTACTACCGCAAGATCCCGGTGGGCGAGGTGGTGTCCTTCGCCCTGCAGGACGATGGCAAAGGGGTGGAGATTGGCGTGTTCGTGCAGGCCCCCTACGACAGTTTCGTCACCGCTGATAGCCGCTTCTGGAATGCCAGTGGCGTCGACATGCAAATTGGCGCCAATGGCCTGAAAGTCGATACCGAATCGCTGTCATCGATCCTGGTGGGCGGGCTGGCCTTTGGCTCGCCCGATTTTGCCCCGCAGGCCGAGCCTGCTGCCGACCAGGCCCGCTTCCAGCTGTTTTCCGACCGGGACTCCGCCTTGGCCCCGCCCAATGGCCAGGCGCAATACCTGCAGCTGCGCTTCGACCAGGCCATGCGCGGCCTGTCGGTGGGTGCGCCAGTGGAGTTCAAGGGCGTGGAGTTTGGCCGGGTCACCTCGATCAAGCTTGACTACGATGCCGAGCGGCAGTCTTTCCCGGTGGTGGTCGATGCGGTGGTCTACCCGCAGCGGCTGGGGCCGGTGCACCGCAAGATGCTGGCGGTGTTCAAGCACACCGAGGGCGATGCGGATGGGGCGCGGCGGCTGATAGGCACCTTTGTCGAGCATGGGCTGCGGGCCCAGGCGCGTAGCGGCAACCTGATCACCGGGCAGATGTTCATATCCCTGGATTTTTACCCGGATACCCCCAAGGTGGCCTTCGACATGGCCGCCAACCCCATCACCATCCCCACCTTGCCGGGCAGCCTGGAACAGTTGCAGGAGCAACTGCAGCGGGTGGTCGAGCGCATTGCCAAGCTGCCGCTGGAAAGCATCGCCAGCAACCTGGACGGCAGCCTGCGTGAGCTGCGCGCCAGCCTCAAGCAGTTCAATGGCCAGACGCTGCCGGATGTGAAAGTGGCGCTGGATGAAGTGCACAAGACCCTGCGCACGGCCAATGCGGCCATTTCCGAGGACTCGCCGCAGCGCGAGCGAATGGGTGAAACGCTGGACGAGCTGGAGCGCATGTCGCGTTCGCTGCGTGACCTTGCCGATTACCTGGGCCGGCACCCCGAGTCGCTGATTCGTGGGCGGCCGAAATCGGCCGGGGCCGCAGAGCTTGAACCCTGAGGAGACAGCCGATGCAACGACTGCGCAATGTGTGTGTGGCCAGCCTGCTGGTGTGGCTCGGGGGCTGCAGCAGTACGCCGAACAACTACCACACGCTGGTGCCGAACGAGCCGATGCGTGACAGCGGCCAGCACATCCAGGTAACCCGGGTGGTTGTGCCGCCGCAGGTGGACCGCCCGCAATTGGTGGTGCGCCAAGGGCAGAGTGGCCTGGCCATTCTGGAGACGGAATGGTGGGGTGCCAACCTGGTGGATGAGTTTCGCAGCGCCTTGCAAGACCAGCTGGGT
The DNA here is from genome assembly GCF_022760795.1 of Pseudomonas sp. BP01. Classification (NCBI taxonomy): domain Bacteria; kingdom Pseudomonadati; phylum Pseudomonadota; class Gammaproteobacteria; order Pseudomonadales; family Pseudomonadaceae; genus Pseudomonas; species Pseudomonas sp. BP01. The sequence continues at coordinate 6,012 of NZ_JAFBKA010000002.1, forward strand.
GGGCCTGCGGGTGACGCCAAAGCGGCAGTGCGGGTGGACGTACAGCGCTTCGATACGGTGCCGGGGCGCTATGCCTCGCTGCAAGCCGTGTGGCGCCTGAAGCTGGTGGGGCAGGCTGAGCTGACCTGCCGCACCTCGGTGCAGACTGCGGCTGACAACAGCATCACCAGCCTGGTAAATGCGCACCAGGCCAACCTGCGCAAACTGGCCGAGGCAGTGCGGGGTAGTGCCGCTCGGGGTAGCTGCTCGCCATCTGCCTGAAGGCCTGTCGACCTGTGTTCACGCCTGCGTGGCCTTGCGTAGCGGCACCTCGCGCAGCAGCCACGACAGTGCGAAAGCCACGCTGGTGATCACCCCGGCCACCAGGAACACACCCTGCATTGCCCCGGAAAACGCCTGCAGGTAACTGTGCTGCAGGGCAGTGGGCAGGGCATGCACAGCGGCCGGCGAAAGGCTCGCGGCCCCCCCGGCGCTGGCGGCGAAGTCACTGCCCAGGCCGCCTAGCAAGCTGTGCGAGAACAAGGCGCCGAACAGCGACACACCAATGGCGCCGCCAATCGAGCGGAACAACGTGGCCCCGGAAGTGGCCACGCCCATGTGGCGTAACTCGACGCTGTTCTGCACGGCCAGGATCAGCACCTGCATGACCATACCCAGGCCGGCACCCAGCAAGCCCATGTACAGGTTCATCAGCGCCATGGGGGTGTCCAGCTCCAGCCGGCTGAGCAGGCCCAAGGCAATGACTTGCAGCAGGGTGCCGAGGATCGGGAACACTCGGTAACGCCCCCAGCGGCTGATCAGCCGCCCGGTAATCGCCGACACCACCAGCAGGCCACCCATCAGTGGCAGCATCTGCAGCCCGGCACTGGTGGGCGTGGCGTTCTTCACCACCTGCATGTACAGCGGCAGGAAGGTGACTGCGCCGAACAGCGACACCCCGACGATGAAGCCGATCAGCCCGGCAAGCACGAAGGTGCGGTGGCGGAACAGGTGCAGCGGCATGATCGGCTCGGCAGCCCGGCGCTGTTCCAGAACGAAGCCGACCAGGCCGATCAGGGCAAACAGCAAAAGGCACAGCATGTCCAGCGACTGCCACGCCAGCAGGCTGCCGCCGAGGCTGGTGATAAGTACCAGGGCAGCCAGTGCCACGGTAAGGAAGAATGCGCCGATGTAGTCCACCGTATGCCGTACCAGGGCCACGTGCGGGCGAAACACGCTGCCGATGACCAGCAGCGCCAGCAGGCCCAGGGGCAGGTTGATGTAGAAGATCCAGTGCCACGACAGCTGCTCGACCAGGAAACCGCCGATCAGCGGCCCCACCACCGTGGCCAGGCCGAACACGCCACCGAACAGGCCTTGGTAGCGGCCGCGTTCGGCAGGCGGGATGACATCTCCGATGGCGGCCATCGCCACCACCATCAAACCGCCGCCCCCCAGCCCTTGCAGGGTACGGAAGGCAATCAGCTGGGCCATGTCCTGTGCTGCGCCACACAGGGCCGAGCCCAGCAGGAACAGCACGATGGCGACCTGCAGCACGCGCTTGCGGCCGAACTGGTCGCCGAACTTGCCATACAGCGGCACCACCACCGTGGAGGCCAGCAGGTAGGCGGTGACCACCCAGGACAGCCAGCGAAGCCCGCCGAGGTCGCTGACGATGGTCGGCAGCGCGGTCGAGACGATGGTCTGGTCGAGGGCGGCCAGGAACATCACCAGCATCAGGGCTGCCAGCAGCAGCGGGATGGAGGTGTGGGCGTCCGTTGCGGCGGGGGAGGTATCAGTGGATACAGGTTGCACGGTGCTTACCTCAGCTGGGGGTGGCGTTGGCCTGGGCATGCTGCTGGCCAGCGTCTTGCAGGCCTGCAAGGGCAAAGCGGTAAAGCTGCGCTGCAACGGCATCGCTGGGCATCTGCAGAATCTCGTGCAGCGCCCCGGATCCGCCGCGCGGGCCGATCAGCAGCATTGCCCACGGCGCTGTGACGCACAGGATGCAGCGGGTCAGGGCCGGTTCGTCGACGGGGATGGTGCTGACCTCGCTAAACAGCCCCTTGAGCAGTGACAGGCGCAGTGGCGCGGCGGCCTGCAGATGCGGCTGGCCGTGAGGGCTGGGGGCCAGGATTTCTGCGGCCAGTACCCGCAAATGCCAGTTGTCCCGGGCCTGGGTGGCCTTGTGCACCACCAGTTCCACCAGCACGCGCAGCTTTTCGGCCGGTGTCTGGCTGCCCTGGGTGATGCGTTGCAGGTCGCTGAGGTCGAGGAAGCGTTGGCGGGCCTCGTCGAGCACGGCCAGGTACAGGCCATTGCGGCTGCCGAAGTGGTAATTGATCGAGGCCAGGTCGACTTCGGCCTTGGCCGCGACGGCCTTGTTGCTGGTTTCGGCATAGCCGAGCGCGGCGAACAGCTCGCCGGCGGCTTCGAGGATGCGCGTACGGGTGACGGCGCCGTCCTTGCGGGGTTCGCGGGGGGCTGCGGACATGGTGGGTACTCTGCAAACCGGGAATATGGGCAGAGCGTGGCTGAGGCTTAATTTAAAATCAATTTAAATTTAATTTATACGGCAAACGGCCTATCGCGATTCTTGTAGGAGCAGCCTTGTGCTGCGAAGCGGCCGGTACAGGCCACATATCCGTATGGCTCCAATACCGGCCGCTTCGCAGCACAAGGCTGCTCCTACACGTGACGAGCTACTGATGATTACTGGCCGTTTCCTGCACCCGCTCGGGCTTGTCCAGCGGCAGGTGGTCGAACTCGCGCAAGCCATCCTTGCGGTACGGGTCGCCGATCCAGCGCGGTGCCACCACAAATTGCGGGCTCACCAGGCTCTTGGCCGGCTCGAAGCGGTCATAGCTCAGCCCGGCCAGGTCGGACAGGGTATGGATCAGGTGCGAGCTGCTGTAAGCGCGGTTGGCCATGGCCTGCAAATCACGTGGGTGCTCGGCCTGCCAGCTGGGCGAGGTCCACAGCAGGAACGGGATGGTGTACATCGGCCGGGTCGGCGCGCCTTCGTTGCGCCCCAGGCGGTCGTGGTTGCCGGAGCTGTACACGTCTTCGCCATGGTCGGACAGGTACACCAGGAAACCATTGGGGCTGCCGGCCGAGTAACGCTTGATCAGGCTTGATACCACGTAGTCGTTGTAGCGCACCGCGTTGTCGTAGAAGTTGTAGGTTTCTACCTGGTCTGGCGTCAGCTCTTTCGGTACGCCTTGGCTGTCGGTGAAGTGCGCGTAGTCGTTCGGGTAGCGGAAGCGATAGTCCATGTGCGTGCCCAGCAGGTGCACGATGATGAACTTGTTCGGCGCAGGGTCCTGCAGGGCCTTCTCGAACGGCGCCAGCACCACGTCATCGTACTGGCTGGCGTTCTGGTTGCGCTGGTTGTTCAGGTAGACCGGCGCGTCGGTCTGCTGCGAGAACGTGGTCAGCATGGTGTTGCGCTTGGTCATGGTCTGCTGGTTGGTGATCCAGAAGGTCTTGTAGCCTGCCTGTTTCATCAGGTTGATCAGCGATGGATCGGTGAGGAAGCGGTCCGGGTTCTGCTCGTTGCCAAAGGTGAGGATCTGCTGCATCACTTCGATGGTGTACGGGCGCGGCGATACCACGTCACGGAACACCGTCAGGCCCTTGTCGCTGGCGGCCAGCGCGTCGAGGTTGGGCGTGGTGTCGCGGTTGTAGCCATACAGGTGCATGTGCTCGCGGGTGGTGGACTCGCCCAGCACCAGCACCAGCGTGCGTGGCGCCGTACCGCTGCTGTCACTCAGGTTTTGCAGGGGCGGCAACGCGGCGTTCTGCGCCAGCAACTTCTGCATGTTGTCCAGTTGCTGAAGGTACTGACGGTAGCCGACCAGCAGTTGCCAGGGCACTGCAGGCTCCATGCGCTGCTGCACTTTTTCGGCGGCATCGGCGAAGTTGCGCTCCTGGGTCACCATCTGCTTGTAGAACGGGTACACCAGGTTGGCGACCAGCAACAGCGCCACCACCGGCAGGCGGCTGCGCAGGGGCAGGGTGACCGGGCGCACGCGCTTCCACAGCAGCACCGCCACCAGCGTGTACAACAGCAGCGCCAGGCCCAGCCACACGCTGAAGTACTGGCTGAAGTATTCACCGGCTTCGGCGGTATTGGACTCGAACATGACGAAGATGACGCTTTGCGAGAACTCCTGGCGATAGATGCCGAAGTAGCTCAAGCCCACCAACGATGCAGCCCAAAGCACCAGGCCGATGACGGCCGCCGTGGCGCGGGTGAAGCGGGGCAGCAGCAGCACCGGGGCCAGCCACAGGCTGCTGAGGAAGAACGCATCGCGAAAACCGGCGAAGCCGGTAGTGCCGCTGAACAGCAGCAACGCCTGGGTGACGCCGGAGAAGTACCAGAAGAACAGCAAAAGCCAGCCCAGGCCGGCCCAGTCCACGCGCGTGTGCGCGGCGGGGGATGTAGTGTGTGACACGTATGCCTCGTCGTACCTTGGCGGCCAGCGGATGTGCCCGTGACCGGAAAGGGCGTGACGCTAATCTGCGGCGTGTGAAAATAACGTCAAGGTGGCGAGGAATAGGGGCCGGCGGGTAACCCGGCGCCATGTTTACTGGCGCAATGCGCAGACCACACGGGTATGATGTGGTCAGCAAAACTGCACTGAAAGGCCCTGTGGATTATGAACCGTCGCAAGAAGATCAAGCAGCTATTGGAGGCGCATGCCAAAAAGGCCAATGCCAAACTGGCACCGCGCAAGCCCAAGTACATCTGCAAGGCTGACCGCTTGAAGATGGAGGCAGAGGCGTCGGAGGATACTCCTCAGCTGGCCGATTGAAACGGACCGTGTAGGAGCGGCCTTGTGTCGCGATCGGGCCGCAGAGCGGCCCCTGCGATCTATGCATCAATATTGAAATTGTGGGGCCGCTTTGCGGCCCGATCGCGACACAAGGCCGCTCCTACAGGGATCGCGTCGGCTTCAACGGCGGTAGTAACGGTGCTCGTCATGGTGGCGCTGGTGCATGGCCCGCTCATGGCGGCGCTCCCAATCGCGGCGCCGTTCCCAGTCACGCCGCCGCTCCCAGTCCCGCCGGGCTTGCTCGCGCCGCCACTGCTCACGGCGCCAGTCGCTTCTGTGGTCATGCCAGCGGTCGTCGTCGTGCGCCAGCAGCGTGGCCGGCTGTGCATCGGCCACGCTGGCCACCCTCGACCAGGGATTGCCGGCAGGCTGCAACGGTGACTGAACGGCCGGCGCCGGTGCCACCGGTGCTTTCATTTGAGTTGCCGATGCCGTGCCCACCGCCGCGAACGAGAACAGGCCGAGCAGCACCAACCTTGCGACATGTATTTTCATGAGCGAAGCCAACCTCTGATAACAATTGAGCCATCTGGCCAGCAGGTGTGGGGCGAACCTTGTCTCGCGTGCCGCTACCTTTCTGTGCCTCCCAGATAGACCGGTAAACGGGAAAAAGTTCGCTGCAGCAACAACTTGTAGAACTTTTGACGCCTGATCACCCCTTTACACAAACGCCCGCCCGCCACGGCGGCGGTCTTCCTTCAATAGCCCCTCCACCTTGCGCAACGCCTGCCCCAGCAGGGCCTGATCCGGTGCCCCGCCCAGCGAGATGCGCACGGCATCCGGCCCCTGCGTTGCCACGCTGAACGAGTCCGCACCGGCCACGCTCACCCCCACATCCTCCAGGGCCTGGGTAAACCGATCCTGGTGCCAGTGCGCTGGCAGCTGCAACCACAGGTGCAGCCCGGTGGGGTGGGCCTGGAACTCATGGCTCAACAGCGTGCGTGCCAGATGCTGGCGGGCGCGGGCTTCGCGCTGGATTTCCTGGACCAGCTCCCCGGCGGTGCCGCTGCGGATCCACTGTTCGACCAGCGCCAGCAGCAAGGCCGAGCAGCCCATGCTCGATGCGCGCAAGCCATTGAGCAGGCTTTGCCCGTCGTCGCCACGCGGTGGCAGCACAAAGGCTGTGCGCAGGCTTGGCCACAGGCACTTGGACAGCGACGCCAGGTAGTACGTATTGGCGCCCCCGGTCAGGCAGGCGATGGGCGCCGGCGCGTCGTCGAGCAGATAACGGTAAGGGTCATCCTCGATCAGCGTGATACCGCGCTTGATCAACACCTCGGCAATTGCCTGGCGCCGGGCTGCGGGCATGGTGTGCGCGGTGGGGTTGTGGAACGTGGGGTTGAGGTACAGCAGGTGCGCGTCGCTTTCCTGGCAGGCCTGCTCCAGGTCGTCGGGGCGCATGCCGTCGGCATCACTGGCCACCGCGACAATGCGCAGCCCCAGCTGCCGGGCGGCCAGCAGCAGGCCGGGGTAAGTGAGTGGGTCGCAGAGAATGGCATCGCCCGCGCGGGTGTGAGTGCTGAGGATGGCAAAGATGGCCGCTTGCGAACCCGAGCAGAGGGCAAGGCCGCGGCTGTCCAGGTCACCCAATGCCGGTTTCAGCCAACCCTGTGCCGCCTGCAGCAGCGAGCGGGTGGTCGGTTCGTCCTGATAGGGCGACAGTGCTTCGATGCTGTTGCGTTGCAGCACCTGCTCAATCCCGGCGCTCACAAGTTGTGCCATCGAGCCATTGGCCGGCTGCGGCGGGATGTTCATGGTCAGGTCGATGGCTGCCGGCGTCATGGTTTCGCGGGCGCCCAGGATGAACGAGCCGCGACCACTGTAGGAGGCAATCAGGCCACGGTCTCGAGCCTCGGCATAAGCCCGGGTCACTGTGGTCAGGTCGACACCAAGGTGCGCAGCCAGTGCACGTTGCGGTGGAATTTGTTCGCCGTTCCGCAAAATTCCAGACTGTATGGATTCTGCGAGCATGTCCGCGATCTGTATGTATCTCGGGCCTGCTTTTGGCTTTAAGGGCTTTGTCCAGCGCATTTGAGCAGCTTCTCTTGGCGTTTCGGCAAGAGGCATAGGTCTTCCTCCCGGTTGTCAGTCCATACACATAGGAATATCATGGCATACGGTTGTTAACAAATCCATACAATATGGAAAGCGTATGGTTTATTTGATGTGCACCGGAACGGCGTGGCAGGGTTGCAACGATAAGCGCTTCCGGGCTGCCAGTCATGGAGATGTTTGATGGATGACTGTCATCTGATCTGCGCCAATCGCCTCGACGATGGGGCTGTGGTCTGGCTTGATGCCAGGCACGAATGGGTAGAGACACTGCAACAGGCCGGCGCCTTCGATACGCAGACGCTGGTACCGGCAACCCTCGCCGCCGAGGCTGCCGTGCGGGCCAACCAGGTGGTTGCGCCGACGCCTTGTGCAGCCTGGCTGGTGGATGGCCTGCCAGAGCCGAAAAGCCTGCGTGAACGGTTGCGCTCGCGTGGCCCGTCAGTACGCAGCGACCTCGGCAAGCAGGCCGCAGGCACGTCGCCGCAAGGTGGCAAGGGCGAGCGCCCGCTGCTGCCGGTGGCGGCGGGGCAGGCGGGGGTGTACCGATACGACCCGTTCGAGCGTGAGTTTCTCAAGGACCGCGCCCGCCAGTTCGAGCAGCAGGTTGCCCGCCGCTTGAGCGGCGAGCTGGACGAAGAGGCGTTCAAGGTGTACCGGCTGATGAACGGCCTGTACCTGCAATTGCACGGCTACATGCTGCGCGTGGCCATCCCCTATGGCACCTTGAGCGCAGTGCAGCTGCGCCAGCTGGCCTATGTGGCCCGCACCTATGACAAGGGCTACGGCCACCTCACCACCCGGCAGAACATGCAGTTCAACTGGCCGCGCCTGGCCGACACGCCAGAAATCCTGTCGGTACTGGCCGATGCCGACCTGCATTGCATCCAGACCAGTGGCAACTGCATCCGCAACGTTACCACCGACCACTTTGCCGGGGCCGCCGAGGATGAGGTGCTGGACCCACGGGTGCATGCCGAGATCCTCCGGCAGTGGTCCACCGACCACCCCGAGTTCACCTACCTGCCACGCAAGTTCAAGATCGCCATAACCGGCAGCCCCAAGGACCGTGCCGCTGTACGCTTCCACGACATTGGCATTCTGGCGCAGCGCAATGCGCAGGGTGAGGTGGGCTTCCAGGTGTATGCCGGGGGCGGCCTAGGGCGTACGCCGATTGTTGGCACCCGAGTGCGGGAGTGGTTACCCGAGCGCGAACTGCTGCGTTATGTCGAAGCCATCCTGCGGGTTTACAACGCCCTGGGCCGGCGCGACAACCTGTACAAGGCGCGCATCAAGATACTGGTGCGCGAGCTCAAGCCCGGCCGTTTCATTGAAATGATCGAGCACGAGTTCGCCAGCCTGCCGACGGATCACCAGTACCTGGAGCCGGCCCTCGTCCAAGGTATCCGTGCCCGCTTCGTGCAGCCGGCCTTCGAGGCGCTGCCCGGGTTGTGTGACAGCTTCCTGCGTGCGCGGGCCGACGACAATGCGTTCGCCAGCTGGGTACGCACCAATACCCACCCGCACAAACAGCGTGGCTACATCAGCGCGGCCATCTCGCTGAAGCCACCAGGTGGCATCCCCGGCGATATCAGCGCCGAGGAAATGCTCACCTTGGCCGATTTGGCCGAGGCCTACTCGCTGAACGAGATTCGCGTGTCGCACGAGCAGAACCTGGTGCTGCCGCACATCCGCCAGGGCGACCTGTACAGCGTATGGCAGGCCTTGCGCCAGGTGGGGCTCGCGACCAGCAATATCGGTTTGTTGTCCGACGCCATCGCCTGCCCGGGCATGGATTACTGCAGCCTGGCCACTGCCCGTTCAGTGCCGGTCGCCCAACGCATCGCCTTGCGTTTCGACGCGGCCCGGCAACAGGACATCGGCGAACTGAAACTCAATGTCTCCGGCTGCATCAATGCCTGCGCCCACCACCATGTGGCGCATATCGGCATCCTCGGCCTGGACAAGGCCGGCCACGAAAACTACCAGATCACCCTGGGCGGCAGCGCCGAAGAAGACGCTGCGGTCGGGACCATCCTGGGCCGTTCGGTGCCCTTCGAGGAGGTGCCCGACATCGTCGAGGCGATCGTTGGCATCTACTTGCAATTGCGCGAGGACGGCGAGCGCTTCCTTGATACCTATCGCCGCGTCGGTATCGAGCCGTTCAAGGAGGTGTTGCGTGATGCTCGTTGATCGTGATGGCCGGGTTCAGCCCGACAGCTGGCGCTACCTGGAGGGTGAAACGCTGCCGACCTACGCCCCGCAAACCGTGCTGCAGCCGCAGCAGTGGGATGACTACCACATGCGTTTTGGCCAACCGGCTGAAGGCCTGTGGCTGGCCGCCGACCAGGACCCGGTGCAGGTGCTGCCGTTGCTCGGCCACCTGACATTGATCGTGGTCGAGTTCGCCAAGTCACGTGATGGCCGCGGCTTCACCCTTGCCAGGCTGCTGCGCGAGCGCCACGGCTTCAGCGGTGACCTGCGCGCCACCGGGCCTTTGCTGCCCGACCAGTTCGCCATGTTGTTGCAGTGTGGGTTCACCAGCGTACGGGTGTCGACCAGCGTGCCGGCGCAGCGCTGGCAGGACGCCGCGGCCGCCCATCAACAGGCCCGTCCACGCACCCTGCTGCAACGTCTTTCCCAACGGAGCGAGGCATAGCCATGTTCAGCCTTACAGCCCTGGAGCTGGCCCGTATACAGTTCGGTTTCACCATTACCTTTCACATCATCTTCCCCGCCATCACCATTGGCCTTGCGGCATTCCTGGCGGTTCTGGAAGGTTTGTGGCTGTGGAAGAAAGACAACGCCTACCTCGACCTGTACCACTTCTGGTCGAAGATCTTCGCCGTCAACTTCGCCATGGGCGTGGTCTCGGGGCTGGTCATGGCGTACCAGTTCGGCACCAACTGGAGCTTCTACTCGCAGTTCGCTGGCAGCATCACCGGCCCGTTGCTGACCTACGAGGTGCTGACGGCCTTCTTCCTTGAAGCGGGCTTCCTCGGGGTGATGCTGTTCGGCTGGCACAAGGTCGGCCGGGGCTTGCACTTTTTCGCTACCGTCATGGTGGCTGTGGGCACGATGATCTCCGCCACCTGGATCCTGGCATCGAACAGCTGGATGCAGACTCCGCAAGGGCATGAAGTGATCAATGGCGTGGTGGTGCCGGTGGATTGGTTCGCCATCATCTTCAATCCATCGTTCCCGTACCGCCTGGCCCATATGGTCACGGCTGCAATGCTGTCGACCGCGTTGTTCGTCGGTGCTTCGGCAGCGTGGCACCTGTTGCGCGGCAACAACACCCCGGCGGTGCGGCGGATGTTCTCGATGGCCCTGTGGATGCTGCTGTTCACCGCGCCGTTGCAGGTGGTGATCGGTGACGTGCATGGCCTGAATACGCTCAAGCACCAGCCCGCGAAGATTGCTGCAGTAGAAGGCCACTGGAGCAACACCCCGGGGCAGGGCGTGCCGCTGATCCTGTTCGGCATCCCGGACATGGAAGCGGAAACCACCCGCTACAAGGTCGAGATCCCTAACCTGGCCAGCATGATCCTGACCCACAGCCTGCGCGGGCAGATCCCTGCGCTGAAGGACTTCCCGAAAGAGGACCGCCCCAACGCCACCATTTTGTTCTGGTGCTTCCGGGTCATGGTCGGTCTGGGGCTGCTGATGGTCGTGCTTGGCCTGTATGGCACCTGGCAGCGCTGGCGTGGGCGGTTGTACGAGTCGCGGGGGCTGGCGCGGTTTGCCCTGTGGATGGGGCCCTCGGGCCTGGTGGCCTTGCTGGCCGGCTGGTACGTCACCGAGATCGGCCGCCAGCCCTGGGTGGTGTACGGCCTGATGCGTACCAAGGACGCAGTTTCAGACCACTCTGCGCTGACGTTGTCGGTGGGCCTGGTGGTTCTGGTGGTGATGTACATCGGGGTGTTCGGCACTGGCGTCGCCTACATGCTGCGCCTGGTGGGCAAGGGGCCGCAGGCGCACGACGACCATGAGCAGCCGGTGACGGCCAACCAGCGGCCCGCCCGCCCGTTGTCGGCAGTGGACGACCCGCTGTATCCAAATTCGCCCAATTACACTGACTGACCGGAGACGTTGTCATGGGTATTGATCTTCCGCTGATCTGGTTTCTGATCATCGGCTTTGGCGTGATGATGTACGTCATCATGGACGGTTTCGACCTGGGTATCGGCATCCTGTTCCCGTTCATCACCGACCGCGACCACCGCGACACCATGGTCAACACCGTGGCGCCGGTGTGGGACGGCAACGAAACCTGGCTGGTGCTGGGTGGGGCAGGGTTGATGGCGGCGTTCCCCAAGGTCTACGCCATCTTGCTCAGTGCGCTGTACATCCCCGCGCTTGGCCTGCTGGCCGGGTTGATCTGGCGTGGTGTGTCGTTCGAGTTCCGCTTCAAGGCCGATGAGGCGCACAAGCCGTTCTGGGACAAGGCGTTCACGGGCGGGTCCTACGCGGCGGCGTTTTTCCAGGGGGTGATGCTGGGGGCGTTCATCGAAGGGCATGCGATTGTCGATGGCGTGGCCACCAACGGTGTGATGAGCTGGCTGACACCATTCAACGTGTTCTGCGGGGTCGGGGTGGTGGTGGCGTATGCGCTGCTGGGCGCCACCTGGCTGGTGTTGAAGACTGAAGGCCGGTTGCAGGCCAGCATCATTCGCGCGTGCTCACCGATTACCCTGGCGACGGTGGCGGCGATGCTGATCGTCAGCATCTGGACGCCACTGACCCACCCGGCCATTTTCGAGCGCTGGTTCAGCCTGCCGAACTTCTGGTTCTTCCTGCCGGTACCGGTGCTGGTGCTGGTGGCCACCTGGGCGATCCTCAGGTCGTTGCGCGGCGCACCGCATGCCGGGCCTTTCGTCTGGTCGCTGCTGCTGGTGTTCCTCGGCTTCACCGGTCTGGTGATCAGCATCTGGCCGTATGTGCTGCCGCCCAGCCTGACCATCTGGGAAGCCGCAGCGCCGTCCCAGAGCCTGGGCTTCGCGCTGGTCGGTGCGCTGCTGATCATCCCGTTCATCCTCGGCTATTCGGCCTGGTCGTATTACGTGTTTCGCGGCAAGGTCAAGGACGGCGAAGGGTACCATTGAAGTCTGGTGTGTAGCACAGGGTGTGAGGCCCTGTGTTACCTCCTTCGCGGCGCCGGCAGGTACAGCACTGGCTTCAGGCTTATGCAGTACCTGTGGGAGCGGCTTCAGCCGCGAACACCGGCGCAGCCGGTGCCATGCCACTCCGTTATATCTGTGCGAATACCTCACGCAAATGTGCCCGATAACTGCCGAACGCAGCAATCGCCCCCGTCACAACTTCTGCTTCTTCCCCCTCATCCAGCACCAGGCCATCAAGCCTGGCCACGAACTCGCGCCAGTGCAGTGCACGACCATCCGGGTGCGGCGCCAGGTGTCGAGCGCCCTGTTCTCCATCCAGCCCCAGGCGCTGAGTGTGCTTGAACAGGAACGCCGCGCCCAGGTTGGATCCTTCACTGCAATACAGCCACCCCAAGGCCTGGGCGGGGCTGGCACTGACCGGCTGGGGAGACGTTGGCAGCGGCAGGCCCAGATCGAGCAGGTCTTGCTCGACTGCGGCAAAACGCGACAGCTCAACCAGCCCCGGCAGCCACCGGTTCAGCTGCTCGTCCTGATACACCGCCAGCAGGCTGCCGTGAAAGCGGTGTTGTACCTGCAGGAAGTGGCCATAACGCTCACGGCTCTCGAAAGGCCGCGCCGCCATCACCAGTTCGTCGACGTTGTCATGGTCACTGCTGCTGGCCGCTTTCAGGCGTTTGCAGCGTCCTGGCTCTGTGAGAGGGAGTGGGGCAGCGGTCATAGGTGTGTCCGTGAGCGAGTAGGCAATACGCCCATGATGCGTGCCATCCCAGGTAGGCAGCAAGCACAACGCTACTGGTTTACCATGCCTGACGCTTTCACGTTTCCAAGGAGTCAGCCATGAATACCACGCAGTTCCGCACCCCCACTGTTGCAGACGCCGAGCGCTGCTACGCCATTGAAATCGGCGCCTATGAAGGGGATGAAGCGGCCACGCTGGAGAAGATTCGCACCCGCATCGCGCAGTATCCGCAAGGCTTCCTGATCCTGGAAAACGCAGGTGAGATCGTTGGCTTCATCAATAGCGGTTGCGCCCACGAAGTCGTCATGTCTGATGAAGAATTCAAGGAACTGATCGGCCATGACCCGGCAGCACCGAACGTGGTGATCATGTCGGTGGTGGTGGGCCCGGCGCACCAGGGCAAAGGTTACGCCAAGCGCTTGATGGACGAATTCATCGCCCGCATGAAAGCATCGGGCAAGCAGACCATTCACCTGATGTGCAAGCAGCAGCATGTGGCGCTGTACCAGAAGATGGGGTACCAATACGTGAAACCGTCGCCGTCGGATCATGGCGGCATGGCCTGGCATGAGATGATCATGGTCCTCTGAAACCTTGGCTTGCTTGAGCCGCACTCACCTATCAGAAGGACCTGAAGCTTTGGCCAACCCGGCAGCCGTCTACACCTCCCGCCAAACCACCTGCATCGCCCTGCTGGTGGCTATCACCTTCTTCATGGAAAACCTCGATGCCACCGTGATTGCCACGGCATTGCCGCAAATGGCCAGTGACTTCGGTGAAAGCGCTGTCAGCCTGAACATCGGCATCAGTGCCTACTTGCTGGCAGTTGCGGTGTTCATTCCGCTCAGTGGCTGGGTGGCCGACCGTTTCGGCCCGCGACAGGTATTTGCCGGGGCCATCGGCCTCTTCACCGTGGCGTCGTTGTTGTGCGGCATGGCCCCGACCCTGGAAACCTTCGTCGCCGCCCGGGTGCTTCAGGGCATTGGCGGTGCCCTGATGGTACCGGTGGGCCGGCTGGTGGTGCTGCGCACGACCGAGAAGAAGGACCTGGTGAAAATGCTCGCAGTGATCACCTGGCCCGGCCTGGTGGCGCCAGTATTGGGCCCGCCACTCGGCGGCCTGATCGTCACGCATTGGTCGTGGCCCTGGATCTTCTACCTGAACATCCCCCTCGGGTTGCTGGCCATTGCGGCTGCCTGGGTGCTGATTCCGAATGCGCGGTCAGATGAAAAACGCCGTTTCGACACGCTGGGGTTCGTTTTCCTGGCATCGTCTTGTGCAGCGTGGCTGGTCGGTCTGGAAATGCTTGGCTCGCTGGCGGGTGGCAGCTTGGGCGCCGGGCTGGCACTGGTGTCGCTGGGGGGCTTGCTGACCTGGTTAGCAATTCGCCATTGCCGGCGCCATCCTTCGCCGCTATTGCCACTGAATACCCTGTCTATCCCCACGTTCAGGGTCAGCATCGTTGGCGGTACCTTGTTCCGCCTGTCGATCAGCGCCTTGCCGTTCCTGATCCCGTTGCTGCTGCAGATTGGTTTCGGCTTGTCGCCGGTGGATGCCGGGCTGCTGGTACTGGCGATCTTCGCCGGCAACCTGGCGATGAAGCCATTTACCACCAGGTTGCTGCGCCGCTATGGTTTCCGCCGCGTGTTGCTGGTCAACGGGCTGATTGGCGTTGGTTGCATTCTGGCCTGCCTGGGCTTGCAGCAAGGCATGCCGTGGTACTGGATGGCCGTGGTGTTGTTCGTGGGCGGGCTTTCGCGCTCGATGCAGTTCACCACGTACAACGCTGTCGGTTTTGCCGATGTGCCCAACCAGCAGATGGGCGAGGCTTCGACGCTGTTCAGCATGTGCTTCCAGCTGGCGATGGCGTTGGGTGTGGCTGTGGTGGCACTGCTGTTGCGCGTGGCGATGATGGTGCGCGGCGAAGCCGAGATGACAGTCAGCGACTTCCACTGGGCGTTGATTGGCGTTGCGTTGATTGCCTGCGTGGCGTTGGCGGATGCCATGCGCTTGCCGAGCAATGCCGGGGAACAAGTGCTGCGTACCTGAGACCATGGGCCTGCTTCGCACCCCATTCAACCCTGCAACGTATCGCGTAGCTTGACAACGCCATCAAGCGCCAGCGCCTGGGCCGAGTAGCACAGGCCGATGCGCCGGCGAAGGTCAAGCTGTGGCAGGGGCTCGATGCGCACGCCGGAGTGCTCGGTGGCCAGCGATTCTGGCACGATCGCGGCACCTAGCCCCGCCGTGACCAGCTCCAGGGCCAGGGTAAAGGTGTCTGCCTCTGCCACCAGAATACCGCTGTAGAAAGGTTGCAGGCGCTGATGGCTGGGCTGTGACGGGCAGGTGATCCAGCGCGCTTCGGTGGTTGCCTGCTGCGCAACCGCCAGCACGAACGGGTCGCTGTGCAGCGGCAGAAACAACTCATCCTCACAGCGCAGTTCTTCGCTGGCCAGGCGCACCGCGCCCATGCAGCCGGTCGCCAGTTGCAAGCGCACCGGGGGCTGCATGGCAGCGGCTGCCAGTACAACCTTGCCCAGTACCGCCGCACTCACATCCTGCTCCACGCCGATCTGCAACGGCGCCCGCTCACGATCACCCTTGAAGCGGCCGAGCAGGCGATTGGCGTCGGCGACCATGCGCTGCGCTTCGGGGTAGAGCGCGCGGGCATCCTCGGTCACCTCGACGCCGCGGGCCTGGCGCACGAACAGCGTGGTGCCCAAGGCCTGCTCCAGTGCCCGGATGCTGCCGGAAAGCGCCGGTTGGCTAAGGTGTATCGAACGCGCGGCGGCAGTAATGTTGCGCTCTTCGAACACGGCGATGAAGGCGCGAAGCTGACGATAATCCATGGGTTACCCATAAGTGATGCCGATGGCTGCGAAAAGAATTTCCCATTTTTCGCAAGAAAAACCAGCTTCTATACTCGCTCTACTTCTTACCCATAGGCAAATCGGATAACAGTATGGTGACCATGACTAACACCCTTAAACCTTTGGTAGTCATTACCGGTGCCAGCTCCGGTATTGGCCTGGCCACCGCCAAGCTGCTGTCCAGCCGTGGCCACGCCCTGTTGCTGCTGTCCCGGCGCCTGGCGCCGATGGAGCAACTGCAGCTGCCCAATACCCTGGCACTGGCGGTCGATATCACCGACCGCGCTGCCGTGCTGGCAGCCGTCGCCGAGGGCGAAGCACGGTTTGGCCCGGTGGACGCGATCATCAACAATGCTGGGGTGATGCTGCTGGGCAGTATCGCCACCCAGGACCCGGAGCAGTGGGACCGCATGCTCGACGTGAACGTGCGCGGCCTGCTCAACGGCATTCATGCGGTCGCCAGCGGTATGGTCGAGCGCAGGCAGGGCACCATCATCAACGTCAGTTCCGTGGCCGGGCGCAAGGCCTTCCCCAACCATGTCGCCTACGTCGGCACCAAGTTTGCTGTTACCGGCCTGTCGGAAAACCTGCGAGAAGAGCTGGCACCGAGCAATGTGCGGGTGATCACCATCGAGCCGGGTGCAGTCGATACCGAATTGCTCAGCCACACGACCGATGCCGCCATCAAGGCGGGCTACAACGACTGGAAGCAGGAGATGGGTGGGGTGCTCACGGCCGAGACCATTGCCGAGACCATCGGCTTTGCCTATGGCCAGCCGCAGTCCGTGTGCATCCGCGAAATCGTGGTGTGCGCTACTCGCCAGCAGCAATGACTGGCCCGATAGGCTGACGCTGCCCTTGTGTAGGAGCGGCCTTGTGTCGCGATCGGGCTGCGCAGCGGCTCCAGGATTGCCCGTCAACGCAGCAATTGCCGGGGCTGCTGCGCAGCCCGATCGCGACACGAGGCCGGTCCTACAGGAGACCGCGCCAGGCTTAAGGGATGTATTGTCAGTGCATGTGCGCCACTGGCGCTTTGGCCGGTTTGAAGTGCCCCTCATCAGGCTCCATGATCGGCACCTCGTTGCCATCGCGGTCATACAGCTTGCCATCACGGAACACATCCCCTTCATTCAGCCCGGCGATATCCCGGTAGCGCAGGGTGCGTTCGCTGGCGGCGACGAACACCGACTGCTGATCGGAGTTGCCGGCGCGCAGGTGGTTGAACAGCAGGTTGAGCAGAATCGCCATGATCGCCGCCGAGCTGATGCCGGAGTGGAAAATGGTCTCGAACCAGGTCGGGAAGTGGTGGTAGAAGCCCGGCGCCGCAATCGGGATCATGCCAAAGCCGATCGAGGTGGCGACAATGATCAGGTTCATGTTGTTGCGGTAGTCCACCTGGGCCAGGGTGCGGATGCCGCTGGCCGCGACCGTGCCGAACAGCACCAGCCCGGCACCGCCGAGCACGGCAGTAGGCACCGCGGCGACCAGCCTGCCCATCACTGGCAGCAGCCCCAGCGTGACCAGGATCAGGCCGGCGCTGGCCACCACGTAGCGGCTCTTCACCCCGGTCACGGCGACCAGGCCGACGTTCTGCGCAAAGGCACTTTGCGTGAACGAGCCGAACAACGGCGCCAGGGCGCTGGAGATCATGTCGGCACGCAGGCCATTGCCCAGGCGCTTGGAGTCGACCGGTGTGCCGATGATTTCACCCACGGCCAGGATGTCTGCCGAAGTCTCGACCATGGTCACCACGATGACGATAAGCATCGACAGGATCGCCGCCACCTGGAACTGCGGTGCGCCGAAGTGCAGCACCTCGGGCATGGCCACCCACGGCCCCTGCAGCGCCTGGGAGAAATCGGCCATGCCGGTGGCCATCGCTGCCAGCGTGCCGATCACGATAGCCAGCAGGATCGACAGGCGCGACAGGCTGGCACTGCCCAGCTTGCTCAGCAGCAGTACCGAGGCCAGGGTGAACGCCGCCAGGCCAATGTTCGCCGGGCTGCCAAAATCAGCGGCCTGGCTGTTCCCGCCCATGGCCCAGCGCGCGGTAACCGGCATCAGGGTCAGGCCGATGGTGGTGATGACGATGCCTGTCACCAAGGGCGGGAAGTACTTGATGATGCGCGAGAACAGCGGGGTGATGAGCAGGCCGACCAGTGACGACACGATCACTGCGCCGAACACCACCTGCATGCCGCCGGTGCCGTCATTGCCGATGATCGCAACCATGGTGGCGACGCTGGCAAAGGAAACCCCCTGCACCAGCGGCAAGCGGCAACCGAAGAAGGGAATGCCCAAGGTCTGCAGCAATGTTGCCAGGCCCCCTGCGAACAGCGAGGCGGCAATCAGCAGGCCGACATCGCCAGCGCTGAGGCCTGCGGCCTGGCCGATGATCAGCGGTACGGCGATCATGCCGCCGTACATGGTCAGTACATGTTGCAGGCCATAGGCCAGGTTGGCGCCCACGCCGAGGTTCTCGTCTTCCGGACGAGGTGAAGCGGGAGAAGTCATGGTGAGTAGCTCGCTTTGTTATTTTATGCGTCTAACAGCACGGTCTCAGTCGCATTCGTTGAGTTTTGAATGGGAGGTGTGGGCTACTGCAACCGGCCTTGGCCGCAGCAGCCCGGGTCCATCAGTTGCCGCTGACCAGCTGGTGTGCCAACTGGTTGTGGCGCTCCAGCACGCGTGGCAGGTCGACGGTGGCCAGCTGGCCGTCTTTCACCACGACGCGGCCGTTGATCACGCTGGTGTGCACCTGGGTCGGGGTGCAGAACACCAGTGCCGCCAGCGGGTCGTGGTGGCCACCGGCATAGGCGACGTGGCCGAGGTCGAAGGCGACGAAGTCGGCGACCATGCCCGGGGCCAGGGCGCCGATGTCATTGCGGTTGAGCACCTTGGCGCCGCCGAGCGTGGCAATTTCCAGTGCTTCGCGCGCGGTCATGGCGTCGGGGCCGAAGCCTACTCGCTGCAGCAGCAGGGCCTGGCGCACTTCACCGATCATGCTGGCGCCGTCGTTGGAGGCAGAGCCGTCGACCCCAAGGCCCACCGGTACGCCGTGGTCGCGCATCTTGCGTATCGGGGCAATGCCCGAGGCCAGGCGCATATTCGAGCATGGGCAGTGGGCGACGCCGGTGCCGGTGCGGGCGAACAGCTCGATGCCGTGCTGGTCGAGCTGCACGCAGTGGGCATGCCATACATCGTGGCCGACCCAGCCAAGGTCCTCGGCGTACTCGGCAGGGGTCATGCCGAACTTCTCGCGGCTGTAGGCGATGTCGTTGACGTTCTCGGCCAAGTGGGTGTGCAGCGACACCCCGTACTGGCGTGCCAGCACGGCGGCTTCGCGCATCAGGTCACGGCTGACCGAGAACGGCGAGCAGGGGGCTACCACGATGCGGCGCATCGAGCCGTGGCTGGCATCGTGGTAGTCCTCGATCAGGCGCTGGGATTCCTTGAGGATGTCAGCTTCCCTTTCCACCACTGAGTCAGGCGGCAGGCCGCCCTGGCTCTGGCCCACGCTCATGCTGCCGCGTGCGGCGTGGAAGCGCATGCCGATCTCGGCGGCGGCATGGATGCTGTCGTCGAGCTTGCAGCCGTTGGGGTAGATGTACAGGTGGTCGCTGGAAGTGGTGCAGCCGGACAAGATCAGCTCGGCCATGGCGGTCTGGGTCGACACCGCGATCATTTCGGGGGTCAGGCGCGCCCAGATCGGGTACAGGTTGGTCAGCCAGTTGAACAGCTCGCCGTCCTGGGCTGCCGGCACCACGCGAGTGAGGCTCTGGTACATGTGGTGATGGGTGTTGACCAGGCCTGGGATGACCACTTTGCCGGCCATGTCGAGGATGACGTCGGCCTGTTGTGGCAGGGTATCGGTGGGGCCGACCTGTGTGATCAGGTTGTCTTCGATGTACAGGCCGCCGTTTTTGATCTCGCGGCGTTGGCCGTCCATGGTGACCAGAAGTGCGGCGTTTTTGACTAGGAGGGTTTTCTTAACGGTTGCGGATAACATGGCTTAAGCCCGTTGCAATACGCCTTGGCGATTACCGAGGTCGTAGGCGAGGGATAATGTAATCAGGAACGCTGCAAGTTGTATACATTCAAGTGCAATTAATGATTTGGCTTCATTCAATTCGTGAAAAATAACCAAAAATAGGAATTTTATTTACCAATAGACTGGCAGAATCTTTACCGGAGCCTGTCTTGATGTCTGCTTTTGAACCCCACCTTGGGGCTACCCCCACTGGCCGTCTTGCTGCAATCAGCGTCGCGGTCCTTGCCTTTTCGGCCTTCTTGATCGTAACCACCGAATTCCTGATTGTCGGCTTGTTGCCCGCGCTCAGCCAGGACCTGGGGGTTTCCATTTCGATGGCGGGGCAGTTGGTCACGCTGTTTGCCTTTACTGTGATGCTTGCCGGTCCGCTCTTGACGGCGGCATTGGCTCACCTGGATCGCAAGCGGTTATTCATCACCATTCTGCTGGTATTTGCCGCAGCCAATGCATTGGCTGCGGCCTCGACCAGTTTCTGGGTGCTGGCCATTGCGCGGGTCGTCCCGGCACTGGCGTTGCCGGTGTTCTGGGGAACGGCCAGTGAAACGGCCGGCCAGTTGGCCGGGCCTGATAAAGCAGGGCAAGCGATCTCCAAGGTGTACCTGGGCATCTCGGCGGCGATGTTGCTGGGTATTCCGCTGGGCACCGTCGCGTCCAATGCCGTGGGTTGGCGGGGCGCATTCTGGATACTGGCCGCGCTGTCGTTGCTGATGGCGCTGGCCATGTGGGTGTGGATGCCGCACGTTGCCCGCGCGGCAAAAGTCGACTTCATGCAGCAGGCACGCATTTTCAAAGAGCGTTATTTCCTCGCCAATGTCCTGCTTTCGGTGGTGGTGTTCACCGCGATGTTCACAGGCTACAGCTACCTGGCCGAGCTGCTGCAGCGGGTTGCGGGTGTACCACCCGCGCATACCGGTTGGTGGCTGATGGGCTTTGGCGCGGTAGGCCTGCTCGGCAACTGGATCGGTGGGCGAGCCGTGGATCGTTCACCGCTGCGGGCGACGGCGCTGTTTCTGGTGCTGCTGGCTATCGGCATGGCGGCAATCGTGCCGCTGGCACAGGCAGGCCTGGTGTTCTGCCTGGCGCTGGGGGTGTGGGGTGTGGCCAACACCGCGCTCTACCCCATCAGCCAGGTACGGGTGATGGGTTCTGTGACGCATGCCCAGGCGTTGGCCGGTAGCACCAATGTGTCGGCGGCCAATGCGGGGATTGGCTTGGGCGCCGTACTTGGTGGCTTGACCATCCCTGGACTGGGTATCGAATACCTGGGCTACGTAGCCGCAGGCGTGGCGCTGGTGGCGCTGGGGCTTGTGCCGCTGGTCGGCGGCCTTGCGCATCAGCGAGCATCGCTGGCCCGGGTACCATGAGGCGCCAGCCGCGCCAACAGGTAGTCGAGCAGGGCGCGGACCTTGGGTAGCCCCTCGCGGCTCTTGAGCCACACCAGGTTCATCGGCAGGCCGTCGGTAGCCAGCTCTGGCAGCACCTCCACCAGGCGCCCTTGATCGAGCAGTTGCTGGGTCAGCCAGGTGGGTAGCTGGCCGATGCCATGACCGGCCAGCACTGCTGCAACTTCCCCCTCGCCGTCCCCCACCGCGATACGTGGCTGTACGGTGCGTCGTTCCATTTCGCCAGGCTGGCCGCCCTTGAACAGCCAGGGGCTGACCATGCCATCGGTGTGCCCATAGCCGACGCAGTGGTGGTGTTCCAGGTCGCGTTCGTCTTGCGGCACACCGTGTTTTTCCAGGTAGCCAGGCGCGGCACAGAACATCAGGCGTTGGGCTCCGAAGTACTGGTGGCCAAGTGCGGCCGGCCAGGCATCCGGGCCACCGATCCGCACCACGATGTCGATACCTTCGTGCACCGGGTCGACAAAACGGTCGGAGAAAGACACGTGCGGTTGCAGCAATGGGTGCAGGCGGATGAAGTCCAGAATCAAGGGCAGCACATGCAGGCGGCCGTAGGAGGCTGGCAGTTCTATCCGGACCTTGCCATGGGGTTCGTTGTCGCTGGCGACCAGTGCGTGCTCGACCTCTTCCAGGTCGGCCAGGACCGAGGTGCAGGTCCGGTAGAAAATGACGCCAGCCTCGCTGAGCGACAAGGTGCGTGTGGTGCGGTTGAACAGCCGTGCGCCCAGGCGGGCCTCAAGCCGGGCCACGCTCTTGCTGATGGCCGAGCTGGTGAGGTTGAGCCGCTCCGCGGCTGCCGTGAAGCTGCCCAGATCAGCGACGGCAACGAATACGTCGATGCCTTTCAGGCGTTCGGAGGAGTACATGGCTGGCCTTTTTGATGAATTGGGTTCCATTGTCAGTGCAGCATATTGAATGCTGACAAGGACATTTCATCAATGGCATCTGTGTGTCTCAGCCCTTCGCGCAGAAGCGGGTTTGCCCGCGAAGCGGTTGACGCGTTGTTCGCGGACAAACCAGGCCATGCCGTCAGGTTCAACAGCCTTGCGGCATATCTCCACGCGCCAGGCGGGCATTGATATCGGCGATGACGCCAGGCAGTTCGGCGATGGTGTCGATCAGGTAATGCGGTCGCGCGCCTTCGAACAGGCTGCCAATGCGCCGGCGTTGCTGTTCCAGTTCCGCTTCGGGCAGCGCCTTGTATTGCTCGTAGGTCAACCCGAGAGCGTTGCCCGAGCACGTCAGGGCCACGGTCCACATTCCCGCGCTGCGGCCCTCGAGAATGCCCGGCCAAGTGTCGTCGACCTTGACGCAAGCCGCTACATCGCTGACCCCCAGGGCAATCACGTTGGCCAGTGCCTGTGCGGGGTAGGGGCGACCATTTGGTACCTCGTCGGTCGCCACCACGTGGTCGGCGCTGTAGCCGTTGCTCAAGGCCAGGGCCACCACCTTTTCCATCACCACAGCAGGGTAGCCTGAGCAGGAGCCGATTTTCAGCCCTTGCCGGCGCAACTGGGCGATGACTTCCAGGGCCCCGGGAATCAGCGCCGAATGGTCGGCGATCTTCTCGATCTGTAAGGGCATGAAGCGTTCGTAGATAGCTGTCACATCCTCGTCGCTTGGCGTATGGCCGAATGCGGCCTGGTAGCGCGCGGCAATGGCGGGCACATCGCACAGGGTGCGGATATGGTCCCACTTGCCCATGCCCATGGGCCCGCGGGCTTCCTTCAGGCTGACCTGCACGCCAAACTCGGCAAAGGCCTCGACGAAGATCTGGGTGGGGGCGAACGAGCCGAAATCCACCACGGTGCCGGCCCAGTCAAGAATGGCGGCCTGCAGGTGCTTGGGGTGCTGATAGTGCATGGCAAAGCTCCAGTGGGTAAAAACTCAGGGTGAGCGCGGCCCGCCCGACGCATTGGCAGGCTCGCGCTGGTCAGTGGTGCATCAGTGCGCGTTGAGCGCGTCGAACAGTTCGGCGATGATCGCCCGGTTACGGCGGATGCCCAGGCAGCACAGGTAGTAACTGATGTTGAACGGGTCTTCGATAAAGGCGACAGAACGCGTGCCGGGCCGGTCGGCATACTCCACCGCCGAGACAAAGCCCACGCCGATGCCGTGTACCACCGCATGCACAATCGCTTCGCGGCTGTTCAACTGCATCGCGCAGTCCAGTGAAACGCCATGCCGGCGGCAGCCTTCCTCCACAAGCTGGCGGGTGCGCGATGCCGCCTCGCGCAGCACCACGCGCTGACCGGCAATGTCCTTTACGCTGACACTCGTCTGCCCGGCCCAGGGATGGTCGTCGCGCACCACCGCCAGAATCGGGCAGGTGCGGTACAGCCGAGTGTTCAGGCGCTGGTCGAACTCCGACAGGGCGAGGATGGCCAGGTCGATGTCGAAGTTGTACAGCCTCTCCAGTGTCCCGGCTTCGCTGCTGAACGAGGTTTCCAGTTCGATCTGCGGGTAGCGCTGCATCAGCTCGTACGTCAGGCTCATGGCAATCGGCGGCGACACCGCGCCGATGCGTAGCATGCCTTGCTTGCGTTGCTGGAAGCTGTGCAGCAGTTGCAACGCTTCGTCCTCCTGGCCGAACAGGCCCTGGGTGATTTCGTAGAGCTGGCGGCCTGCCGGGCTCAGCTCGACAAAGCGCCCGCGGCGGTGGAGCAGTTCCACGCAAAAGCGTTTTTCCAGGCCGCTGACCTGCTCGCTGACAGTCGGCTGGCCGATGCTCAGCAGCTCGGCGGCCTGGGTGAAACTGCCGGTCCGCGCCACGGCATGAAAGGAGCGCAACCACTTGTGGTACTGGTACATGACACCTCTCTGGCAATCGCACGGACGACATGGCAGGCAACCTCAGCGGCGCACGAACAGGGCCACCAGGGCACTGCAGGCGCAGGCTGTGGTGACCACGACGAAGATCAGCGACGTATTGCCGGTGGTATCGAGCATACGTCCGATCAGCGGCTCCGCCAGCCCGGCGAACAGGTACGAGGCGAAATTCATGATCCCTGTGGCGGTGCCAGCGCGGCGGGCGCCAACCAGGTCCGGGCACAACGCCCAGAAGCTCGATGCAGGGCCGTAGACGAAGAAGCCGCAGAGGAACAGCGCCAGCAGGCCCACCGCACTGTGTGCCGGCAGGCTCCACATCCACAGGCTGGTGAGCGCGCCCAACACCATGTACAGCATAATTGCCTTGTAGCGCTTGCTACCGAACAGCTTGTCCGACACCCAGCCGTTGCTCAGCGCACCCACGGCCATGCCCACCGGCAAGGCGATGGTGATCCACTTCGGGTCGATGAAACTGTCGCCTTTCTGCCAGTTGGCGCCCAGGAAATGCACCGGTACCCAGACGATCAGCCCGTAGCGCGCAGCGTTCTGGAAGCCCAGCGACACTGCGGCCACCAGCAGGCGCGGGTTTTTCAGAACGGCAAGGTAGCGCTGGCGCGAGGTTTCTTCGCCGCCCTGGGTGGCCGCGTTGGCGCTGTCTTCGGCGTTGGCTACGCCGGTGTCGTCCAGCGCGGGGTAGCCCATGTCCTGCGGGCGTTCCCGGGCAACCAGATAAAAAACGATGCCACCGGCCAGCATCAGCAGCACCGGCAGGCGGAAGATCCAGCGCCACTCCAGGTGCAGTACATCGATCACCACTACCGAGGTGACATACGACAACACCGAAGCGCAGCCGGCGGCGAACACATAGAAGCCATAGACCTTGCCGCGCTCGGCAGCACCCCACCAGTTTGACAGCAGGCGGCTGCCGGGCGCCCAGCCCAGGGCCTGGAAGTAGCCGTTGACGCCCCACGGCAGGATCAGGCTGAGAAAACCGCCGGCGAAGCTGGTGACCCAGTTGGCGCCGCACGACAACACGGCGCCGATGCTCATGATGCGCCGGCCACCGAACTTGTCGGCGAGGTTGCCATTGATGGCCTGGCCAATGGCATACATCCACAGCATGGCGGTGGAGGCCCAGCCGAGGGTTTCCTTGCTCAGGCCGAACTCGGCCTGGATCCCGGGGATGGCGAAACCGAAGGTTTGTCGCCCGGTGTAGAAGAACAGGTAGCAGAACATCGCGGCCAGCAGCATGCGCCATTGCGCGAGGCGAAACGGCATGGTGCTGGGCAGCGTGCCAGTCAGGGTTTGTGCACGGTTCATGACGGTTTCCTTTTGTTCTCTGGCGCCGGCCCAAGGGGCACGGCGAGTCGGCACTCTTGAAAGGTGCTACAGGAAAAACGCGGAATGTCAGGCGGCTTGCGCGCCGATGAAATTGCGCCCACGGGCGCCCTGCATGGCGGCGTCGATCATCGCCTGGGCCTCGGCGGCTGTCACGCCGTAGTCTGCGAATTCGGTGCGCACGCCCAGCTGATGGAGAAATGCTCGCAAGCGCTGTTGGGCGGCTGCAAGGTCGCGGCCGAAGGCCTTCTGCAGGATCTGGTCACGCCCGGCATCACGGCCCCAGGCCAGGCCCAGCACCAGCGGCAGGGTGAAGGAGCAGGCGATGCCGTGGGGCAGGCCGTGGCGCAAGGTCATTTCGTAGGAAATGGAGTGGGCCAAGGCAGTCTTGGTGTTGGAAAAGGCCAGCCCGGCCTTCAGTGCAGCCAACGCCATGCGTGCCCGCAGCTCGCGGTTGCCCAGGTCCTGCCGCAGGCGTGGCAGGCAGTCGAGAATGTCGTCGATGGCCGACAGCGCGAAGGTATCGGAGAGCGGATTGGCGTTGTGGTTCCAGATTGATTCCAGCGCGTGGGACAAGGCATCCAGCCCGGTGGATACCGTCACCCCGGCCGGCACGCTGAGCATCAGTTCCGGGTCGATAAGCGCCACGCTGGGCCAGGTACAGCTCAGGTGCAGCGAGTACTTCTTCTGCTGGCCAGCGTCCCACAAGGTGGCCCATGGCGTCACCTCGCTGCCGGTGCCTGCCGTGGTCGGCGCGGCCACCAGTGTCTTGTGTCGGGCCGGGGTAAACGGTTTGCCGCTGGCCAGCAGCTCGAGCAGTTCATCGAAATGGCCAGAAGCGGTACCGACGATCAGCGCCTTTGCGGTATCGATGGCGCTGCCACCGCCTAGCGCCAGCACCGTATCGCAGTCGCCGTGCCGTGCCCAGAACGCTTCATGCACACCCCGCAGCCAGGCGACATCGGGGTTGGGTTGCACATTGTCGATCACGCACACCAGTCGCTCGCCCAGCAGGCTGCGTACCCGCGCAACCAGGCCGAGCTGTTCGGCCTCAGGGAAGGTGACGAGGGCGACTTTGCCGGGGCAGTGTTGGGCGATCTGGTCCAGGCTGCCCCCGCCGAAAACGGTGGTAACCGGGTTGTGGAAGCAGGCAGGCATGGGCAGTTCCTTATTGTTGTTGGAAGGTGCAGCCATGCTCGTCGGCTGGCGGGTTTCGATCCAATCGATTGATTGCAGGGTGCTATCGGCTGAGCCGATAACGGACGCAAAGTGCATGGGCTTGAACTCCAGGCATGGTCTGCCCGTCGCGCGCCCACCGGGCGCACGTGGCAAGGGGTTGGATGGGCGGCGAATCAGTGGCGGGCGTTGCCTTGAATGGCGTGCCGCAGGCGGTTGGAGACCAGGTCGGCAAGCACCACCATCACAGTGATCACCAGGATGCAGGTGGCGGTTTCCTGGTACTTGAACAGCTTCAGGCTGCTGACCAGCTCGAAGCCCAGGCCACCGGCACCGACCATGCCCAGCACCGTGGCCGAACGCAGGTTCACCTCGAAGCGGTACAGCACCACGGCGATCCAGGCGGTGATCACTTGCGGCAGCACGCCGAAAGCAATCACCTGCAGTGGCCGCGCACCGGTGGCCCGCAGCGCTTCAATGGGCCCCTGGTCGATTTCCTCGATGGTTTCGGCAAAGAACTTGCCGAGCATGCCCACGCCATGCAGCGCCAGGGCCAGCACGCCAGGGAAGGGCCCCAGCCCTACCGCCGAGACGAACACCAACGCCAGGATCAGCTCGTTGATGCTGCGGATCACGTTCAGCAGCTGCCGGGTGGCCTGGTATAGCCAGCGGTTGCCATGCAAGTTGCGCGCGGCCAGAAAACCCAGCGGCACGGCGAGAACGATCCCCAGCAGGGTGCCCCATAGCGCGATTTGCAGGGTTTCCAGGGCCGGGCGCCACAAACTGGGCATTATGCTCAGGTCTGGCGGTAGCGAGCGGCCAAGGAAGTCGCCGATCTGTGGCAGCCCGTTGGCCAGTTCGCCCCAGCTCAGCTGTGCCCCTTCGGCGCTCCACTGCAGCACCAGGACGATCGCCAGCAACAGCGCGCCAGTGCCCAGCCAGCTGCGGGCGCGAGTGGGTGTTTTGACCAGCCATTGGTGGCTCTGCGGGTTCATGCCGAGGCTCCTGTGCCAGTGGCCAGCATTGGCCGTGGTGCAGCCATTGCCTGCCCAGGCTCATTGGCAGATGGGTTGTGATAGATGCGCTGCAGCGCGGCTTCGTCCAGCTGACCGGGTTGGCCGTCGAACACCAGGCGCCCGTTGGCCAGGCCGACGATGCGGTCGGCGAATGCCCGCGCCAGTTCCACCTGGTGCAGGTTGCACACCACGGTTATGCCGAGGGTGCGGCTGGCTTCGCGCAGGTACTGCATGACCACATGCGCGGTGTTCGGGTCGAGGCTGGCCACCGGTTCGTCGGCCAGGATCACCTGTGGCCGCTGGGCCAGCGCACGGGCGATACCCACCCGCTGCATCTGCCCGCCAGACAGCGCATCGGTGCGCGACCCGGCCTTGTGCTCCAGCTCGACCCGGCGCAGGCAATCACGCGCCAGGGCCACGTCGTCGCGGCGGAACAGCTGTAGCAGCGAGGCGAGCGTGCTGCAGTGGCCGAGACGGCCGGTCAGCACGTTCTTAAGCACCGACAGCCGCGGTACCACGTTGTGATGCTGGAAGATCATCGCGACCTGCCGGCGCAGTGCGCGTTGGTCGGCTGCACGCATGGCGTTAACCCCGGCCACCTGCAGCTCGCCGGTATCGGCCTGGGCCAGCCGGTTCATGCAGCGCAGCAGGGTCGATTTGCCGGCGCCGGACTGGCCGAGGATCACCACGAATTCACCGGCCTGAACATCCAGGTCGATGCCGCGCAGTACCGGGTTGTCGGCGTAGCCCTTGGTCAGTTGGCGGATACGGATCATTTCAGGCTCCGCAGGTCGAGGTCGAGCACTTTGGCGGTGTCACGAACCACGTTGTAGGCCGCGTCAGTGGTCGGCTGGAAGCCATTGAGCATGCCCTGATCGCCCCAGGGCACGTCCTTGATGCCGGCAAACGCAGTGCGCAGCCTGGCCTGCAGTTCGGGGTCAAGGTTGTTGCGCCAGACCATTGGTGATTCGGGAATATCCGGGGAGGTCCACACCACCTGGAAGTCCTGCTGCTGAGCCTGTCCGTTGTTCACAGCCCCGGCCAGGATACGGTCGGCCACGGCCGCTGCATCAACCTTGCGGTTTGCCACGGCAAGAATGCTGGCATCGTGCGAGCCGGAGAAGATCACCCGTGAGAACAGGGTTTTCGGGTCATGGCCAGCGTGCTCCAGGCCGGCCTTGGGGAACAGATGGCCAGAGGCCGAGCTGGGGTCGACGAAGGCGAAGGTGTGGCCCTTGAGGTCGTCGAGCGTACGAATGCCGCTGTCCTGACGGGCGATGATCAGGCTGTGGTAGGCGCTGCTGGCGGTCTTTTTGGTCACCGCTACGGCAAAGGCTTCGGCACCGGCGATCTGGTTGGCCAGTACGTAGGAAAACGGGCCGAGATAGGCCACGTCCAGCTTGCCGGCGCGCAGGGCTTCGATCACCCCGTTGTAGTCAGTCGCGACGAATGGCTTGACCGGCATGCCCAGGCGCGCTTGCAACTGGTCGAGCACCTGCTGGCTGCCCTTGATCATGGCCTGGGAGTCTTCCGACGGGATCAGGCCGACAGTAAGCACCTGCTGTGCCTGCACGGCGGGAGCGAGCAGCAGTGGCAGCAGGGCGAGGCGGGCACAGCGCAACAGTTTCGGGAAGGGTGTCATGGCGATACCGGAGTGGTTGTTGTCGGTAGCGCCAAAGCTAGGGCTGTCATGTGACAGTCACAGCATCAATTCAATATGCGTTTGGCCAGCCAATCATTCAAAGGATCTATGGATGTCAACCGCTCGCCTGCGCACCTTCCTTGCCGTGGCCCGGCACGCCAGCTTCAGCGCCGGGGCCAGGGCCATCGGCCTCAGCCAGCCGACCGCGACCAACCAGATCCAGGGGCTGGAACGCGAATTCAATGTCGAGCTGTTTCACCGCCGCGGTCGGCGCATCGAGCTGACCGCCGTTGGCCGTGCCTTGCTGCCCATTGCCCAGCAGATGTCGATGCTCGAAACCGAGGCGATCAGCCTGCTGCGCGACAGTGGCCAGCTTAACCGGGGTGAGCTGAAGATCGGTGCAGTGGGACCGTTTCATGTGATCGAGATGGTCGACCGCTATCGGCAGGCGTACCCACAGATCGATGTGTCCATCCGCGTGGGCAACTCGGCGTCAGTGCTGGCCGATCTGCAGGGCTATGTGACCGATATCGGTGTGTTGGCGGGGCTGCACCATGATCCGGCGTTTGTCGCACAACGTTATGCCAGGCACCCGGTGATCCTGTTCGCCCGCGCCGATCACCCTTTCGCCCGCCACGATCAGGTGCCGCTGCAAGCCCTGCAGGGGCAGCCGTTGCTGCGCCGTGAGCAGGGTTCGACTACGCGGCTGGCGCTGGACAATGCGCTGGAAGCGGCGCAGGTGACACCGCGCATCGCCATGGAAATCGGCAGCCGCGAGGCGCTGCGCGAGGCTGTCATCCGTGGCATCGGCATTGGCGCGGTGTCCGAGGCGGAATACATTGGCGACCCGCGCTTGAAGGTGATCCGCATCTCGCACGACCCGGTGTACACAGAGACTTACCTGTATTGCCTGGCTGATCGGCAGGGCAGCCAGGTAATTGCGTCTTTTCAGCGTTGCCTGCAAGCCTGGCACGGCTAAGCTGCACCGTGCCTGCTCAGCATGCGCCGTATCACACCGCCTCGCGGCTGTTCACGCCATCGAGCAACCGCGCAATCCCCAGCGGGTTAGCGTTTTTCAACGCGTCCGGCAGCAGTGCATCGGGGTAGTTCTGGAAGCACACCGGGCGCAGGAAGCGGTCGATGGCCAAGGTACCGACCGAGGTGCCGCGTGCGTCGGAGGTGGCCGGGTAAGGCCCGCCATGCACCATTGCATCGGAAACCTCCACACCGGTCGGGTAGCCGTTGAGCAGCAGGCGCCCGGCCTTGCGCTCCAGCAACGGCACCAGCGAGGCAAAGGCTTGCAGGTCATCAGGGTCGGCAATCAGGGTGGCGGTCAGCTGGCCCTGCAGGTGGCGCAGCGCTTCGGCCAGTTGCTCGGCATCGGCCACCTCCACCACTACGGTGGTCGGGCCGAACACTTCCTCCTGCAGCAGCGGGTCGCCGTTCAGCAGCAGGCTTACGTCTGCCTTGAACAGCTGTGGCTGGGCCTGGTTGCCGGTCTGTGGCTGCCCGGCCAGGTGCTGGATACCCGGGTGCGCCAGCAGGTGCTGCACACCGTTCTGGTAGCTGCGCAGGGTGCCGGCGTTAAGCATGGTCTGCGGGCCCTGGTCGGCCATGCGTGCCACCAGCGTTTGCACGAAATGCTCGAATTGCGGCGACTGGATGCCCACCACCAGGCCAGGGTTGGTGCAAAACTGCCCGCAACCCATCACCACCGAGGCGGCCAGTTCGCCGGCTACCTGCTCGCCACGGGCTTGCAGCGCCTGGGGCAGGACGATCACCGGGTTGATGCTGCTCATCTCGGCAAATACGGGGATTGGCTGCGGGCGTGCTGCCGCCATGTCGCACAGGGCGCGGCCACCGCGCAGCGAGCCGGTAAAACCGACCGCCTGGATGGCCGGGTGCTTGACCAGCGCCTCGCCCACACCGGCGCCGTAGATCAGGTTGAAAACGCCTGCGGGCATGCCGCTGCTGGCCACCGCGCGGTCAATGGCGCCAGCCACATGGGCGGCAGTGAGCATGTGCCCGCTGTGCGCCTTGAACACCACCGGGCAGCCAGCGGCCAGCGCCGAGGCGGTGTCACCGCCAGCGGTGGAAAAGGCCAGCGGGAAGTTGCTGGCACCGAACACGGCCACCGGGCCCACGCCGATGCGGTACTGGCGCAGGTCCGGGCGCGGCAGCGGGGTACGCTGGGGCAGGGCACGGTCGATGCGTGCGGCATAGAAGTCGCCTCGGCGTACCACCTCGGCAAACAGGCGCAGCTGATTGCTGGTACGGCTGCGTTCGCCACGGATGCGGGCCTCGGGCAGCGCGGTTTCGCGCATCACATGCTGGATGAAGTCGTCACCCAGTGCGTCCAGCTCGTTGGCAATGGCGTCGAGGAAGGCGGCACGCTGGGCCGGGCTGGTGCTGCGGTAGGCCGGGTAGGCGGCCTCGGCGGCCTGCACGGCGGCCTCTACTTCGTCGCCGGTCGCCTGGTGGAAGGCGTATGGCAGTGGCTCGCCGGTGTGGGCGTCGACGCTGTTCAGCAGCACGTCACCGTTGCCGCTGAGTTGGCCGGCGATATGGTTCAGGCGATGTTCGATGGACATTTCGTTTCCCGTTGGCAATGACAGTCGTTGCGCTGGGACTGTAGGGGGCGAACGGGGGGCTGAATAATGATTAATGCGGATCGGGTGATAACGACCAGTTATCACCCAGCTTGTAGCGTCACTCCGCCATCTGCAATTCCGGCAGCTTCACCCGAAACGCGCGGGTCAGCCCCATCAGCACCACCAGGCCCATGCCCATCCAGCACAGGCCGATAGTAAACGACAGGCTGGTCAGGCTGCTCCACAGCCACAGCGTGCTGAGAAAGCCCAGGCCGGGGATGGCGCCGTACAGCAGGTAGTTGCGGCCACCGCGCAGTTTCTGGTCGACCAGATAGTGCTTGACCACCGCCAGGTTCACCGCCGAAAAGGCGAACAGCGCGCCAAAGCTGATCATGTTGGCCACGGTGTCGAGGGTGATTACCAGGGCGATCAGCGACAGCAGGCTGACCACCAGGATGGCAGTGGCTGGCACGCGTTTTTTTGTCACCAGTTGGCCGAACGCCCGCGGCAACGCGCCGTCGCGGCCCATGGCGAACAGCACGCGCGACACGCTGGCCTGGGACACCATGGCCGAGGCGAAGCAGCCGGCCACGTAGGTGGCAGTGAAGGCCGTTACCAGCAGTTCGCCGCCGACACGGCGCATCACATCCACCGAGGCCGAATCCGGGTCGGCGAAGCTGCCCCAGTCGGGGAACACCATCTGCGCGCAGTACGACACCACCAGAAACAGCAAGCCGCCGATCAGCGAAACCGCCAGGATCGCCACCGGAATGCGGTAGGTCGGGTTGGTCGTTTCTTCGGCCATGGTCGAGACGGCATCAAACCCCAGGAAGGACAGGCACAGTACGGCAGCGCCGGTCATGATCAGCGGCACGCTGAAGCCTTCGTGGTGGAAGGGCGCCAGCAGCGACACCGGCTCCGCCTGCCCGCTGAGCTTGAGCACGGACAGGGCGACGAAGACGATGATGAACACCAGCTGCACCACTACCAGGATCCAGTTGACCCGGGTGATGGACTCGATGCCGATCAGGTTGAGGAAGGTGACCAGGGCAATGGAGCCTGCCACCCACACCCAGGCGTGGATGGCCGGGAAGTATTCCGACATGTAGATGCCGATCAGCAGGTAGCTGAGCAGCGGCAGGAAGATGTAGTCGAGCAGCAGTGTCCAGCCGGTAATAAAGCCGATGTGGCTGCCGAAGGCCTTGCGCGTATAGGTGTAGACCGAGCCGGAGTAGGGGTGGGCCTGGACCATGCGGCCGTAGCTGTAGGCAGTCAGCAGCATGGCGGCGAGGGTGAGCAGGTAGGCGGTGGGCAGGTGCCCTTTGGTCATCTGGGTGACCAGCCCGTAGGTGGTGAATACGGCCAGGGGCACCATGTAGGCCAGGCCGAACAGGACCAGGGCAGTCAGCCCCATGGACTTGCGGAAGCGGCCGGTGTTGGCGCCGGGGTGCGCGGCGGTGTCATGGGAGGGGCTATGGGCTGTACTTGTTGTTGTATGCATTGCTAACTCCTGGAAGAGGATGCAGGACACCGCAGTACGCGAGCAGGCTCGTTACCGGTGGGTGAAGTGCAAGGAGGTCGAGCGGAAGGCTCGCAGCGCTGGGGCGGGTTGATGCTCCCACACCCTGCAGGTACCCGGAATCACCCTTTGGGGTGAGCGGGTACAGCCTTGCCCGGCTCACCCCAAAGGGTGATTTCGGCGTCTGCAGTGGCGTGGGAGTATCTGGTCAACAACGCACCGCACTGGCGGCGGTGCCTCTGAATAGAAACGGCAGGCCCACAGTGACTAATCAATTGCTTTCAGAACAGTGGTTCGAGCACCTGGCCAAGGTCACCGAGGCAATCGGCCGACCGGGCTTTGCCGCCAACCTGTTTGCCGCACTTGGCGTTATCCGGCCGATCCAGGCGACCACGGTGTACCTGTACCCGCACGACGGCATGCCTTGTGCGCTGTTCGAGCAGGACGACAAGGCGCCCTGGCAGCCTGAGGGCAATGTCAGCCGCTACTTGTCCGGCTTCTACCTGCTCGACCCGTTCTACGGTGCCTGTGTGGAGCAGGTAGCGTCGGGGTGCTATGGGTTGTTCGAAGTGGCGCCCGACCATTTCGAGGTCAGCGAATACTACCAGTCGTTCTACCGGCACTCGCACCTGGAGGATGAGCTCAACTACATCCTGCAGGTTGCGCCGGGGCAGAGCCTGGCGGTGTCGCTGGCGTTCACCGACAAGCTGGATGCGCACACCCGCGAGCTGTACGGGCTCATCACGCCCTGGGTGCTGGCGGTGCTGAGCAAGCACTTCGCCGGGCTGGACAGCCGCACCGGGCGCTTCGAAAACATTCTCGAACAACGTATCCACGCCGCGCTTAACAATTTCGGCAGCTCGCTGCTGACCGAGCGTGAGTGCCGTATCGCCCAGTTGATCCTGCGTGGCCACTCGACCAAGTCGCTGGCCGAGCGCCTGGGGGTGTCGGAAGACACCATCAAGTCGCACCGCAAGAACGTCTACGCCAAGCTCGACATCGGTACCCAGTCCGAGCTGTTTTCCCTGTTCATCGACGCGCTGGCCAATGCCCAGGGCGTGCTGGGCAAGGACCCGCTGGAAAGCTACATGGGCAAGCTGCGCTGAGCGCCAGCCACCCTGCAACCCCACCGCAAAGGAAAACCAACAATGAATGCGCCTTTCGCCCCGCAACGCCAGACCCGCGACTACCAGGCAGCCGATGCCGCGCACCATATCCATGCCTTCCTCGACCAGAAGGCGCTGAATGCCGAAGGGCCGCGGGTGATCGTCGGTGGCGAACGCCTGCACCTGTGGGACAGCGAGGGCAAGCGCTACCTGGATGGCATGTCTGGCCTGTGGTGCACCCAGCTCGGCTACGGGCGCCGCGACCTGACTGTCGCTGCCGCCACGCAGATGGACCAGCTGGCCTACTACAACATGTTTTTCCACACCACCCACCCGGCGGTGATCGAACTGTCCGAGCTGCTGTTCAGCCTGCTGCCCGGCCACTACAGCCACGCGATCTACACCAACTCAGGCTCTGAAGCCAACGAAGTGTTGATCCGTACCGTACGCCGCTACTGGCAAGTGGTCGGCCAGCCGAACAAGAAGGTCATGATTGGCCGCTGGAACGGTTACCACGGCTCGACCCTGGCGGCTACGGCGCTGGGCGGCATGAAGTTCATGCACGAAATGGGCGGGCTGATCCCGGATGTTGCGCACATCGATGAGCCGTACTGGTACGCCGAGGGGGGCGAGCTGACGCCGGCCGAATTCGGCCGCCGCTGCGCCTTGCAGCTGGAGGAAAAGATCCTGGAACTGGGGGCCGAGAATGTTGCCGGCTTTATCGCCGAGCCGTTCCAGGGCGCAGGCGGCATGATCTTCCCGCCGGAAAGCTACTGGCCGGAAATCCAGCGCATCTGCCGCCAGTACGACGTGCTGTTGTGCGCCGATGAGGTGATTGGTGGCTTTGGCCGCACCGGCGAGTGGTTTGCACACGAATACTTCGGCTTCGAGCCCGACACCCTGTCGATTGCCAAGGGCCTGACCAGCGGCTACGTGCCCATGGGTGGCCTGGTGCTGAGCAAGCGCATTGCCGAGGCACTGGTGGAGCGGGGCGGGGTGTTTGCCCACGGCCTGACCTATTCCGGCCACCCGGTGGCGGCGGCGGTGGCCATCGCCAACCTGAAGGCGCTGCGCGACGAAGGCATCGTGACCCAGGTTAAGGATGACACCGGACCGTACCTGCAACGCATCCTGCGCGAGGTGTTCGCCGACCACCCGTTGATCGGCCAGGTGCAGGGCGCCGGGTTGGTGGCAGCGTTGCAGTTCGCCGAGCACAAGCCGACGCGTAAACGCTTTACCAACGAGAACGACCTGGCCTGGCAATGCCGCACCTTTGGTTTCGAGGAAGGGGTGATCATTCGCTCGACCTTGGGCCGGATGATCATGGCGCCGGCCTTGATCGCCAACCACAGCGAGCTGGATGAACTGGTGGAGAAAACCCGCATTGCCGTGGACCGCACGGCCCGCTTGGTCGGCAAGCTCTAAACCGTTGCCAAGGGCAACCGGTTTCCCCTGTGGGAGCGGGCATGCCCGCGAACACCGGCGAAGCCGGTGCCATCCTCCGTGTCACCTGATTCGCGGGCACGCCCGCTCCCACAAGGGGGAGCGCGGCGCGCTTGCGGACTGTGTGATACCTGTTACTTCCGCAAAATGATCGCCACAGCGGTCGCCTGGAGTACAAATGTACACCCTCGAATTCTGGCAACAACGCGCCTCGGACCTGTACCTGCCATCCCAGGCGCTGATCAACGGCAAACCCGTCAACGCACAGGATGGCGTCACGTTCGCCACCATCAACCCCGCCACCAACAGCGTACTGGCCCAGGTCGCTGCCTGCGGCCAGGCCGAGGTCGACCTTGCCGTCGCCAGCGCACGTCGGGCCTTCGAACAAGGCCCCTGGCCGCGCATGGCCCCCGGCGAGCGCAAGAAGGTGCTGCTGCGCCTGGCCGAGCTGATCATGGCCCATCGCGAGGAGCTGGCCCTGCTGGACTCGCTGAACATGGGTAAGCCGGTAATGGACGCCTACAACATCGACGTGCCGGGCTCTGCCCATGTGTTCGCCTGGTACGGCGAGGCGCTGGACAAGCTGTATGACCAGGTGGCGCCCACTGCGCCCAATGCACTGGCCACCATCACCCGGGAAGCCCTGGGCGTAGTGGCCGCCGTGGTGCCATGGAACTTCCCCTTGGACATGGCCGCCTGGAAGCTCGCCCCGGCGCTGGCTGCCGGCAACAGCGTGGTGCTCAAACCTGCCGAACAATCACCGTTCTCGGCCTTGCGCCTGGCCCAGCTGGCGCTGGAAGCCGGTGTGCCGGAAGGCGTGCTGAACGTGGTGCCTGGCTTGGGCGAGCAGGCTGGGCAGGCGCTGGGCCTGCACCCGGATGTGGACTGCCTGGTGTTCACCGGCTCCACCCAGGTGGGCAAGTACTTCATGCAGTACTCGGCGCAGTCCAACCTCAAGGAGGTGTGGCTGGAGTGTGGCGGCAAAAGCCCCAACCTGGTGTTCGAAAACTGCCAGGACCTGGACCTGGCGGCGGAAAAGGCCGCATTCGGTATTTTCTTCAACCAGGGCGAGGTGTGTTCGGCCAACTCGCGGCTGTACGTACAGCGCTCCGTCCATGACGAATTTGTCGAGCGCCTGCAAGCCAAAGCCCGCCAGTGGTTGCCGGGCAACCCCCTGGACCCGGCGAGCCGTGCGGGTGCCATTGTCGATGCCGAACAAACCGGCCGCATCGAAGCCGCCATTGCGCGCGCCGGGCAAGAGGGCGCGCGGCTGGTGTGTGGCGGTCGGCGCCTGACCATCGAAGGTTCGGACAACTACATTGAGCCGACCATTTTTGCCGGTGTCCATGGCCGCATGAGCCTGGCGCGGGAGGAAGTGTTCGGGCCGGTGCTGGCAGTCAGCGCTTTCGACACGGAAGAAGAAGCGGTGCGCCTGGCCAACGACAGCATCTATGGCCTGGCGGCCTCGGTGTGGAGCGATGACTTCAACCAGGTGCACCGAGTGGCGCGGGCGTTGAAGGCCGGTACTGTGTCGGTGAACACGGTCGATGCGCTGGATGTGACGGTGCCGTTCGGCGGTGGCAAGCAGTCGGGGTTCGGGCGCGACCTGTCGCTGCATTCGTTCGACAAGTATTCGCAGCTCAAGACCACCTGGTACCAGTTGCGCGGCTGATATCACCACCCTTTACCGCGTCACATTCTTCGCGGGTAAACCCGCTCCCACAGGTATCGCACTGCACCTGAGGCCGGTGCAGTACCTGTGGGAGCGGGTTCACCCGCGAAGAGGCCCCCACAGGCAACGCTGCAAACCTTTCGGCGTACCTCACTCGTACCCTTGCACCCCGGCAATGTGCCGCCCGGCCACATAACCAAAAGTCAGCGCCGGGCCCAGGTTGATGCCACCCGACGGGTACCAGCCACCAAACACGCTGGCCATGTCGGTACCCGCCGCATACAGCCCTGCAATCGGCTGCCCGGCCTCATCCAGTACGCGGGCACTGCCATCGGTGCGCAGCCCGGCAAAGGTGCCAAAGCAGCCAGGCTTCACCTTCACCGCATAGAACGGCCCATGCTCGATGGGCGCTACACAAGGGTTGGGCCCTTTGTGTTGCGGGTCGCCCTGCTTGCGGTTGAACGGTGTGGAGCCACGGCCAAACGCCGGGTCCTGGCCGTTGCGGGCGGGGGTGTTAAAGTCATCGACCGTGGCGCGTAGCCCGGACGGGTCGATGCCACAGGCCTGGGCGAGTTGTTCGAGCGTGGCGCCGCGCTTGAGGTAACCATTGCGCACATGCGGCCCTACCGGCAGCGGTGCCGGGCGGGCGTAACCCAGGCCATAGCGCCGCAAGAAGCGATGGTCGCAAACCAGCCACGAGCACACTTCCTCATCCGGCGGCACTGCTGCGACCATGGCTGACACATAGTCGTAATAGCCATGCGCTTCGTTGACAAAGCGCTTGCCGTTGGCCAGCACGCCAATAATGCCGGGCTTGCCGCGTTCGATGATGTGCGGGAAGTGGCCGATGCTGCCATCACGGTGCGGCACCTGCGAAACCGGCGCCCAGGCCACTGGCGATTTCAGGTCGGTAGCGACCACGCCACCCGCCGACTCGCCCAGGCGCAGCCCGTCCCCGGAACAACCCTGTGGCGGCAGGGCCAGGTTGTCGTGGCCGCTGGCATCACGCGGGAAAAGCTGCCGGCGCCGGGCGTTGTCGTTGGGGAAGCCGCCTGCCGCGAGTACCACGGCCTTGGCCCGGATCTGCCGATCGCCCTGCGGCGTGCCAACCAGCACCCCGCGTACCTGGCCCTCTTCGACCAGCAGGCGTTTGGCCGGCGCCGACTCCTGCAGGTGCACGCCCAGGTCTTGTGCCGACTTCGCCAGGCGTGCCACCAATGCCACGCCGTTGACCAGGTGCATCGCCCGGCCATGCCGGGCCAGGTGATACAGGTGGCGGCCAAAGCGCTTGCACACGTGCAGCAAGGCCTTGGGCGAGCGGGTCATGTTGAGGAAGGCGGCCAGGTCGGCGCCGGCCATGATCGGCATGCCCATGAATGAGGTTTCGCGCAGGGTCTTGCGCAGGCGCGGCAGCAAGGTGCCAACCTGGCGGGCGTCGTACGGCGCCGCGATTACCTGGTGCCCGCCCTGGGCCGCACCGGGTGTGTCGCCATGCATGTCCGGGATGCCGTTGCCGTCGGCAAACTGCAGCGCTGTGTGCTTCTCGAAGAACGCCACCATATGCGGGCAGGCTTCGAGGAAGGCATCCACGCGCTCGGCGTTGTAATACGCCCCAAGCTCATTGCGCAGGTAGGTGCGTGGCTGCTCGATGTCTTCCACAATGCCAGCCCGCTGTGCCAAGGGGTTGCGTGGCACCCAGGCCCAGCCGCCAGACCAGGCGGTGGCGCCGCCAAACACGGGCTCCTTCTCCAGCACGATCACCTTCTGCCCATGCCAGGCTGCCGTCACGGCCGCAGCCAGCCCGGCGGCGCCGGAGCCTATGACCAGTACATCGTATTCGGTATCGAGAGCTGCAGAAGGCATTGCGGCGTTCCTGTTTTGTTATTAGAACAAGGTTCCACATTTTTATCCGCAAGGCTGCGGCCTGCAAGGGCATGGCAGCTTGGCAGAGCAACTTCTGGGCGATAACCGGACACTTCGCGGCGTCCTGGCTGCGCCCTCTACCGTTCATGTGGAATCATCTTCTAGAATCCGTAAAAAATTCAGGAACCTGTGTCATGGCTGGTAGTCAGATCGAACGCGCCTTCAGTCTTGTAGAAAGCCTTACCGGTGAACCCCAAGGGCTTCCATTGCAAACCCTGGCCGAGCGCCTGGACATTCCCAAGAGCGCGGCCCACCGTATGCTCACCGAGCTGGTGCGGCTGGGTTACGTGCGGCAGAACCGCGACAACAGCCGCTACCAGCTGTCGGCCAAGCTGGTGGCCTTGGGGTTTCGATACCTGTCGAGCAACGGTGCCGACATTATTCAGCCGATTCTCGACCGCCTGGCCCAGGACAGCGGCGAACTGGTGCGCCTTGGCGTGATCGACGGTGCCCGCCAGACCTGGATCGCCAAGTCCCAGGGCGCCCGCTCCGGGCTGCGCTACGACCCGGACATGGGCCGCGATGCACCCCTGTTCTATACCGCCTCCGGGCATGCCTGGCTGGCCAGCCTGGACGATGAACAGGCGCTGCAGATGGTGTTGCGCCAAGGCATTGCCGACCCTGCGCAGTTCGGCCCGAACGCGCCACGTTCCACCGAGGAGCTGCTTGCCTACCTGCACCGTGCCCGCGAGCAGGGATATGCCTGGGTCCAGGAAACCTCGGCCATCGGTACCTCGGCCCTGGCGGCTGTGGTGCGTCGCCCGCAAACTGACGAAGTGATTGGCGTATTGAGCATCGCCGGGCCCAGCGCACGGCTGGCGCAAAGCCGCCTCGCAGAGCTGGCGCCGCTATTGCTGGCGGCGGCGCAAGAGCTGTCCGCAGCCAGCCGGGCAAGCGAACTGTTTGCCTGAAGGCCACATTACTGGTCGATTACCGCACAGTCTGTTCTGCCGGTTCTTCTGTAAAGCTGAACTTGGTTCTAAATTGTGATGCGCTGATTCTGGAATCGTGTTTCAGAATTAGCATCACAACAATGACAAGAGGACAGGCTGTTGAACGCACCCCTTCGTATTGCCTTGATCGGCGCCGGTATCATGGGCCGCCAGCACTACCAGCACCTGCGTAATGTGCCGCAAGCCCAACTGTGTGCGGTGGCCGACCCCGGCCCGCAGGCCGACGCTTTTGCCGCCGAATGTGGCGTGCCCTGTTTTGCCGACCATCGACAGATGCTGGAGCATGTGCGCCCAGAGGCAGTGATTGTTGCCAACCCGAACAACCTGCATGTGGCTACCGCTCTGGACTGCATCGAGGCCGGCGTGCCAGTGCTGGTCGAGAAGCCGGTGGGCGTGCACCTGGATGAAGTTCGTGCGTTGGTAGAGGCATCGCGCAGCCGGGGTGTGCCAGTGCTGGTTGGCCATCACCGGCGCCACAATCCACTGATCGCCAAGGCGCACCAGGTGATTGCCGACGGCAAGCTGGGCCGGCTGATCAATGTCACCGCACTGTGGCAGTTGCAAAAACCTGACAGCTACTTCGAAACCCCATGGCGTCGCGAGCCGGGGGCGGGCTTCTTGCTGACCAACCTGATCCACGACCTCGACCTGCTGCGCCATCTGTGCGGCGAGGTGGTGCAGGTGCAGGCGTTCACCCGTAACGATGTACGTGGTTTTGCCAACGAAGACAGCGCCGCGGTGTTGCTGCAGTTCGCCAACGGTGCGTTGGGTAGCCTGACCGGCTCGGACGCGGTGGCCGCGCCGTGGAGCTGGGAGCTGGACTCTGGCGAAAGCCCGATGTACCCGCGCCAAAATGGCCAGCCGTGCTACCTGCTGGCCGGCACCCAAGGAGCGCTGAGTATTCCCCAGCTCAAGCGCTGGCACTACGCCGAGGCGGGGTCGGGCTGGCACACGCCGCTGCTGCAGAGCGAAGAAACCATTCCTGAGGGCGAAGCGTTGACCCTGCAGTTGCAGCATTTCGTGCGGGTTGCCCGCGGTGAGCAGGCGCCGCTGATCGACGCTGCCGACGCTGGCCGCACCCTGGCGCTGGTCGACGCCATTCGCCATGCCTCACAAAGCGGCCGAGCCTGTGCGCCCGAGCAGATTGCCTAAGCCGACCTTGACTTATTTTTGGTGACTCACAATGACTGATCGAATTTTCTCCCTCGCCGCGCTGACGGTCCTCGAACTGTCCCCGCCGGACATGGTCGAGGTAGCTGCCCGCGCCGGTTACAGCCACGTTGGCTTGCGCCTGGTGCCGGCCACCGAACAGGAGCAGCACTTCCCGCTGGTGGCCGACGCCGACCTGCGCCGGCAAACCCAGGCGCGCCTGCGCGACACCGGTATCAAGGTGCTCGACCTGGAGATACTGCGCCTTAAGCCCGAAACCTGCGTGGCCGATTTCGAACCGATTCTGGCGGTAGGCGCCGAGCTGGGTGGCACAGAGCTGCTGGTGGCCGGCAACGACCCGGATGAAGCCCGTCTGACCGAGCGCTTTGCCGCGTTGTGTGACCTGGCAGCGGGGTATGGCATTTACCCGCATCTGGAGTTCATGCCCTGGACCGATGTGCGCGACCTGAGCCAGGCCATGCGGGTGGTGGCCAACGCCGACCGCAGCAATGGCTGCGTACTGGTGGATGCCTTCCACTTCAATCGCTCCGGCTCTTCGCTGGACGATCTGACACAACTGGCGCCGCAGCGCATGCGCTACGCCCAGCTGTGTGACGTAGCCGGCCCGGTACCGGCCGACATGGACGAGATTCTGCGCCAGGCGCGAAACGAGCGGCGCTTCCCTGGTGACGGCGATGCCGACCTGGTCAGCCTGCTGCGCGGCCTGCCGCCCACCGTGCCGCTGAGCCTGGAAATCCCCACACGGCAGCTGCTGGAGCAAGGCATCAGCGGTGAACAGCGCGCGCGCATGGCGCTGGAGAAGGCCATGGCTGTGCTGGCCACCGTCTGATTTCGGCACCATCACGCAGTCTACCGCTTCACCCCTGTAGGAGCAGCCTTGTGCTGCGAAGAGGCCGGTAAGGCTAAAGATTATCTTCGGCTGCAATGGCCTCTTCGCAGCACAAGGCTGCTCCTACAGGACTTGTGTTTCCCCTTGCAATCAACGCTGCCCCGACAGAAAACGCGCTTTCACGGTCTGATCATCAGACCAAAAAAAGGGCCCGCAAGGGCCCCGTAGAGGTAAGTGGCTAGCGCCCTCAGGCGCTCTCGACCTTGCGCGGTGCCATGAAGTACATCCACACCAGCGCCAGGAAATACATGGCCGGAATCATCGTGAACAACACGGCATAGTTGTTGTTGGTGGCGGTCAGCACGCTGCCGACGATCTGCGTCATGAACATCCCGCCAATCGCCGCGCACATGCTGCCGAAGCCGAACACCGTGCTCACCAGGTGCTTGGGCGTGTAGTCCATCACCAGGCTCCAGATATTCGCTGTCCACGCCTGATGCGCGCCTACCGCCAGCGAGATGGCGGCCACGGCGACCCACAGGCCACTGGCGTTGGCGGCAAAGACGACGCTGACCATGGTGCAGGCAAAGATCAGCATCGACACCAGCCGCGCGGTGGTGGCGCGCACGCCACGGCCGATCAGCCAGGACGACAGGATGCCGCCGCCGATGCTGCCAAAGTCCGCCGTCAGCCAGATGATGATCAGCGGGATGCCCATCTGGGTCACGTTGATGCCCAGGCTGTATTGCTGGTTCAGAAACGGCGGCAGCCAGTACAGATAGAACCAGAACACCGGCGCGGTGATCGCATAGGCCACCGCAAACGCCCAGGTGCCCCGCAGGCGCAAAATACGGCTGAACGGCACACGGGTCGGCTCGGGCTCGTCATCCTGCTGGATGTACTGCACCTCGCTCTGGCGCACGCTGGGGTGGTCTTCAGGGTTGTAGTACTTCAACACCCACAACACCACCCACACCAGGCCCAGGCAGCCCATGGCGATGAACGCTGCCTGCCAACCCCACACGGCGAGGATCAGCGGTAGCAGGGCCGGGGTGACCATGGCGCCGACGTTGGTGCCAGCGTTGAACAGGCCGGTAGCAATGGCCCGCTCACCCGCCGGGAACCACAACCGCACGGTCTTCACGCAGGCCGGGTAGTTGGCGGCCTCGGTCAGGCCCAGGATGAAACGGCAGACCATGAAGCCGGCCGCCGAAGTGGCCAGGCCATGGGCGCCAGTGGCCAGGCTCCACAGCAGTACGGCGAAGAAGAAGGCGCGTTTTACCCCAACCTTGTCGATCAGCCGGCCCTGCAGCAGAAAGCCGATGGCATAGCCGACCTGGAACCAGAAGTTGATGTTGGCGTAGTCCATCGCCGTCCAGCTCATCTCCTTGGCCAGCACGGGCTGCATGATGCCAAGGGCGGCGCGGTCGATGTAGTTCAGGGTGGTGGCGAAGAACACCAGGGCGAGCATGCCCCAGCGGGTCTTGCCGACGCCGAAGGCGCCGCGA
This sequence comes from Pseudomonas sp. BP01, assembly GCF_022760795.1. Lineage (NCBI taxonomy): Bacteria > Pseudomonadati > Pseudomonadota > Gammaproteobacteria > Pseudomonadales > Pseudomonadaceae > Pseudomonas > Pseudomonas sp. BP01. Next base: position 49,782 of record NZ_JAFBKA010000002.1, read on the forward strand.
AGCTTGTCGCCAATCGAACCCTGATGCATCCGGGGCGCGGCGGGGGTGGTCTTGGTGTGGTTCATAAACTGCTCGTTTCTTGAAATTGTATTCAGCTGCGGTGCTACAGGTGCGTGACCAAGTCCCAGGCAGGGGGGGCACGCAAGGCCGGTGCATGGTGCGCAGTGAAGGCGGCAGCGTCAATTCAAGAGACGGGCTACTGTTCGGTTACCGAACGGTTGCGTTGCCCTGTGGGCGCGGCAGGGATTCACGTCAATAAAGGGTAGAAGGCTTTCAACCTGGTTGCCTGATGGGGCGCAGGTCCAGAAGGGAAGGGCAGGCTGTGGTGGTCGTGCCTGGCAGGGTGAGGGGGCTACTGGTCAGATTTGGGCGTGTACACAGACCATGCAGTTGCCCAGCTTTCGACCTCCTCCCGGCCGTACTGCTGAATCCACAACCGCACGGTTTTGTGCAGGGTGCTCTTTGCTTCAACTTCCTGCCCTGTGTGTGGGTTTATATAGTATTTGCTTTGCCGGGCTCTATAAAGTCGGGGCGGTGCGACAGGACGGCATTGCTGATAGACCTCGTCAATGTTGGTCGTGCATTCGCTCTCGATGATGGCCAGGACATGGGACAGATTGAATTGATATTCGGCAAGCAGCATGTGAAGTTTGCTTTCAAATTCGAAGTCACGGATCAGGTTGGGGTCGACTTTAATGAAGGAAAGTTCGGGCTTTGCCGTAAGCAGTCGTTCGAGGGCACGGAATTCGGCGAGGCGGGACATGGCTTATCTCCATCGGGCGATGAGATAAGTGTTAGTGGTTGTCGGGCGTAAATGCAAGCGGTGAAATAATTTGATGGATTTTTCTTGATAACCCATGGGGCTGTGTTGAACGTGGGCTGTTTAGTTCTAAGTGCCCTGTGTAAGAATATTCCCACGCTGGAGGCTATTATAATGTCATCAATTACCATGGGGTACTGTGCCTGTGAGCGCATCCTCGTTATTTGGACCGAAGAACGGCCCAATCAATTGATTGACCGGCTTTAAAACCAAGGGAGAGGTTTGGTTTTAACGCTGGGGTTAACCGCATTCGGCTCAGTGCCGGCAGTTGCATTCAATCAATGAGCCAACCCTGGTCTCCCTCGATCAGAGCCCCTCCGTGGCTGGTAGTGTCTCCCTCCCTCGCGGCGGGTTGGTCCTCGATAATCGTGCATGCAGCGCCGGTTTCGATGACTGCGCCACAACTGATGCGGTCGCCCACGCGTGCGACGGCCCTGCCATCCACGAATGTTGCGCTTGCGCCGGTTTCCACAGTGCCTTCGCCATGGAGCGGGCAGCTATGACGATGGCCTACCAGTACGATGGGTTTCATTTGCGCTTCCTTTTGCGGGGTTGAACGTGGGGTTCTTCGAAGGCTGCTGGGGGCGGTGGTGCTGCTCGGACATTGAATAGTTTGCAGACGAAGTACCAACAGATGGCAACGGTGAGGTTGTAGGGGAACAGCACGGCCCAGAACGGCAGTTGCCAGTTCTTTTTGCCCTGCATTTCACCGGGTTCCTCGAAACTGCTCAAGTTGAAGAACTCGGGGGCAGGTGCGGCAAGAAATGGCGCATGGGACATGGCGCCAACGGAGGCCATGTAACTCAGCAGCTTGATATCAGGGGAAGAGGGGCCGAAGTTGTAGTTGCCAACCATGGCCGCAACCGGCTCTCCCCCGAATTGGCCGTAACCTGCGGTGTAAACATGTTTGTAGATACCGCTGCAGGTAATGTCCGCAGCATTTTCGAAGTCGTCCAAAAGCTCCTCTTTACTGACATGCAGGATTTCGAGTTTGATGTTTTCCCTGAAGTCCGTGCGGTCGACTAGAAGTTTCAGGCTGCGCCATGATGATTCGAGCTGCTGGAACTCAGGCTGATGCAGAATGACATCCATCTGTTTGCTGAGTAACCGGTCGATTTCGGCAATCATCTGGTCGGCCCGGTGCTTGTTGATCAGTTGATCCGGGTCGTTGCTTTTGAGGATTTCGGCAATGAACGCAGATACGCCCTGCCTGGCAACCTGGTAGCCCTCTTGAGCAGGTACCAGTTTGGTTTCTGCCATGATCTGGTCCAGCAAGGTGGCACTGCCCAACGTGTCGGTCGTTGCGTCTGTGGTGGTGGTAGTGTTGCTTGGCTTAGGCATGGGGACGCTCCGTTGTCTCAGTCTTTTTCGGGTGCTTCAAGCACCAGGTCCAGTTCTTGGGCGAGTTGTTTACGGGCCTGCTCGTTGTTAAGCAGGTGCTGCAGATGCTTGCGGAAGGCGGGGACGTTGCCCAGCGGGCCTTTCAGGGCGACCAGCGCTTCACGCAGCTCCAGCAGCTTGTTCAGCTCAGGCACCTGGCGCGCGATCCGGTCCGGTCCGAAGTCGTTGATGGACCTGAACTGCAGGTGGACCGCCAGCTCGGCATCCGGGGCGGTGCTGAGCCTGGAGGGCACAGACACGTCCAGGCTCACGTCGGCGTCGTTCAACACGCTGTTGAATGTGTGTTTATCAATGCGCACGACCTGGCGGTCCTCAAGCGCACGGCTGTCATCCAGGCCGAAGTCGCCCAGAACCAGCATCTTGTGGGGCAGCTCCACCTCAGCCTGCTCATTGCTCGTCGCGGGGACATACTTGATATTGACGCGTTCTTTAGGTGCGACGGATCCCGTGTTTTTAGACATCAGTACGTAACTCCCTGTTGAGTTGTAGGAGACTTGGAAGCAAGTTGTGTTTAGTATTGTCGCGATGTTGTAGGAAGTTTCCTACATGTGTTTAATTGGTGGGGCGGGCTGCCCGTCTTCTATAAAAACCATGCATGGAAAAGTGTCCGCTGGTCGAGAGTAAAGATGTAAATAAATATTTGTTTGTGTGCACTCGGAACTCTGTATTAGGCTTCCGCTGGATTTGTTCGAGTTGGCTGCATGCGCATATGTGCATTGGCATTTATTTGTAGGAAAATTCGCGCCGTAATATAGGCCGTTTGTACTATTTCAGAGAGTAAGTTCAGGATGATTAACCTTTACAGCGCCGATTACATTGACAGTTGGCGACGCGCCTTGAACGCCTTCACCGTGGCCGACTTCCGTGATCTGGACCATGGTGTCACGGTCCTGCAGCAGTTGACCGGCCCAGCAGCACCTTTGCAGCGGCTGCTGGATACGGTCAGGGATAACACCTCACTCGCTTCACCAGCTGGTGTTGAAATAACGGATGAACTGAATTCGCTGCGCTCAGCAACGGCCAAACCCGAACAACAGCAAGCGTTAGCCATCCAGCGGGCGTTTGCAGGCTTGGGCGCGATGCTGCAGGCGACAGGAGAAAAGCCGAGCTACTACGATGAAACCCTTGGCGCTGTTGCGGCCGTGCTGGACTACGCCAAGGCCGTACAGGACAGCCCGGACCGCGGCAAGGCCGCACTGCAAGCCGTGCATCAGCGCTTTGCGATGACAGGGCATGACCCGATAGGCACCCTTCAACGTATTGCCACAGGCTTGCCGGAGCCCATCAACCACCAGGTCAGAAAGCTCGCCGACCAGACCGCCCAGGTACTGAACGTTGAAGCACTGCGCGAACTGGAGCGACGTTGGGATGCTGAGGTGTACAGTTTCTTCCAGCAACGTCTGGCAGGCCGCTACCCGTTTATGGTGAAGGCACCCGATGCTTCACTGGATGACTTCGAAGCGTTCTTCGGGCCGAAAGGGCGGCTGCAGCAGTTTCATGATCAATATCTGGAGGTCTTCCTGAAGGAGAACCTTGAGGCCTTGCAGTCCGCTCGGCACGGGCAATCCTTGATTCGCGCCGACGTGATCGAGCAACTCGAGCTGGCGGATCGCATCCGCGAAACTTTCTTTGACCAGCGCGGCAAGCTGAGTGTGCAGTTCAGCATCGAGCCGTTGGGGCTCAGTGCGAACCAGCGTACCAGCCTGCTGGACCTGGATGGTCAATTGATCGCCTACACCCATGGGCCGAGCCAGATCACTGGGATCGTCTGGCCCAATACTTTGGGGCAGCAGGTGCGCAGCAACCTTACCTTGCTGAGGCAGAACGGTAACAGCAGCAGCCTGGAGTACCGCGGGCCATGGTCGATGTTCCGCTTGCTCAGCCGCGGCTCACTCAATGGGCGGACGCCAACCAGCGTAGACCTGAGCTTCCGGACCGGTGATGGCGTGATGCGCTATCGACTGAATGCTGAAAAAGCCTTCAATCCCATTACCCAGCAACCGTTCAAAAGCTTCCGATTGCCGCGAGGGTTGTTGCAACAGTCGCCCAAGGTGGCTCAGGTAGAGCAGGTGCATGGGCAGCCTTTATGAAAATCAGCCCTTGCGGTGTTTACGGTGAACGCAGCCCACTTAACGCTCTACCGGCCAGATACCCAAAGGTCATCCCCGGCCCAAGGGTAATACCCCCACTCGGGTAGTGCCCGCCCATCACGCTGTGCATGTCGTTACCCACCGCAAACAGCCCGGGTATCGGCTGCCCCGCGTGGTCCAGCACGCGGGCTGAGGCGTCGGTGCCCTGGCCAGCGAAGGTGCCAAGGCTGCCTGGCAGCAATTTCACCGCATATAACGGCCCCTTCAGCAACGGCCGAAGCGACGGGTTGGGTGCCTGCTGCGGTTCGCCCTGGGCCCGGTTGTAGGCTGACGCGCCGCGTTGGAAGGCGGGGTCTTCACCTTGTGCCGCAGGGTGGTTGAAGGCATCCACCGTGCGCTGCAACTGCGCGGCATCGATCCCACAGCGTTGCGCAAGCTGTGCCAGCGTAGCGCCGCTGTGCAGGTAGCCACAGCGTTGGTAAAAGCGGGTGGAGAAGGGAAACGGCTTGGCCCAGCCGATGCCGTAGCGGCGTTGCGCAGCGTGGTCGCAAATCAGCCAGGCTTCATGGGGTTCGCCTTGCGGCGTGGCAGCGAACAGGGCGTTCATGAAGTCATGGTAGCAATCGGCTTCGTTGACAAAGCGTCGGCCATCGCGGCGCACGGCAATGAAACCGGGTTTGGCGCGGTCGATCAGGTGCGGGAAATGGCCGAAGGTACCATCAGTGCGTGGTACCCGCGAAACCGGTGCCCAGGCACCGGCCTGGGCCAGCTCGGTGCTCACCAGGCCGCCGGCCTGTTCGCCAAGGCGCAGGCCGTCGCCGCTGTTTTCTTTGGGCGCGGCAGAGTAGTGCCGGGTGCCATCCGGCGCATGCGCCATCATTTGACCGATGCGCTGGCGATCGTGCGGGAAGCCGCCACAGGCCAGCACCACCCCCCGGCGTGCGTGAATCGCCTGGCCATCGGCAAACAGCGCGCCGCTAACCCGCCCTTCACCCAACAGGGAGCTGGCCGGCTTGTCGGTCAGCAGCGTCACACCCAGGTCCAGGGCGCTGCGCAGCAGGCGTGCCACCAGTGCGTTGCCATTGACCAGTTGCTGGCCGCGTCGGTGTAACAGCAGGTCACGCCCGTGACGCAGCAGGCGCTTACCCACATGCAGCGCTGCCTTGGGCGAGCGTGTGGCATTGAAAAAGGCAGCCATGTCGGCGCCGCCGGCAATGCCCATGCCGGCCAGGCTGACGATGTCCAGCGGTGGGCGCAGCCTGTGCAGCCAAGGCCCGAGCAGGCGGCCGTCGTAGGGCAGTGCGCACAGCGAACGGCCGCCGTGTGCGCTGCCATCGCCTTCGCGCATGTCGGGCATGCGGCTGCCGCACTGAAACTGCACAGCAGTGTGCTGCTGGAAAAACGCCACCATCTCGGGGCCGTGGCGCAGGAATGCACGTTGGCGTGGGTCCAGCTCGCGGGTGTGGGTTTGCGCACGCAGGTAGCGTTCTGGGGCATCGTCGGTTTCGACAATGCCTTCGGCAATGGCCAGTGGGTTGCGCGGTACCCACAGCCACCCCCCCGACCAGGCGCTGGTGCCGCCCAACTGGCTGGCTTTTTCCGCAACGATCACGTGCAGGCCGTGATGCGCGGCGGTAACGGCGGCCGCCAGGCCAGAGGCACCGGAGCCGATGACGAGTACGTCGCATTCGAGGGGTTGCATGCAAGGGTTCCGCTCAGGCGTTGAAAGAAGGTGCTGTACGGTTTACTTCAGCGGCGAAAAGCCGGTGGGCCGCATTAGCCGCGATTGCAGGCGTACGACCGCCGCCAGTTCGCGGTTGCGCCGCGAGAACTCCGCCCAGCGCGGGTCTGCTGCCATTGCGGCGCGGCGCGCAATGCGCTCATCCAGGCTCGCATAGCCCCAGATGTGCACCACCTGGTTGACGTCGCCGAACTCGGTAGTGAAAAAGCCCACCAGGTTGCCCAGGTGTTCGCTTTGCACTTCCAGCGCATGGCTTTGGTACAGCGCCAGCCAGTCGGCCATTTTCAGTGGGTCGAGGGTGTAGGTTCTCAGTTCGTAGTACATGCAGGGGTCTCCGTTTGGGTGGCCGGCGCCTGCAGGCGCGCGGTGATGTGGTTGGCAGCGAGCCAGCCGAAGGTGAGGGCAGGGCCCAGGGTGATGCCGGGGCCGGGGTAGGAGCCCTTCATCAGTGAGTTCATGTCGTTGCCGACCGCGTACAGCCCGGCAATCGGCTGGCCGCTGCGGTTCAGCACGTTGGCATTGGCGTTGGTGACCAGGCCGCAGGCCGACCCGAGGTCGCCGGTGTGAATGCGAATGGCATAGAACGGCCCGTTTGCCAGTGGCGCCAGGCAGGGGTTGGGCGTGTGCTGTGGGTCGCCCATGTAGCGGTTGTAGCTGTTGCCGCCCTTGCCGAACGCGCGGTCGATGCCATTGCGGGCATCTGCGTTGAACTGCTCAAGGGTTTGCGCAAGCACCTCTGGGTCAACGCCGATGGCTTGGGCCAAGGCCTGTGGTGTTGCGGCCTGGTACAGGTAGCCGGCATCGATCAACGCCTGGTTGTTCACTGGTTTTGGCCGCGCCAGGCCCAGGCCATAGCGGTTCATGGCCTCGGCATCGCAGACCAGCCAGCAACTGGCAATACCGTTGGCGAACATGGTCTGCACGAAGTGGTGGTAGGAGTCGGACTCGTTGACGAAGCGCCGCCCGGCCGGGTTTACCGCGATCACGCCAGGTTTGGCGCGGTCGGTAACCAGATGCGGGAAGCGCTCACGCTCGCCACTGGCATGGCGCAGCTCCGAAACCGGTGCCCAGAAGAAGTTGGCCGCCAGGCCCTCGCCCTGGGCCGCCGACACGGCCTGGCCAAGGCGCAGGGCAGCGCCGTCGTTGGCAGCGGGTGACATGGTCAGGTGCGGTGCTTGCTGGGCTGGCCGGTAGCCGGCGGCGAGCGCGCCTGCCGCGAACCCGCCCATGGCGCACACCACACCGCCGCGGGTCAGTACCCGCTCGCGGCGCCCCTCGTGCTGTATCACCACGCCCGTGACCGCGCCCTGTTCAACGATCAGTTCCAGGGCCTCGCTGCGCAACCACAGCTGTGTGCCATGGGCAAAGGCGCTGGTGGCCAGGCGGGCGATCAGTGCGTTGCCGGTAGTAAGCCGTGTGCCACGCGGATGCTGCAGGCGGTCTCGCGCGTAACGTGCCATCAGTTTCAGGCAGTGCCACAGCGACTGGGGTGAGCGACGAATGCTGAGAAAATGCTGGATATCCACCCGGTTGACCATCATGCCGCCGAACAACAGCATGCCGGGCGGTGGCATTTGCAGGTCCTTGAAACGGGGGCCGAGGTGCTTGCCGTCGTATTCGACCATTTCCAGTGCCCGACCAAACTGGGTAGCGCCGGGGGCATCGGGGTAATAATCCGGTGAGTGCGGGCGCAGGGCGTAGCGCAGCTCGGTGTGCTGTTCCAGCCAACGCAGCGCCTGGTGCCCGTGCTCGATGAAGGCGTCTGCCAGGGCAGGGTCGTAGCCGTCGCCGATAACATGTTTGAGGTAGGTGCGCATGGCCTCGGGTGAATCCTTGGCCCCCGCGACGCGGGCTTGATCGGTGCCGTACAGCCATACCGCGCCGCCGGATATCGCCGAGGTGCCGCCAAAGCGTTCGGCCTTTTCCACTACCAGCACCTTCAGCCCGCGGCGAGCCGCCGTGGCCGCAGCGGCAAAACCTCCGGCGCCGCTGCCCAGCACAACCAGATCAAAGTGTTGTTGTGTGTGTTCGAAGTCAGCCATGGTGCTAGATCTCCAGTGGCGTCACGCCCATGAAGGCGCCCAGGTGGCCCAGCTGGGCAAAGGCCATTTCCGGGCCGGTCTGGATCGCACAGCCAACCTGCCGAGCCCGGTTCAACAGCGGGGTGATCTCGGGCGAGGTGACCACGTCGGCGACCAGGGTGCGGGGCTGCAGGGTTGCCAGGAGCGCGGCAGACAATGGCAGCTCTGCGTTTGCACCCATACCGACAGGGGAGGCATTGGCCACCAGGTCGAAGTCTTCCAGCCCGCTGAACTGCGTGCTGATGCTGAGCCCGGGGAAGGCTTTGCCAAGCAGTTCGCATAACGCGCCCAAGCGTGCAGCACTGGGGTCATGGAGGGTGATGCTGGCAATGCCGGCCTCACCCAGCGCATAGCTGATGGCACTGCCAACACCGCCGCAACCAATCACCAAGGCCCGCTTGCCCGCCGGCTTGAAGCCATGCTTGCGCGCAGCGCCCAGGAAGCCGGCGCCGTCCACGTTGTCGCCCAGCAGGTGCCCGCCAGGCTCGCGGCGAATCACATTGACCGAGCCCAGGGCGGCCGCGCGTTCGCTCAAGCCGTCCAGGTTGCTGGCCAGGGTCTGTTTGTATGGGACGGTGACCACGCAACCGCGCAGGTTTTGCCAGCCGCGCAGGCTGTCGGCAAAGCTGCCCAGCGCGGCTTCGTGCAGGTCTATGGGCAGCATGGCGACGTTGCAGTTGTTGTTGGCGAACCAGGTGTTGAAGTTCTCGGGGGACTTCACCTGGGCAATGGGCGAACCGACGATAGCAACCAGTTCAGTGGAACCACTAATCATGCTGACCTCCTTATTGATGTTGTTGTGGAGGCAAGCGTGATGCAGAGGCGGGAGAGCAACAATGCGTTGATCGGGCTTTTGATGCGATAATCGCAATCATGATCCGGTTATCGCAGTAATCGGCTGTTTTTGCCCACTTGCGAGTCGTAAAGATGAACACGCCCGCCATCCACCCCCGCGATTTGATCGCCGGCTTGCAGAAAGGCCTGGCCCTGATGCAATTGTTCAGCGCCGAGCAACCGCGCCTGAGCGTGCCGCAGGCAGCCAGGTTGTCTGGCCTTACGCCCAGCGCCGCACGGCGTTTTTTGCTGACCTTGGTGCACGAGGGCTTTGCCGAAACCGACAGCCGCGAGTACTGGCTGACGCCCAAGGCTTTGCGGATCGGCCAGGCGTACGTGGACTCGGCGCAACTGCCGCGCATGCTGCGGCCGATTGTCGAGCAGGTGGCGCGCCAGACCCAGGAGCATGTGTCGGTGGGTACCCGCGATGGTGACGAGATCATCCACCTGGTGCGCAGCCGCTATAGCCATGTGGCTTCGTTGTCGATCAGGCCCGGTTCGCGGGTGCCAATGTATTGCACGGCCGGCGGGCGGATCTGGCTGGCCTGGCTGGGTGACGGGGAGCGGGATGAGTACTTTGCACGCAACCCATTGCGGGCGTTGACGCCTTATACGCTCACAGACCGGGCACAGCTGGAGGCGGAATTGCACCGGGTGAAGGGGCAGGGCTTCTGTATTGTTGATCAGGAATATGAAATCGGTATGCGGGTGCTGGGTGTACCGTTGCTGGACCGTGCCGGGCAGCTGAAAGCGACGCTGACCATCACCACCCATGCTTCGCGGTTGAGTGTTGATGAAATTCGCATGCGTTATTTGCCGCCGTTGTACGAGGCGCAGGCGTTGTTGCGGCCAGTGCTGGATTGAGGCGCCATGTAGGCCACGTGGCAGCGCCCGCTAGCCGGCACCTGAGGGCCGGCAGCGGGCCAGGGCCTCGGCCTATCGCTCGATCTGGCGATTCCAGCGGGCGTTCCATTCCGGGCGCTGGGTGTTGACCTGGTCCCAGTCGATGGTCACGGCAGTTTGCAGGTAGGTCTGCATGGCTTCGACCTGGCCACGGGTCTTGTCGCTGGTCGGCGTGTTGGGGTTGGACGGGATCTGGTCACCCAGCTCCAGTGCCGGTGCCTGCGCCTCAGGGCTGAGCAGGAACTCGGCAAGCTTTTGCGCCAGCTCCGGCTGGTCGTTGTTGGCGGTGACGCATTCGGCCTGGTTGAGCACCACGGCGCCTTCTTTGGGCGCGGCGTATTCCACCGGGATGCCCTTGAGCTTCAGCGCCGTCACCTGGGTAGGGGTGAGCGGGAACAACGCGGCCTCATCGGTTTGCACCATTTCCGAAAGCTTGGCCGAGTTGGGGATGTACTCCAGCACGTTCGGGCCAACGTTCTTCTTCCACGCCGTGAAGCCCGGGTTGACGTCGGTATCGCTGCCACCGTGCAGGCGGTTGTACATGAGGAAACCGTGCAAGCCGAAGGTGGACGACGCCATTGACTGGAACACCACTTTGTCCTTAAAGCGCGGGTCGGCCAGGTCGTTCCACGAGGTGGGTGTTGCCCAGCCTTTTTCCTTGAACAGGCGGCTGTTGTAGGCAAGCCCGGTCACCCCCAGGCTGACGGCGGCGGCCTTGTCCTTGATCAGGGCCTTTTCCGGCAGCTGGGCCAGCGTCGGGTTGGGCTTGAGGGTGCTGCACAGGCCCATGCCGATGGCGCGATACATGATGCCGTCATCCAGCACCATCACGTGGATCGACGGCTTGTTCGGCGTGGCCTGGACCTTGGCCAGGATGTCGGCCGAGGTGCCAGGGACGATCACCACTTTCACCCCGTTGGCCTTCTCGAACGGGGGCAGGATGTTGTCGCTGAACAGCCGCTCCATGGTGCCGCCGTTCATGCCCAGGTATAGCGTGGGTTGCGCCATGGCGGGCAGGCAGGCGAACAGGCCAGGTACGGCGCAGAACAGGGCGAGCAAACGTTGCTTGTGCGTCATGACAGGTTTTCCTTGTAGTGGTGGTTGGGCTGAAAACGGTTGATGGAAAAGGCCGCCAGGCTGATGGCCGGCGCGCCATGAAGGACGCATTGCGCCAGGGCTTCACCGGCTGCTGGGCCAATCTGAAAGCCAGCGCCGGCAAAGCCGAAGCCATGCAGCAGGCCGGGTTGGCGCAGGCTGGGGCCGATCACCGGTTCGTCATCGGGCAGGTAGCCTTCGGTGCCGCTCCAGGTGCGAATCGCCTGGGCGCCCGCCAATGCCGGGTACAGCTCGGTGGCATTGCGCAGGATGTCGAGCACTGCGGCTTGCCCCGGGCGGGCGGTGGTCGGGGTCAGGGCGAAGCCGCGCCCACCGCCCAGCACGCAGTTGCCGCGCGCCACCTGGCGGGCGTAGATACCGCCGCCTTCGACCCCGGTGCTGGCGGTCATGAACAGCGGCAGTGGCTCGGTCACCAGCATGGCCGGGTGGGCCGCCGTCAACGGCACCGCTTCGCCGAAGTACTCGGCCAGTTGCGCCGACCAGGCGCCGGCGCAGTTCAGCAGCCAGGGTGCCCTGAAGCACTGGCCTGTGCTGGTGCGCACGGTGAAGCGCTGGCCGTCGTGGTCTACCGCCAGCACTTTGCATTGCTCGTGCAACTGGGCGCCGTTGTGCCGGGCCGCCTGGGCGAAGGCGGGTGACACCAGGCGCGGGTTGGCATGGCCGTCCTCGGGGCAATATGACGCGCCGACGGCGATATCGCCCACCCAAGGGAAGCGCTGGCGCAGTTCGCGGTGCTCCAGCAGTTGCAGGCGCAGGTCAAAGGCCTGGGTCCGACGGGCATAAGCCTTCAAGGCGTCGAAGTCGGTTTGGCTGCGCGCCAGCTTCAGATGGCCGCTGCGGGCGTACTCGCCGTCGATGCCGATCCACTCGCGCAACTGCCCCCAGATGGCATGGGCACGCATCGACAACGGCAGCTGGGCCAGCGAGCGGCCCTGGCGGCGGACCCCGCCATAGTTCACCCCGCTGGAGTGCGAGCCACAGAAGTCACGTTCAAGCAGCGCCACCTGTTTGCCACCGCGGGCCAGGGTCAATGCAGCGCTGCTGCCGACGATGCCACCGCCGACAACAATGGCGTCCACCTCGATCAGCTTCATGGCTTGATCTCCAGGCCGAAGGGCAGGGGCTTGACCGGTGCCTGGCCACGCAGGCGCCCGACCTGGTCAATGGGCCGGCCGCTTTCGCAGGCAATCAGTTCGGCGGCGGCGGCCCCGCACACGCGGCCCTGACAACGGCCCATGCCGACCCGGCACATGGCTTTGACCCGGTTGATTTCCCAGTGCCCGGCGCGCACCGTGGCGCGGATTTCGCCAGCGCTGACCTGCTCGCAGCGGCACACGGTCAACGGGTCCGGTGCTTGCCGGGCCCACTGCTCGGGGAACGGAAAGGCCTGTTCCAGGCCCTGGCGAAAGCGCTGCAGGGTGGCCAGGCGTTTTTCCAGCTGTTGCTGGCGTTGCGGGTTGCCAGGTTTGCCGAGGTCGGCCAGCAGCGTCAGGGCGGCCAGTTCACCGGTCATTTCGGCGCCGTCGGCACCGAGGATGCCGGCGCCGTCGCCAGCCAGGTACACACCGGGGCTGCTGGCGCGGCCCTGGGCGTCACGTACCGGTAGCCAGGCGCGGTTGAGGGTGTTCCAGGCAAACTGGCAGCCCAGCAGGTCCGCCAGCTGGGTTTCGCTGCGCAGGGCGTGGGCGAATGCCACGGCGTCGCACGGCAAGGTATGTTGCTGGCCATTGCGCGACCAGCGTACGGCGCTGGCGCGTTGCTCGCCTTCGATGCCCAGCAGGGTCACCCCCTGATGCACCGGCACGCCTTTGCGGGTGAGCCAGGCGCGGTAGTACAGGCCCTTGGCAAAGGTGCCCGGCTGCAGCAACAGGCGCGGCAGGGCGCGTACCTGGGCGCTGAACGGCGAGGTGTCGAGCACTGCGCTGACAGTGGCGCCGGCCTTGGCGTACTGGTAGGCCACCAGGTACAACAGCGGCCCGCTGCCAGCCAGCACCACCCGCTCGCCGATGGCGCAGCCCTGAAACTTCAGCGCGATCTGCGCCGCGCCCAGGGTATACACCCCGGGCAAGGTCCAGCCGGGGATCGGCAACACGCGGTCGGTAGCGCCAGTGGCGACGATCACCCGGTCGAATGCCAGGCGGTCGGCCAACTGGCCCTGCTGCAAGGTGTCCAGCACTTGCTGCTCGGCATTCCACACCAAGGTTTCCGGGCGGTAGTCGATCTGCTCGCGCAGCTGTTCAAGGGTGTTGTGCAGGGCCTGGGCCTTGCCCGCCTCGAAGCCGTACAACGCTTTGCCCGAGCGGCGAAAGTTGGCCGGCTGCTGGCGGTAGATTTGCCCGCCGCCACGGCTGGCTTCGTCCAGCAGCACTGGGCGCACGCCATGGGCCACGAGGGTTTGCGCGGCGCGGATGCCGGCGGGGCCTGCGCCGATGATGACGGTTGCACTCATGGCTGGCGCCCCGGTTCGCGGGTGACACATTGGCCCGGTTCAAGAAAGGTCGAGCAGGCGCGCACCCGGCGGCCGTCCTGCAGGCGTACCCAGCAGTCCTGGCAGGCGCCCATCAGGCAGAAACCGGCGCGCGGTTCGGCGCTGAAGTCGCTGCCACGCAGGTGGGTGGCGTTGGTCAGGATGGCGGTCAGCAGGGTGTCGCCGTTCATGCCTTGAGCCGGTTGGCCATCGAGCAGGAAAGGCAGCGGCTCGCGGTCGTGTTCGGCCACGCGCTTGAACAGCGGCATAGGGGCATTCCTTGTCATTGCTTGCCCACCAGTACGCGGTCCAGGCCATACACGCGGTCCAGGGCGATCATGGTCAGGGCGGTGACGGCAATCACCAGCGCCGAGACGGCTGCCATCATCGGGTCAATGGACTCGGTGGCGTATACGTACATGCGCACCGGCAGGGTCTGGGTGGCAGGCGAGGTGACGAAGATCGACAGGGTGACTTCGTCGAAGCTGTTGATGAACGCCAGCAGCCAGCCACCGGCCACGCCAGGCAGAATCATTGGCAGGGTGACCTTGCAGAACAGCGTGATGCGCCCGGCGCCCAGGCTTTGCGCGGCCTGTTCGGCGCTGCGGTCGATGCCGATGGCGGCAGCCAGTACCAGGCGCAGCACGTACGGAGTAATGACCACCACGTGGGCGAACACCAGCCAGGTGAAGCTGCCATTGACCCCAAGCAGGGCGAACAACCTCAGCAAGGCCACACCCAGCACCAGGTGCGGGATGATGATCGGCGACAGCAGCAGGCCGTTGACAAAGCCTTGGCCAGGGAAGCTGTAGCGGGTCAGCGCCAGGCCTGCCGGCACGGCGATCAGGGTAGCCAGCGAGGCCGCCAGGGCGGCGAGTTTCAGGCTGTTGTAAAACGCGTCGAGGAAGTCGGCACGCTCGAACACAGCGCTGAACCAGCGCAGCGAGAAGCCGGCAGTGGGCAGGCTCAGGGTGTTTTCCGGGGTGAATGCCACCAGGCACACCACCACCAATGGGGCGAGCATGAACAGCATCACCAAGGCATGAAAGGACAGGGCCAGCGGGCCGTTACGGGTCATCGGTTCACACTCCAAGTGCGCGTTTGTAGCGGCGTTCGACCAGCCGGTTCCAGCTGAGCATCACCAGCAGGTTGATCAGCAGCAGGGCGACGGCGATGGTGGCGCCCATGGGCCAGTTCAGTTCCGCCAGGTACTGGTCGTAGATCATGGTGGCGACCATCTTCAGCCGCCGCCCGCCCAGAAGGCCCGGGATGGCGAACGAGCTGGCGGCCAGGCCGAACACGATCAGCGTGCCCGACAGCACACCGGGCATGATCTGTGGCAGCACGATGCGGCGGAATACCGTCCACTGGCTGGCGCCCAGCGACAGCGCGGCCTGTTCGGCGGCCGGGTCAAGCTTTTGCAGCGAGGTCCACACCGGGATGATCATGAACGGCAGCATCACGTGGACCAGGCCGATGATCACCGCAAACGGGGTGTACAGCAGCTTCACCGGCTGCCCGCCGAGGGCGCTGATGCCTTGGTTGATCAGGCCGTCAGACCCCAGCAGCAGGCTCCAGCCGAAGGCGCGCACCACCACCGAAATCAGCAGCGGGGTCAGCACCAGGATCAGGAAGATCGAGCGCCACGGCGCGCCCATGCGGCTGAGGACCATGGCTTCGGGGATGCCGATCAGCACACACAACAAGGTGACCAGGGCACTGATCCAGAAGGTGCGGAAAAAGATCTCGTAGTAATAGGTGTCGGTCACCAGGCTCAGGTAATGGCTGAAGGTGTACTGGCCGGCCTGGATACCACTGGTGTAGTCGAACGCGTTGAACGACAACAGCACAGTCAGCCCCAGCGGCATCACCAGCAACGCCAGGAACAACAGCAGGGCCGGGCTGCTAAGGCCGTAGCCCCAGCTGTTGCTGCGCAGTTTTGCCGTACTCATGCGGCCACCTCGGCCGTGTTCAGCACCCGCAGCAGGGTATCGTTCCAGTCCAGGCCGACCTGGGTACCTTCGTCCAGCGGCGCGCTGCCATCGTTGGCGCGGACCACCGCCAGGTTGCCCAAGGCGGTATCGACGCGGTACAGCCACTGGCTGCCAAGGAAGTAACGGCAGCTGACGCGGCCTGCCAGCTTGCCGCTGCCGGCTGCACCAAGGCTGATCTTTTCCGGGCGCAGGCTGAGGGTCAGCGGGCCCTGGGCGGCTGCCTGCGGTAACCCGCCGGGGCCGGTGACGCCATGCAGGCGGTTGGCCTTGCCGACAAAGTCGGAAATGAACGGCGTGCCAGGGTGCTCGTAGAGGCGATAAGGGTCATCGATCTGGGTGATGCGCCCGGCTTCCATCACCACCACCCGGTCGCTGATCGACAGGGCTTCGGCCTGGTCGTGGGTGACCATCAGGGTGGTGATGCCTACTTCGTTCTGGATACGGCAGATCTCGAACTGCATCTCTTCGCGCAGGTGTGCGTCCAGGTTGGACAGCGGCTCGTCCAGCAGCAGCACCGGCGGTTCGATCACCAGTGCGCGGGCCAGGGCTACACGCTGGCGTTGGCCGCCGGACAGTTCACGCGGGTAACGTTCGGCGTGCTTGTCCAGGCGTACCAACGCCAACGCCTGGTCGACGCGCCGAGCGATCTCGGCGTTGGCCACCTTGCGCATGCGCAGGCCGAAGGCAACGTTGTCGCGCACGGTCATGTGCGGGAACAGCGCGTAGCTCTGGAACACCACGCCCAGGCCCCGGCTGGCCGGCTTGGCGTGGGTGATGTCGCGGCCGTCGAGGACGATGCGGCCACTGGTGACCTCGACGAAGCCAGCAATCATCTGCAGGGTGGTGGTCTTGCCGCAGCCAGAAGGGCCGAGCAGGGAGACAAACTCGCCTTTTTCGATGGCCAGTGACGAACTGGCCACTGCCTCAGTAGCGCCATAGCGCTTGCAAAGCTTGTCGATCAACAGAAAGGTCATGGCTGTGCTCCATCGCAAACGGAACCGGGGTAACCCGGCAGTTTCAGGGTGGGCAGAGCGCCAGCGGCGAAAAGCAATGCTTTTACGGACGTTGGCGCTCGCTTCTATGGCGGCGGCCGATGTTGTGATATCGCCCTATGGACCGGAGAGTAGGGCAATGATTAGGATGGCGACAAAGGGTAATTTCACTGAGTGACAGCTATTTTGAAATTATTCCACTCAATGAAATTCCTATGGGTTTAACGAAAAATGGATTCCGATAAACGAAATGAACACGCCAAGGAAGTTGGCGTAAGCGCAGTGTCGCGTTTGTTCGCCGTGCTGCGCGCGCTAGGTGATTGCGGGGGGGAGGGCGAGAAGGTCAGCCAGCTGGCGCTGCGGGTTGGCCTGGCGCAGCCCACCACCCATCGGCTGTTGCGTAGCCTGATCGAGGAGGGCATGGTCGACCAGTGCGCCACCAGCAAGCGT
Organism: Pseudomonas sp. BP01; assembly: GCF_022760795.1. Taxonomy (NCBI): domain Bacteria; kingdom Pseudomonadati; phylum Pseudomonadota; class Gammaproteobacteria; order Pseudomonadales; family Pseudomonadaceae; genus Pseudomonas; species Pseudomonas sp. BP01. Next base: position 66,671 of record NZ_JAFBKA010000002.1, read on the forward strand.
TATCGCCTGAGCCTGGATTTCTTTGCCCTGGCGGCCAAGGCCGGGCAGGCGGGCAACCTGCGCGATGTGGTGCGCCCCAGCCTGCTGCGGTTGTCGGCTTCGCTGGGCGATTCGCTGTTTCTGCTGGCGCGCTCGGGGTTCGATGCCGTGTGCCTGGACCGCAGCGAAGGGCCGTACCCGATCCGTACCTTTACCGGCGACATCGGCGGCCGCGTGGCGTTGGGCGTGGGGCAGGGCAGCCTGGCGATCCTGGCCTTCCTGCCTGAGGAGGAGCGGGACGAGGTGATCCGCTACAACCTGCCGCGGTTGAAGGACTTTCACCATTACGACGAAGTGTTGCTGCGTGCCGAAATCGACAACGTGCGCAACCTCGGCTACGCCGGGCGCAACACCGGAGTGCTCGACGGCATGGCCGGCCTGGCAGTGCCGATCCTGGACCGGAACGGCCATGCGGTGGCAGCGTTGAGCGTGGCGACCATCAGCGACCGCCTGGGGCCCAACCGCATGCCGACCGTGGTGGCATTGCTCAAGCGCGAGGCGGCGGCGATTGGCGAACGGGTCAACCCGTTCGACCCGGTGCTGCGTCGGCCCTCGCATGTGTTTGGCTGAAGTACCAGATTCAGGTAGGCGCGATTTCTGTGGGAGCGCCCCGGCAAGGTCACTCCCACAATGCCCGTGTCAGATTCAGGTGAACCTATTCAACCGCCTCGGCCACGCCCTGGTCTTCACCCAGGAACCCACCACTTTGGTGCTGCCACAACAGGGCATAAGTACCATTCTTCGCCAGCAGTTCGGCGTGTGTACCTTGCTCGATGATGCGCCCCTCATCCATCACGATCAGGCGGTCCATGGCGGCAATCGTCGACAGCCGGTGGGCGATGGCGATGACGGTCTTGCCCTGCATCATTTCGTCCAGGCTTTCCTGAATGGCCACTTCCACTTCCGAGTCCAGCGCACTGGTGGCTTCGTCCAGCAGCAGGATCGGTGCGTTCTTCAGCATTACCCGGGCAATGGCGATGCGCTGGCGCTGGCCGCCAGACAGCTTGATACCGCGCTCGCCCACCAGAGTGTCGTAACCGTTGTGGCCCTGGCGGTCGCTGAGCTGGCTGATGAAACCATCGGCCTGGGCATTGGCCGCAGCGGCGCGGATTTGTGCGTCGGTTGCGTCCGGGCGCCCATAGGCGATGTTATCCCGAATCGAGCGGTGCAACAGCGAGGTATCCTGGGTGACCATGCCGATGGCGCTGCGCAGGCTGTCTTGCGTGACCTTGGCGACGTTCTGCCCATCGATGCGGATTTCGCCACTGTCCACGTCATAGAAGCGCAGCAACAGGTTGATCAAGGTGGACTTGCCAGCGCCGGAGCGGCCGACCAGCCCGACCTTTTCGCCAGGGTGAATGTGCAGGCTCAAGTCGTTGAGCACCTGGCGCTCGCCGTTGTAGTTGAAGCTGACCTTGTCGAAGCTGACCGCGCCGCCGCGGGTGACCAATTCGGTGGCACCCGGTGCATCCTGTACCTTGGGGCCGCGGGTGAGGGTGGCTATACCGTCCTGCACGGTGCCGATGTTCTCGAACAGCGAGGTCATCTGCCACATGATCCAGTGCGACATGCCATTGATACGCAGGGCCATGGCGGTAATGGCCGCGACCGCCCCGGTGCCAACCTGGCCTTGGTGCCACAGCCACAACGCATAGCCGCCTGCACCAAAGATCAAGCCCACTACCAGTGCCTGGTTGACGATTTCGAACTGGCTCACCAGCCGCATCTGGCGAAAGCCGGTTTGCTTGAAGTCCTCCATGGCCGCGCGGGCGAAGTGCGCTTCGCGTTTGGAGTGCGAAAACAGCTTTACCGTGGTGATGTTGGTGTAGGCGTCGGAGATTCGCCCGGTCATCGACGACCGTGCGTTGGCCTGTTCTTGCCCAACCTTGCCCAGGCGGGGCACGAAATACAGCATGGCCAACCCGAACAGCACGAGCCAGGCAATGAACGGCAGCATCAGCTTCAGCGCAAAGCCGCCGGCCAGGGCGATGATTGCAATAAAGTACACGCCGATGCCGGGCAGGATTTCGATGAGCGTGAACAAGACCTCGCGCACCGCCAGCGCTGTTTGCATCACCTTGGTGGTAACCCGGCCAGAGAATTCGTCGGAGAAGAACGACAGGCTCTGGCGCAGCATCAGGCGATGGAAGTCCCAGCGCAGGCGCAACGGCAGATTGATTGCCAACACTTGATGCTGCACCAGGGTGCGCAGCGCCACCAGCCCGATGCTGGTCACCAGAACGAGGCCAATCCCCCACAGCACGTGGCTTTCCTGTGTACTTGCGGCGCCACCGGCCTGCCAGGCCGAGAGCAGGTCGACCACCTGGCCGAGAAAGGCAAACAGCCAGGCTTCGTAAATCGACACCCCGGCACTGAGCAGCGCCAAGGCAAGAATGTAGCCGCGGGCGCCTCGGGTGCAGGCCCACATGAAGCGCAGCAGGCCAACTGGTGGCGGCGGTACTTCGTCAGGGGGGAAGGGGTCTAGCCAACGTTCAAAAATGCGAAGCATGCGTGTCTCCGGAAAATCAGCATCTGCCTGACAGGTAACCTTACCGCACATCGGCATGCTCTACCTGCGCTACAGAAGGTTGACATCTGGTCCGCCGCCCCACCATTATCCAGCCATACCTACGCAACGGGTTTACCAGCATGTCCATGTCCAACCACGCCATTTCCGCTTCGGGCTTCATTGCCCAGGCAGAGGCGTGCGTTGCCGTTGCCAAGAAATCCAAGAAACAGCCGCTCATCTGACCGAGGCGCGCTGTCTCGTCAGGTGGGCTGACGAGACAGAAGGCGCCAGGTATCCCTGCCAGACCACTTCGACTCCTCACCCGCTGACGCTGACTTTCGGTCAACATCAGGAGTTTTTGCATGTCGAATTTCCGTGGTATCTGGATTGCCCTTGTCACGCCCATGCGCGCCAATGAAGTGGACTTCGCCGCACTGGAAAAGCTGGTGAAGAAGCGGCTCGAAGACGGCGTGGCCGGTTTTGTGGTGTGCGGTACCACGGGTGAGGCGGCGGCACTGTCCAAGGCCGAGCAGCTGGCTGTGCTGGATGCCGTGCTGGCCTGGGTGGCGCCAGGCCAGGTGGTGATGGGCCTGTCGGGTTACAATCTGCGTGAGTTGCTGGCCTTCCAGGCCGAAATCCAGCGGCGTGACATTGCTGGGCTTCTGGTACCGGCGCCTTGCTACATCCGCCCTTCGCAGGCCGGCATAGAGGCCTTCTTCAATACCGTAGCGGATGCCGCCAGCGTGCCGTTGATCGTATACGACATCCCTTATCGCACCGGCGTGCGCATCGAGCGCGAAACCTTGCGCCGGATCGTGCGCCACCCCCGTATCGCGGCAGTCAAGGACTGCAGCGGCGACAGCGAAACCACCATGGCCTTGATCCAGGACGGTCATGCCCAAGTGCTGGCCGGTGAAGACCTGCAGATATTCAACAACCTGTGCCTGGGCGGTGCAGGGGCCATTTCGGCTTCGGCCCATGTGCATACGCACCTTTACGTGCGGATGCTGCGGCAGGTGGATAGCGGCGACTGGGCGGCTGCGCGTGGCACGTTCTACCAGTTGCTGCCCTGGATCAGGATGGCCTTTGCCGAGCCCAACCCGGCCGTGGTCAAGGCGGCATTGCAGTTACAGGGCTTGATGACTGACGAGCTGCGCGAGCCGATGCAGCCTTGCACTCAAACGACCAGAGACAAACTGCTGGCTGTGCTGGCGCTACCCGATGCCCTGTAGGCGATGGCCCAGCCTTTGGCTCCCACGAAAAAGCCAGGCATCAGCCTGATACCAGTCAGTTAAGCAATTGGGGCCGCGTTGCGGCCCTTCGCGGGCTCGCCCGCTCCCACAGGTTGTGCGCTCGGTGCGCAATTACGCTTTGCGGGCAAGCCCGCGAAGGGCTGCAAAGCAGCCCCAATAATGCTGGGCAGTTTTTACTATCAGAAGTCTTTGCTTACTGCCGTTAGTGGGTGGGCTTGTTGCTGCTGTTGTTTGGCCTGTACCTGGGCGATCTGCGGTTTCTGCTCGACCGCGTCATTGCCCCACAGGCGAGCTTGTGCTGCCTACCACGACACCATGCAACCCTTGGCCTCGATTGCCTCCCTGGCGTACGTCGGCGAGCGTATGGCCGAACAGGGCCAGCATGAACGCCTGATGGAGATCTTCCACGATATCGAAGTGTCCGGGCGGGAAATCAGCGCCCTGTTCACCGGCCTGCGCGAAGTGTTTACCAGTGGCGAGTCGCAACCGGCCACCGAGCCGTTTTCCCTGAACGCGCTGTTGACCGAGCTAGACTCGCTGCACCAGCCGTTGGGGCAAGCCAAGGGCCTGCGCCTGAAAAGCCGCTTGGAGAGCTAAGTTCTCAATGGAGGGCGGACCCGTTCAGCAAAGCGCCATCTACCGAAGGAACTTGCACACGCAGTGCAATAAGCAACGCGGCCAGCAGCATCAGCACGGCCGCTGCCATGAATACGCCTGCGCTGCCACCGAGGCTGAACATTGCCCCACCAGCGGCTGCGCCTGTGGCGATGGCCGACTGTACAGACGCTACCACCATGCCCCCGGCGCTTTCCGCCTGGTCAGGGACCGCGCTGGCGACCCAGTTCGACCACGCCACCGGCACACCCCCAAAGGCCAGGCCCCAGACCGCCAGCAGTAAGGCCTGCCCTGGCACCGACGCCGGCAACAGGACCAGCGCCAGTGCCGCAACGCCCACCAGCGCGGGCATCAACACCAGGGTGGCCAACGGGTGACGAGTAAGCATCCACCCGGCCACCAATGTGCCGACAAAGTTCGCCACACCAAAACCCAGCAACATCAGCGACAGCCCCTGCGGGCCAATGCCGGTCGTACCTTCGAGGAATGGCCGAATATAGGTGAACATCGCGAAGTGGCCGCTGTGCACCAGCACACAACCGAACATCCCCATAGCAATCCCTGGACGCTGCAACACCTCAAGCACCGTGCGCAGGCGTGCCGGCCGACGCGGCGCAAGGCTCGGCAGCGTGAGTGCCTGGAAAGCCAGGGTCACCACACCCACCGCCGTCGCTGCAAAGAACGCGCTGCGCCAGCCATATAGCCCACCCAGATAACTGCCCAGCGGGACCGCAACCACCGTCCCGATGGCGATGCCACTGAAAATGATCGAGAGCGCTCTGGGCAACAAAGCCCCCGGCACCAAACGCATCGCCACCGCCGCCGCCATGCTCCAAAACCCGCCAAGCGCGATGCCCAGCAAGATACGCATCAACAACAGCACCGTGAAACTGGAGGCAACGGCAACCAACAGATTGGAAGCGATCATCAACGTGGAAAAACCCAGCAACACCCAGCGGCGATCGATACTGCGAGTCAGGCCTGGCACCAACAGGCCGGCGAACAGCGCCACCACGGCTGTCACCGTTACCGCTTGGCCAGCCAGCGCTTCGGATACCCCCAACTCGGTCGCCATCGGCGTCAACAGGCTGGCCGGAAGGTACTCAGCGGTCAGCAAGCCAAACACGTCCATGGCCAACGAGAATACGGCCATCCACGCGGGGGTTGCAGGTTCTGCATCCGGCCCGGCGCCGGGACGGCTGTCGGGTACGGCATTGCATACAAGGTCAGTCATTGCACGGATCTCCCAATCTTCAATTGACCCGTAGTCTAGGCGCGAGAATTTGGATGATCTATGATCTAAAAACTCAATTTTTTGACCAAAACACCTGGATAATGCCGAAAGACCCATTTGCCCTCTCTTCCGATCTCATCAACGAGCTGTTGCGCGGCATGCGCCTGCGCGGTGTCGACTACCGGCGTATCCAAGCGGGCCCGGCCTTCGGCTTGGGCTTCGCTGCCAAACCCGGGCATGCCTGGTTCCACTTCCTGGCGGTCGGCAACGCGGTGCTGCGCATGGAAGACGGGACAACCTATGCGCTGTCCGCCGGTAACGCCGTCTTCATCTCCCATGGTGCGGCCCATCAATTGCTCTCGCATACGCACGTGCCCGTGCAGGAAATTGACCTTCTGGACGGCGAGCCTCTCGGCGACGCCGTCAGCGCGGTGAATACCGGGACCGATGCCGGCCCCATGCCGACCACGCTTTTTTTTAGTGGATGCATGGAGTTCGAATTAGGCAGCCTCCATGGCCTTGGCAAGCTGATGCCGGGCCTGATGCTGATTGATGCAGGCGGCCAGCGGTACCCCGGGCTGGTGCCTATTCTCACCACCATGGAGCGCGAAGTCAGCGCCGCACGCGTCGGTTTCGCCGGCATCCTCGCGCGATTGGCCGACGTGGTCGCCGCCATGGTCGTTCGAGGTTGGGTCGAGTGCGCCTGCGGTAACGCCTCCGGCCTGGTTGCGGCCCTGCGCGATCCGCGGCTGGCAGGTGCACTTTTGGCGCTGCATCAACAACCGGGCCGCGACTGGACCGTCGAGCAGTTGGCGGAGCAATGCAATACGTCCCGCTCGGTCTTTGCGGAGCGTTTTCAAGTGACGATTGGCATGACCCCGCTGCGCTACGTAACCGAAGTGCGAATGCGGCTTGCCAGCCAGTGGTTGACGCTGGAAAGGTTGCCTATTGAAGAGGTCGCGCAGCGTTTGGGCTATACGTCTCAGGCGGCGTTCAGTCGGGCGTTCAAGCGTGTTACGGGTAAGACGCCTGGGTTGAGTCGGAGGTTGCGGCAGTCGGCAGCCATCTGAAGCTGAGTGCTATTAGTGGAAGGGCCATAATGGGCGGCTTTGGCATTATGCGCATGTTCCGTGCATCCGGGTTCACGTTGGATGCTGTATCTTGCCCAATGCCGCATTAACAGCCAGCCATCCCGCTACCGCCGCCTCTCCGGCCTCACCGAATGCCCGTTCAAGCAGCTTTACTTGTTCACGTCGCAGCATTTGTTCAAGTCGCGAGCCTTCTTTGGTCAGCTGAAGCAAACGCATCCGTTTGTCGGTGTGCGATGCCGCGCTGTCCACTAATCCCATCTCTGCCAATTGCCGTAGCGGTATGTTCAGCGCCTGCTTGGTCACGCCGAGCAGGGCCAGCAGCTCTTTGACGCTGAGGTGCGGGTGCCGGGCTATGAAAAAAACGATCCTCTGATGCACACGGCCCAAGCCCCGGCGCTCAAGCATCTCGTCGGCCTTGGTGGTGAACGCCTGATAGCCAAAGAAAAACGCTTCCATGGCCTGTTGCTGTGCTTCCTGGTTTTTTAGGTCAATCATGTTGACTTATTCTCGACGAGCGTTCTACTTTAGGTAAAGGAGTTTGACCTATATTGTTCGCGCTTGGCCAGAGGTGATCCATGGCATTTTCTGAACGTGTTTCGCGCCTTAAAAGCTCTTTGATTCGTGAAATTCTGGCCGCCGCGCAGCGCCCAGGGATGATGTCTTTTGCAGGGGGCCTGCCGGCTGAGGAGATGCTGCCCTCTGTGGACTGGGCTGAAATGCCCACCAGCATGGGCCAGTACGGGATGAGCGAGGGTGAGCCGATGTTGCGTGAGGCGCTGGCCAGGGAAGCCCGGGCGTTGGGAATCAAGTGCGAGGCTAGCCAAGTACTGATTCTCAGCGGCTCGCAGCAGGCTCTGGACCTGACATCAAAACTGTATATCGACAAAGGAACGCCGGTGCTGCTGGAAGCCCCCACTTATCTGGCTGCGTTGCAAAGCTTCCAGTTCTTCGGTGCGCACTGCCTTTCGCTGCCGATGGAGCGCGATGGCCCGGATCTGGAGTCGTTGCGCGAACTGCTGAGCCAGAACCGCCCGGCGTTCATCTATCTGATTCCAACGTTCCAGAACCCGTCGGGGCTGCGCTACAGCGACAGAAAAAGGGACGAAGTCGCGGCGCTTCTCGATGAGTTCAACGTCACATTGATCGAAGATGAGCCGTATCGGGAGCTGAGTTTCGACGGCGTCGCGGCCATGCCGGTTGTCAGCCGCCTGAACAGCACCAGCTGGATTTATACCGGTACCGTGTCCAAGACCTTGCTGCCCGGCTTGCGAGTTGGGTATCTGATTGCCAGCCCCGACCTGTTCCCGCACTTGCTGCGGCTCAAGCAATCGGCGGACCTGCACACCAGTCGGGTTGGGCAATGGCAGGTGCTTCAATGGTTGGAAACAGAAAGGCTTGAGCGTCATCTTGAAGCGTTACGCCGCTATTACCGGGCTCGTCGAGACGCTTTCCAGGCCGCGTTGGAGACGCACTTCGCCGACCTGGCCGAGTGGCAGATGCCAGAGGGAGGGTTGTTCTTCTGGCTGACGCTCAAGCACCCCATCGATACCCGGGCATTGCTCGAACCGGCATTGGCGGCCAATGTGGCGTTCATGCCCGGAGAGCCCTTCTTCCCAGAGCCTGACAAACATCCAGGGCACCTGAGGCTGAACTTCAGCCATGTAGCTCCCGACAAGCTGGATGAAGGCCTTAAGCGTTTGGCGGACGTCCTGCGTCAGGCACTGATCCAGCAGGCGGCCTGACGATCGCTAATGGGTCGAAATCTGCAATTCACGACAGGTCGCTTTTGACCCAGGCTGTGTGAAAACTTCGACGGCGCTCTGGCTGGTTAAAAAACAACCTAAAAATCGCGCTTGTACGTGAATTCTGGGTCGGTTGAATCGCCAAGCTTTTCCAGAATTCGCATAGGAACGCGCTCTTCGAATTGGCCTCGGGGTTTTCACACAGCCTGGCCCCATAGCGGCCGTTGGTTTAGATCGGCTAAAAGCCAAGCGTCGCCCCTTAGCAGTATCTGCCGAGGGGGCGATTCAAAGCGTTCTGAAGCATGCGACTGGAGACTAGTTCTCGTAGCGCAGCGTAACGGCAAAGTTACGGGGTTCGCCGTAATAGTTGCCAGTGTCTTGGCTGAAAATCGCGGTGTAGTACTTTTCGTCGAAAACGTTGTTGAGGTTCAGTTGAACACTCAAGTTCTGGTCAATCCGGAAGTTGGCGTTCAAGTCCACCAGATTGTAGGCGCTCTGGGAAATATCATTCAGGTACAGCTTGCTCTGATGATACAGGTTTGCACCCATTCGCCATTGGTCGAACCCACCGGGCAGTTGATAGGTGGTGGCGGCCTTGAACAGGCGCTGTGGCGAGTTCTCGGTGCCATAGGTGTCGCCCTTGCTGGCGCCGGCCACGTATTTCGGGTGGCTGTAGGTGTAGCCAATCGACGCGTTCCAACCGGGCATCAATTCGCCTGAAACCTCTGCATCGAACCCGCGATTGCGCACCTTGGCACCCTCGGCGTAGCACCGCGCATCACGCGTCGGCCCGCACACGCGCCCGGCCTCGGGCACTACCTGTGGAAGGCCGGTCTGATCCACCTGGAACAGTGCGACGGCGGTATTCAAACGGCCATCGAACAGCTCGCTCTTCACGCCAACCTCGTAGTTGCTGCCGGTAGTGGGCTCCAGCAACTTGTTGTCGACACTGTAGGTGCTTTGCATCTTGTAGATCTCGGTGTAGCTGGCGTAGACCGAGGTGTTGTCCGTGAGGTCGTAGACGATGCCGCCGTAGGGAATGACCTTGCGATCTTCCTTGAACCGGTCGGTTTCCCACGGGCCTTGGGTGTCATAGTCGACCCAGCTCAAGCGGCTGCCAAGAATGACGTGCAGATCATCCAACGGATTGAGGCGCGTGGCGACGTAGACCCCCTTGTCCTTGCGCACATGCCGGCTGGGCGTCAGGCTGCCGACTATCTGCGGCTTGGGGAACGTGGAGGTGTCGAAGTCGAGGATGTCGACGGTGGGGTTCTCACTGGCCGAGCCGGTGACGTACTGCAGCCTGTCGCGCCGCATGTTGGTCCCTATCACCACTTCATGCTTGCGCCCCAGCAAGGTGAATGCGCCGTTGAGCGCCGCGTCGAGGTTGACCTGCTCGTCATCGTAACGGGCGCTGTTAGGCCAATACTGCATCGTCGAATCCGTCTCGTAGGTGTGATAGCCAACCTGGGCGAGAAAGTCGGCGTTGGACCAGATCAGGTTGGTGGCGACGGTGAGGTTCCAGTCCTCGTTGAAGCGGTGCTTGATATCGGCGAAGACGTTGCGGTTGATCTTGTCCAGGTAGGCCCACTTTCCGGCGAGCGACTTCGAGCGCGAGAAGTTGTACGAGCTGCCGTCCAGGTGGGTAGGCAAACCACCCCAGTCGTAGCCGTTGTTGTTGTCCTGCTGGAAGGACGCCCCCAGCGCGACCGTGGTCGCGTCACTCAGGTCGGCTTCGCCGATGGCGTAGAACAGCTGATTGTCCTTGCCGGCGTAGTCCTGGTAGCTGTTTTTCGTGTTGTACATCAGCACCGTGCGGCCGCGCAGGGTGCCCTCTGCATTCAGCGGGCCGCCGACATCGAGCTGGGTGCGGTAGTTGTCCCACGAGCCGGCGCCGATTTCCGCCTTGAGCTGGTATTCACGCGTGGGTCGCTTGCGCACCATGTTGATCGCCGCAGACGGGTTACCTGCGCCTTGCATCAGGCCGTTGGCGCCGCGGACGATTTCCACCCGGTCGTACATGGCCATGTTGTTCACCGACATGACGTCCATCGAGAAACTTTCGGTGACACTGCTCGGCAGGCCATCGAACTGCAGGTCGTCGACCTGGAACCCGCGTGAGTAGTACAGCGGGCGCTCTGTGCCGAACCCTTTGACCGTGCTGATGCCCGTCGCGGCCTTGGCAACGTCTTCCAGCGACTGCATGTTCTGATCGTCCATCTGCTGGCGCGTGACGACACTGACGGACTGGGGCGTCTCTCGCGGCGAAAGCCCCAACCGGGTTGCGGTACTGGTGAGGCCAGTGGTGTAGGAGCCAGTCCCTTCGGTCGTCGCCCCCAGCCCAAGTGCATTCACATCGGTAGCGCCCAGCTCCAGCGCTGATGAATCCGTCGCTATCTTGCGCAAGGTCAGCGTCTTGTCATTCACGTACTCGTAGCCGTAACCACTGCCTCTGAGCAGTTGCTCAAGGGCCTCGTTGATCGTGTAGGCCCCACGCAGCCCAGCGCTGCGCATTCCGCTTATCTCGTCAGAATTGAAAATGATGCGCAAGCCGGCCTGGTCGGCCAGGCGGGTTAGTGCGCTGTCCAGTGGCTGGGAAGCGATGGTGAAGACCTGGGTGACAGCGGCGTTTTCCAAAGCCCTGGCCTGGGCATCGACCGGTGCCAGGAGCCCGAACAAGGCGGCGAATGCCACCGCTTGGCGCAACGACTGTGCGCGGGTACGTACGCAGATATGCAGCATGACAGCAACCTTTCCCTAGAGTTGGCTGCGCGACTTTTATGTGAATGATTCGCGCTTCCTCTTTACGACGAAGCGACCTACAGGACCTTGCCAAAGATTTTTCATTTTTTTTTGCAAGGCGCTGCCCGGAAGAGAGAGGGTGCGGCGTCAGTCTTTCGGCCGCACCAGGGTGATCAACGGCAACCGGGTGATACGCAGGGGCTGCGTCTGTTCAAGCGCCGCCAGGGCAGCCTGTGGATCATCCACCTCGAATATGCCGCTGATGCGCCGGGCCGCCAGCGTCTTATCGGTGAGGTACACAATGCCGGGGATGTACCGGTCGAGCTCGGCGAGCACGTCCCCCAGCGGGCGCGCGTTGAAGATCAATTTGCCGCGTTGCCAGGTGGCGACGTTCTGCACATCGACTTCTTTGCCCGGCTGCGGCGCCACACCGCGCCGATAGGCCGAGGATTGCCCGGCCAGCAGGCGCAAGGTCTGCCCGCCCGAACTGAGCTGCACGATGCCTTCGCTCACCTGTACGGTCACCTCGTCACCCCGCTGGTATAGATCGAAGCGGGTGCCGACGGCCTGCACATCTCCTTGCACCGCGTGCACGATGAAAGGCCGCGATGGGTCCTTGGCCACTTCGAAAAGCGCCTCCCCCTGATACAGCTTGATACCGCGACGGCTTCGGCTGTAGTCCACAGACAACACGGTGTCTGCGTTCATCCAGACAACGCTGCCGTCCTGCAGGCGCACTTCCCGCCGCTCGCCAGCGTAGGTCACATGATCGGCATACAGGGCCGACCAGGGCCGGAGCAGCCCCGCACTGAACATCACCAACGCAAGACACGCTGCCATGCCCGCAGCCCACAAAGCGCGTGCGGGTCTGCGACCCTTGCGAGGGCTAGGTGCGACGAACTGTTGGGCTTTCGGCGTGTGCACAAATGCCCCCCACAACGCCTCGGACTTTCTTGCGGCGAGGGCATGGGCTTCAGAGCGCTGGCGCCAGTGTTCATAGGCCAGATGGTCGGCCGCAGTGGCACGGCCGGACTGAAGATGCACCAGCATTTCGATGGCCTGGTCTTCCAGCTCGAAAGGATCAACGGTATCGGTCATGGTTTCTGCAAGCTGAGCAGCGCGAGGAGACGTAGGAGTCTGGGGGGCGGTGTCCGGATAAGGCAAGCGGTTCATATCCACTCCTTCTTGCTCAAGGAGTCGCGACAATGCCGTACCGCTTGAACGATGTACTTGCCCACCGTGCTCTCGGAAACGCCGAGCCTTATGGCGATCTCAGCATGTGTCAGCCCTTCGAGACGATTGAGCAGCAGCGCCAGGCGCGCGTTGGTGGGCAACTGGTCCATCGCGACATCGAGTTGCGCCAAGGCCTCGTCGGTCATCAGCGCAGACTCGGGTGAAGGGCGTGGATCGCATACCTCCAAGGCTTGCGACTCGTCGGCATGCAAGGCATTGAGCCGCCCCTCGCGCCGCATACGATCGATGGCCAGGTTGCCCGCGATCCGGAACAGGAACGCGCGCGGCTCCTGGATCGGTTCGCCAGCAGGGAGGTTGACCAACCGCAGGTAAGTGTCTTGCGCTACATCGGCAGCCTGCTCGACGTTGCCCAGCCGCCGAGCCAGGAACGCCATCAGTTCCGCGTAGTGCTCATGGAAGTTGGTCAGCAAATCAGAGGTGCCAATGCGCGACATGCTCAGCCCTACGTCGGTAAACCGGCTCCGCCGGAGAGCAGCGAATACTACACTAACTGAGAAGCATTATTAAATGGGCTTTGAGTGCACTTGAGAATGTCGAGCATATCGCTTGGCGATGGTGACAGGCTGCTGATCAGGCAATGATCGGGCCCCACTTTTGCACCTTGACCGCCATCATTGAAGGGCGAAGGTGAGACTCGGAGGCGGCATTCTTCGGTGGAAGACGGCATGCTTTTGCACTGTTATTGGTTCTCGAGCTGCCAGTCCTGCGCAATGCAGAAGCAGTGTACGACCTGTAAGGAGCGCCGGGTAAAGCGCTGGGAACATGAAGCCGTAGTCGATGCGATGCAGGTACGGCTGGAAAATGATCCAACGATGATGAGGCGTCGCCGACAGACCGTTGAACATCCTTTTGGAACGCTCAAATACTGGATGGGAAGTACCCACTTCCTGACCAAAACCCTACCAAGGGTAAGCACCGAAATGAGCCTTCACGTGCTCGCCTACAACCTCAAACGGATGATGAGTGTCTTCGGCATCTCAGGACTGCTTGAAGCGATCAGGGCGGGAATCCAGCCGTTTGATCGTCCGTGAGTGGCTGTTTGGGCCGCTGACGCGGCCCAAACAGCATTTACGAACGCCTATGTAGCTGACGAGGGCAATTCGCGCTTCAGTCTGCTGGTTTCGCAGGCAACGCCCGTAGCTCTCAACTTTCGACCTATTCAGTGCATTTTCACACAGCCTGGACCCATAGCGGACATTCCGGGCACACCCTCAGATCGAGCGCTGGTTCACACGGGCAGAGAGCTGCTCGGCGTTTTCCTTGCGTTCCGAATAGCGATCCGCCAGGAATTCCTGGCGGTCACGCAGCAGGACGGTGAACTTCACCAGTTCCTCCATCACATCCACAACGCGATCGTAGTACGGCGAAGGCTTCATACGCCCGGCGTCGTCGAACTCCAGGTAGGCCTTGGGTACCGAGGACTGGTTCGGGATGGTGAACATCCGCATCCAGCGCCCGAGCACGCGCAGTTGGTTGACTACGTTGAACGACTGCGAGCCACCACACACCTGCATGACTGCCAGGGTCTTGCCTTGGGTGGGGCGAAGCGCTCCCAGCGCCAGGGGGATCCAGTCGATCTGTGCCTTGAAAACTGCAGACATCGCACCATGACGCTCTGGAGAGCACCACACCTGGCCTTCCGACCACTGCACCAGATCACGCAGTTCCTGCACCTTGGGGTGGTCGACAGGTACATCGTCAGGCAGCGGTAGGCCCGACGGATTGAACACCCGCGTTTCTGCACCGAAGTGCTCCAGCAGGCGTGCGGCTTCTTCCACCAGCAAGCGACTGAAAGAGCGTTCGCGGGTCGACCCATACAGCAGCAGGATGCGCGGTTTGTGCTCGCTGGCACGGGTTGCCGCTGGCGATACATCGAACAGGGCAAGGTCGAGATTAGGCAGTTGCTCGGACATGTTTCCTCCTGCTTAAAGGGTTCCGATGCGATCCAGCTCATGCTTGAGCTGCTCATGGTCGAGGTGATCGAAAGGCAGTGCGAAGAATGCTTGGCAGCGTGACTCGATTCGGCCCAGCGTTGCGCGGAACGCAGCGTCTACCGACGCCATATCACCCACGACATCGGACGGGTCCTCCAGTCCCCAGTGCGACTTCAGTGCGGGGCCGAAATACACCGGGCAAGCTTCGCCGGCAGCCTTGTCGCAAACGGTGATGACGATGTCAGGAGGGCAACCCTCGAACGCGTCATTGCCCTTGCTGCTCAGCCCTTCAATAGAGATGCCGGCATGCTGCAAGGTGATCAGACTGCGAGGCAACACCTGGCCTTTCGGGAAACTGCCGGCGCTGACGGCTTCAAATCCGTGAGGCGCCAGGTGATTGAACATGGCCTCGGAAAGGATGCTGCGGCAGCTGTTGGCCGTGCACATGAACAGGACTCGCATGGGGGCTCCTCCGCTTCGTGGCGGATGTCAGAGGCTCAGGCGCAATGCCAGGGCCGAAAGGGTGATCAACAGCACCGGTAGCGTCAGCAGGATGCCGACCTTGAAGTAGTAACCCCAAGTGATGCGCATGCCTTTGCGCTCCAGCACATGCAGCCAGAGCAGGGTGGCGAGGCTGCCGATGGGTGTGATTTTCGGGCCGAGGTCGCAGCCGATGACGTTGGCGTAGATCATCGCCTCGCGCACCAGCCCTTGCGCCTCGCTGGCCTGGATCGACAAGGCGCCGACCAGCACGCTGGGCATGTTGTTCATGACCGAGGACAGCAATGCAGCGATCAACCCGGTGCCGATGGCGGCAGCCCACAGCCCTTGCTGCGCAAGTCGGTTGAGCAAGTGGGTGAGCATATCGGTGAGGCCGGCGTTCTTCAGCCCGTAGACCACCAGGTACATCCCAAGAGAAAAGATCACCACCTGCCAAGGCGCTTCGCGCAGCACACGACGGGTGGAGATGCGGTGCCCGCGAGCGGCGACGGCAAAAAGGATTGCCGCACAAGTTGCAGCGACCGCACTGATCGGGATACCCAGTGGTTCCAGGACGAACAGGCCTATCAGCAACACCAGCAGCACCCAGCCACCGACATTGAAGGTAGCGCGGTCATGAATCGCCTCGCTTGGCGTCTTCAGGGCCGCGACCGTGTACTGCCTCGGGATATCACGACGGAAGAATACGAACAGCACCAGCAGGGTTGCAGCCACGCTGGCGAAATTCACCGGCACCATCACCGAGGCGTATTCGCTGAAGCCCAGCCTGAAGTAGTCGGCCGAAACAATGTTCACCAGGTTCGAGACTACCAGCGGCAGGCTCGCCGTGTCGGCGATGAAGCCAGCGGCCATGACGAAGGCCAGCGTTGCGGCGGGCGAGAACCTTAGCGCGAGCAGCATCGACATGACGATGGGTGTGAGGATCAGCGCCGCACCATCGTTGGCGAACAGCGCCGACACGGCAGCACCGAGCAGGACGCAGAAGGCGAACAGGCGGTAGCCGCTACCGCCTGCCCAGCGGGCCACATGCAGCGCGGCCCACTCGAAGAAACCGGCCTCGTCCAGCAGCAGGCTGATGATGATGATGGCGATGAAGGTGGCGGTGGCATTCCAGACAATGGCCCACACGGTCGGGATGTCGTGCAGCGAGACGGCACCCGCCGCCAGGGCAATGAGGGCACCCAGCGCGGCACTCCAGCCAACGCCAAGCCCCTTCGGTTGCCAGATGACCAGGATGAGAGTGAAAACAAAGACTGCAATGGCGACCAGCATGAAGATCTCGCTCGATGTTGATCAGCAGCAGGCAGCGTCACGGACGGGGCGGCCGTCCATGTTCTTCAGCCGAATAGAGTTGTCGGCCAACCATTGCGAGTTTGCCTGCAAGGTCACCTGCAACATTTCATGCACCCAGGCTGGCAGCTCGGGGTTTAGACGGTAATACACCCATTGCCCCTGGCGGCGATCCAACAGCATGCCATTGCTGCGCAGCTGTGCGAGGTGACGGCTGATCTTGGGTTGGCTGTCGTTCAGCGCGCACATCAGTTCGCAGACACATAGCTCACCGAGACTGGCGATCAGCAGGGTGGCGCGAGCACGGGTCTCGTCGGACAGGCTTTTGAATACATCAGGCGGTGTAATCATGACTGCACCAATACATATGGAAATCCGAATATACGAATTTCCATATGTTTAGTGCAAGGACATTTGGACTGAGCGTCCGCTTTCGACCCAAAGCAGACATCTGTAACCGGGGCCGCTTCGCGGCCCATCGCCGGCAAGCCCGGCTCCCACAGGTGCAGGCCTGAAGGCTGGTGACACGTCTGCGAAAGCCGGAGGCCTGCTCAGTACTTCCAGGTCACCGACGCCGGCAGGTTGCGCGGGGCGCCGTAACTGGCAGCCGTGGACCAGGCATGCCAGTCATGCATCCATTGTCGCGTCTATTTCAGAAGCTGTACCGGGCAGTGACAGTGAAGTTACGCGGATCACCATAGACGTCGTACGGGCTCCAGGTGTTGTTGCTGGCGATTCCCTGGTAGTACTTCTTGTCAAACACGTTGTTCACGTTCAACCGCGTGTCGAGCTTCTCGCTCACCTTGTAGCCCACCATCAACCCGTATACCGCGTAAGCACCCTGGTCGATGTGATAATTGCCGAACGCATTGGAGCCTTTGTTGAAGATGCTGCTCTGGGCATAGACGTTGCCGCCGACACGCCATTTGTGCAACTCGCCCGGCAAGGTGTAGGTGGTGCTGAGCTTGAACAGGTGCTCGGGCAGGTCGGTGTCGAACTTGGTGCCCTCCTTGGTTTTGTCGGCGTCCTTGCGGTATTGGGTCTGCGAGTAGGTGTAGCCAGCGCCCACCTGCCAGTTCGGGGTCAACGCCCCCATCAACTCCAGGTCGATACCCTGGGTACGCACCTTGCCGGAGGCTTCGTAGCAGGTGAAGTTGGTACAACCGGCCTGGTCGGAAGTTTCCGCCGCGCGATTTTCCTGATCAATCTGGAAGACGGCCACGCTGGCATTGAGCGCGCCGTCGAAGTACTCACCCTTGATACCGATTTCGTAGTTCTTGCCTTCGATCGGGCGGATGATCGAGGCATCCCGGGCCAGTTCCGACTGGGGCATGAAGATATCGGTGTAGCTTGCGTAGACCGAGTGATGGTCATCGAGGTCGTAGATCACGCCGGCGTAACGGGTGACGTTACGGGTCACCTTGTAGTCGGCATTGGTGTAGTAGCCGTCATTGATCTCACTGTACACCGACTGGTTGTCATACCAGTCCAGACGCGCGCCAACGATCAGCTTGAGCGGGTCGGCCAAGTTGATCCGGGTGGTGGCATAGACCCCTTCCTGCTCGACGTGCTCGCTGAGGGTGTAGATGTCGGCCACAGAAGGTTTGCTCACACCACTTGGGTTGACGCTGAACAGATCGTCGACCGGCAGGAACACGGTACCGCCGTGGGCGCTGGTCTTGACTTCACGCTTGCTGGCACCGACCACCAGCTCATGCTGGCGCTCGAACAACTTGAACGGGCCACTGGCGTACACATCGTAGGTGGACTGGTCATAGTCACGCCGCTGGTTGAACACCCGCTGGCGGAGAACTTCTGCAGCCGGCGTGCCGGTGCGCTCGAACACCGCCCCTTGCATGGCAAAGTCGGACCAGCTCTTGGAAGCGGCCAGGTGCAGGCGCCAGTCGTTGCCAAAGCGGTGGTCGAGCTCGGCGAAAGCCGTGGTGTTGTCGATGTCCTGATAGCTCCAGTCGTAACCAACGTTGGTGGAGCGGGAGTAACCGACATGGCTGCCATCACGGTTGACCGGCAGGCCACCCCAGTTGATATTGTTATTGTCGTTCTGGTTGGAGGCACCCAGGGTCAGGGTGGTGCTGTCGGTCAGGTCGAACTCGGTGATGCCATAGAACAGGCCACGCTCGCGACCGGCGTAGTCCTGGTAGCTGTCCTTGTCGTGGTAGGCGCCCACGAAGCGCCCGCGCACGCTGGCGCTGTCATTGAGCGGGCCACTGAGGTCCAGCTCGCCGCGGTAGTTGTCCCAACTGCCCGCGGAACCTGTGATGCTGCCCTGGAACTGCTGGGTGGGCCGTTTGCGCACCATGTTGATCGCCGCCGACGGGTTGCCTGCGCCCTGCATCAGGCCCGTGGCACCGCGCACGATTTCGACCCTGTCATACGGGGCCATGTCGGCTGCGGCGACCCAGTCGGCGTTGTAGGTGGTCGGCAAGCCATCGAACATCAGGTTGGTGACGGGAAAACCACGCGAGAAATACTCGCTGTTGGCTGGGCGTGCTGCCGACATCCGCAGGCCGGGGGTGGCCTGCACCACGTCATCGAGGCTGCGCATGGCCTGGTCGTCCATCCGTTGGCGGGTGATGACCGTTACCGACTGCGGCGTTTCGCGTATGGACAAAGGCAGCTTGGTGGCGCTCTGCATGGCGCTGGTGGTGTAGGAACCAGTGCCTTCGGTGGTGCTGCCCAGAGCCTGCCCGGTGATGCTGGTGGCCCCCAGCACCACCGCGCCATCGCCACCGTCAACCAGCAAATAGATGCCATTGGCCTGGCCCACTGCCTGCATGTTGCTACCAGCAAGCAGCGTGGCAAAACCGCCTGCGACGCTGTAGCTGCCCCTGAGCCCAGCGGAGCGGCGGCCCTCGGTACTGGCACCGTCGAACGACAGTGTAACCCCCGCGGCGCTGGCGAATTGACCTAAGGTTTCGGTCAGCGAACCCGGCGCAATATCGTAGCTGCGGGTTTGCTCCTGGGCCGCCGATGCGGCAACGGCATTGCCCCCTGCCATGTACATTGCGCCCAAGGCCAGGTGTACGGCCAATGCCAATGCTGGCTGCGACTGTCGCGTGTTGCTCATGTTTCCCTCCCCAGTAACATTCGATTGAACATGTGGGAGGAAAAGCCGAACGAGCTGCCAGCAAAGTGCAAGGTGGAGAACATTTTTTTCCGCGTGCGGCGGTCAGCTGCCTGGCAACACGGTCACCCAGTAACGCGTGCGCCGATGCACCTTGAGCGGAAATGCACTTTCCAGCGCGGTCAGCGCCAGGTCGGTGTCGGCGATCGGGAACGCGCCGGAGACCTTCATGCGCGCTACGCCAGGGTCGCAGCTCAACAAGCCGGGCCGGTAGCGCGACAAATCCGCCAACAGTTCAACCAGCGGGGTGTCGATGGCCACGACGCTGCCTTGCGCCCAGGCAGCGACGCTGGCGTCATTGGCACGCAGCGGGCCGATGCCTTGGGCGTTGAACGTTGCCCGCTGGCCGGCTACCAGGCGCATTTCGTAAAACCTGGCGACGGAAACCTCGACAGCTTTCTCCAGCACGGCCACTTCGCTGCGGTGGTCGTCGACACTGACTTGAAACTGCGTACCCAGGGCGAGCACACGGCCATCGCGGGTGTCGACCATGAACGGCCGGGCAGCGTGATCGCGTGCAGTGGTGATCAGCACCTGGCCGCGCCGCAACAGCAAACGCCGTTGCTGGCCATCGAAAAACGCGTCCACCGCCGTGTCGGTGTCCATCAGCATCCGGCTGCCATCGGCGAGTTGCACCGTGCGCTGCTCACCGACACCCGTACGGTAGTCGGCGGCCCAGGCCTGCCGGGTTTCGCTGCGCCAGCCGACACCACCGAGCACGCCACCACCCAACAGCACGGCCAGCCCATACAATACCTGGCGGCGGGCCTGCCCTGCGCCGAGCAAGGTCGAAGCGGCAAGGCGCCCAGGCAAGCCGGCAAAGCGGTCGCTGACCGCCAGCATCCTCTGCCACGCCTCACGGTGCAGCGGGTCGCTGTCGTACCAGCCCTGCCAGCGCGCTTGCTCCGCTGTGCTGGCCGACTGGGTGGACAACTGCGCATACCAGCGTGCCGCCTCGCGAACGGCCTGGCGCTGGGCCGCGCTTGGCGCGCTGCTCACTGGTCATGCTCCCACTGCATCAGGCAGACATGCTCCATGGCCTTGGCCATATGGTTGTTTACCGTGCGCAACGAGATGCCCAGGCGCTGGGCGATCTGCGCATAGGGCAGGCCCTCGAGTTGCGCCAGCACGAACACCTCGCGCACTTTGGCGCCGAGGCCGGTGAGCATGCGGTCGAGCTCGACCAGGGTTTCGAACATCATCACCTGGGCTTCGGAGCTGGGCACGTGGGTCTCAGGCAAAGCGGCCAGTGCTTCGAGGTAAGCCTGCTCCAACGAGCGACGGCGATACAGGTCGATCATCAAACCTTTGGCCACCTTCGACAGGTAGTGCCGGGGGGCGCGGATCTCATCGGCGGTACGCGCCTTGAGTACCTTGAGGAACGTATCCTGCACCAGGTCCGCGGCATCGCAGTGGTTGCCCATACGCTTGCGCAACCAGCCGAGCAGCCAAGGGCTGTGTTCGACGTAGAGCGTGCCGACGGAGGCAGAAACAGACGAGTCGGCCGACATGGAGGCTATCTCAAATAGGAATTGCTCTTATTATTGTTTGTGAGCGTGAGGACTGGCAATACCTGTGGCTGCGGGTCGGTGTTCGCGGGTGAACCCGCTCCCACGAAGTGGACTGCCCCCAAGAAGTAGCAGACGGGGCGCTGAAGCGTATGGCGACGGGCGCTTCCTTGCAGATGAGGGCGCGTCATTCAACCTGTCAGCTGACCAGGGCGGTGCAGTTGACCGCATCGCCCATTGCCGTAGAATCGCGCGCCCCAAATTCAACAAGCATGGCGAGAGGGAGCTTCAATGCAACGGGTGATGATCATTGGTCAGCCGGGCTCTGGGAAAAGTACCCTGGCGCGCAAGCTGGGCGAGCGCACAGGCTTGCCGGTCGTGCATATCGACACGATTCATTGGCAGCCAGGCTGGGTCGAGCGGAGCCGGGACGAGAAGACGCGTCTATGCCACGAGGTCGAGGCTCGTGAGCGCTGGATCTTCGAAGGCGGCCATTCGGCTACCTGGCGCAACCGCCTGGCCCGCGCTGACATGGTGATATGGATCGATCGCTCGGCGCCGCTTCGATTCTGGCGCGTGCTCCTCAGAACGATGCTGAACCGCGGTCGGTCCCGGCCAGACTTGCCGGATGACTGCCCGGAACTGCTGGCCAACCTGCCGGAGTTTTTCAGGTTCATGTGGCGGACAAAAACCTCGTCTCGCAAGGCGATGAAGCGATTCGTGGCGACGGTGCCGTCGGGGTGTCGCGTGGTCTGCCTGCGGTCCAATCGGGAGACCGAGATTTTTCTCGCAAGCATGGGCACGCAGCCTGATGGGGTTGTGCAAGGTCGTTAGATGGCGGCGGGCGCCTGCCGCAATGGCGGATCAACTTGCAGCCGAGCCTGAAATGGGGGTGCTGATCGAGGTGACCGCTTTCGACCCATAGCTGCCCTTGGCGGAGGGCAGCTAACGGCCAAAAGCGGTCAGTGACAATATTCGCAAAGTCTACCGCTCAGCTTCCCGAAGACCGATCTCGACTATTCGTTAGGTACAGCACCATCGCTGCGCGAGCCGCATCTTTGACTGCTGCTCCGCGCAGTGCTGCAATGGGGTCACGTTATCCGTATAGGAGGTTGCTCCATGCGAGTGAATCTCCAAACACTCCCGACGCGATACCTTCAGCCTCAACCAAGGTGATATTCGCGCCTTTATCAGCCAGGTGTTACGCCAGCGAAGCGCCCACGATGCCGGCACTAATGACAACGACTCGTTTGTCCAGAGCATTTCCCATATCAACCTTCACTCTGTAGACCTGAAGGCGGTTTCAGTGTCTGCCTCTGGTCGATTTCTGCTTGTCGTAAGGGGTAGCAGTTGTCGTCCAGAAAGCAGATGTAAATTTGTCTGAAGTGGCGAAATAGCTGCCAAAATCATCGTGTTAAAACGTCGCCTGAAATGGCAGCAAGATAAGCGCGTGAGTGTTGTTGGCACTGGAGGGTAGCGAAAAATCGTTCAGCTACTACGGTAAGCGTCATCAACGACTATAGTCATTGGTGAGCCAGAGCGAATCTGACCATTCCCCTGCCAACCTGGCCTAATCCAATTCCGCGATTACACGGCGGATCTTCTTGTGTTCCTTGATGCGGAACGTGAACGTTTCGCTGCCGAAATCACTCAGGCTCAGGCTGAGATCGAGGCAGCGTTGTCTTTTTTTGAACCCCTTGATGGTGGATGGAGTTATCCCGCCGGGCACGTCGCATCCCACTGAGCACGTCCCAACCACCCATCTATCAAGGTTCAAGCTATGAATACTTTAGAGTTCGATGATGCACAAAAAACCAATGGCGACCTGGTTCAGGGGCCGCTGCCGGCCGGCACTGTCGCGCCCGACTTCACTCTTCACGCAACCCCTGATCAACAGTTGTCGCTGCGTGAGCTAAAGGGAAATCCCGTGATATTGGCGTTTTATCCCGCTGACTGGACTTCGGTGTGTGGTGACCAACTGACTTTGTACAACCAGTTGCTACCCACATTCAGAGAATACGGTGCGGCGCTACTGGGTATCTCGGTTGACAGCGCCTGGTGTCATCAGGCCTTTGCCAAAGATCGGAATTTTCACTTCAGCCTGCTGGCCGATTTCGAGCCCAAAGGGGCTGTGGCACGACAGTATGGAGCGTACGAGTCCCAGCTCGGGGTTTGTAAGCGTGCGCTGTTCGTGATTGACAAGGACGGGGTGGTTGCCTGGAGCTACGTCTCCCCGATGGCAATCAACCCTGGTGCGGACGGTATTCTGGATGCGCTGGATGCTTTGGCGAATTCGCCACAAAGCACGCCAACCACAAATTAACAGGTGATTAGATGGCCACTCTCAAAGTCCCGGTAAGTGCCAACGACCATCGCCAGGGAAGTGCGCATGCCAAGGTCACCTTGGTCGAATTTGGCGACTATGAATGTCCCTATTGCGGTGAAGCTTATTGGATGGTCAAGAATCTGCAACAGCATTTTCGCGATGACTTGCTGTTTGTGTTCCGTAACTTCCCTCTGACCACCGCTCACCCCCATGCATTGGGTGCAGCGGTCACCGCTGAGTATGCCGGGAGTCGAGGATTCTTCTGGGAGGCCCACGACGAATTGTACGAAAATCAGGATCGATTGGGCCTGCCGCTGTATCGCGCCATCGTTCTCAAACACGGCCTTTCCAGGGAGGAATTCGATCTTGCAATGCAAGAGGATACTTACATTCCCAAAATACAAGCCGATTTCAATGGCGGTGTACGCAGCGGCGTGAATGGCACCCCAGCGTTTTACATTGACGGGCTTCGCTATGACGGAGTTCCAGAGTTCATCGGGGTGAGTCAGATGATTGAGCTTTTGTTAGTGCGTGGACGAAATCGCTAGAGAGCCAAATCGGCTTGGCATCACCCACATCGGAGCCGAGGAAAAACCAACGTTAGCTTCCTTTTACATTAAAGAGGTGGGCACGGAGCCGGCAACTAATGAAATCTTTGAAGTATTATGAAGAAAATCGACACGCCACATGGTTGGAGTTGTTTTTTGACCTGACTTTCGTTGTTACGATAGGCCAAGTTACGCACACTCTCGGACATGTTCATGATGGGCGCTTTGAACATAAGCAATTATGGACATTCTTACTGCTTTTTGTGCCGTTGTGGTGGATCTGGTCCAGTCACACGATTTACTCCAACAGGTTCGATACAGACAGCAATCTTCACCGTTTGGCAACATTATTCATAATGCTCCTGCTCATTGTGCTATCGGCACGGATCGGGGAAGACTTGGAAGTGAACTACCCGCTCATTATTGCCTGCTATTTTGGTATACGTGCAATCATCAGTGTTATGTATATTTCATCCATTAGTAAACTCGATTCTCGCGGCGAACTTTCCTCAAGGCTTGGCTTCGCCCTATTAGTTAGCGCAGTTATTAGCCTTTCATCCGTTATTTTTGACCCGCCCTTGCGTTACCTTGTTGCTTATATTGGGATTGTTCTTGATATTCTGTTTCCTGTATTTTTCTGGACTAAACTAAAACCGTTGCCAGCACACACAGAGCACTTGGTTGAGCGCATAGGCCTAGTCACCCTAATCTTATTGGGGGAGTCAATTATTAGCCTTTCCGGAGGCTTATCTAACATTCAATGGGGTTATGATAATGTGATGGCGGCCATCACCGGATTTATCATGATTTGCAGTATCTGGTGGATCTATTTTGATAGTTTTTACTTGCTGAACAAACATCAAAGCAGTATGAGTGGGCACGCCTTAATCTACTCGCACCTTTTTCTTTTTATGGGGCTGGCACTTCTGGCAAATTTGATTAGGCATGCGATCCTGAACGACATTGCGATACGCGATTTCCAGATTATGTCGATCACCGGCATGGCCTTATTTTTCCTAGGTAAGCAATATGGCTATTTCATAGCCGTGAGTAGAATAAGAAAATACATCCTACAAAACACGTTGATAGTGTTTTCTTTGGGCGGGTTAGTCGTGTTTTTACCCCGCGTCGAGTACATATTGGTCGGCCTGACAGCAACCATGATCTCTTATGTTTTTCTAAATTTCAGATATCGTTGAATCATCATTATCAGACCAGAGGGTGGGACCAAGTGAGCAAGTGGCTGACTTGCGGTTACATGCTGCCCACTACGTCGTTCTCACTGCTCGTGCGCTACTCGCCGCTACCCTTGGTCTATTTGGGTTTGTAATCCTGGTATCGTCGACCATAGTTAAGAGTCTCGGATGCCCCTCTTAGCTATCGCGATCTGATAGCGCCAGCCGCATCGTAACAACAGGAGCCACATCATGGTCAAAGTAGCGTTGTTCGTTCGCCTAGAAGCAAAACCCGGGAAAGAAAAGGATGTAGAGAGCTTTCTTTTGGGTGGCCTTCCGTTAGTGGAGGAGGAGCCAGCCACTACAGCCTGGTTTGGAATCCGCTTGGGGCCGTCCACCTTTGGCATCTTTGACGCATTCCCGGATGAAGCGGGCCGGCAGGCTCATCTTTCGGGCAAGGTCGCGGCGGCGCTTATGGCACACGCTGCCGAGCTATTTGCCGAACCGCCATCAATCGAGAAGGTTGACGTCCTTGCTGCCAAGCTACCCGGCTAAGCAAACCCAATAGGAAGCTCCAGTCAGTACTGGGAGGCCCACGATGTATTTTGTGAAAATGAGGATAGCCTGGGCCTGCTGCTGTTCCGGGCGGTGGATCAATCAAAACACTTGTATTGAAGATAAATGTCATGGCTAAAGTGCCGTGTCCAGGATTCATGCCATGCTTGCGCGCTCGGTATAAGTGAAAGGATACGCGCGCAAATCGTTTCCAGGGACGGCGTGGAAGCCGCACAGAATCTGCAAGGCAACGTGCTCATCACGGGTTTAGGCTGGGTAGGGTAGATTGTTTGCCGGGCACCGGTCGCTCCGCTCATGGCGCGAAGATCTCCATCATTGATATAGAACCGGAGGTCATCCGCGCCGTGACACCTTATGGTTTCGTCAAGTGAGCATTCGTCGGCGTAGCAGTGACCGATGTTCAATGAGCTGCCTGACGCGGCTGCACTCCGAACTGCGCAACGATGTGCGTACCCAATTCCTCAATAACTTCCACCGCAGGGCGCTTGCCGTATTTGAGATTGAGAATTACGTGGTCCACGCCGATTTCCTCAAGCGACTCCAGCAAAAAACGTAGATGGTAACGTCCAAGTCTGAACCCCAAATGGATACGTGTGGGTGGCGTTGACGGATTCTCATCGAGATCGATGTACAGCGACTGAGTAAAGGGCTTATACACAGAACCACATTGTTTCGTGACCTCCAGTCGCCAATCTTCCACGATCAGCCGCTGCATGTTCGGAATGCGTGGATAGTTGATCCATCCGTTGCTCTCACGCGCGATCCAATCCAGTGACTGGCGACTGTTGCCGGTCACGAGCATTGGAATGAATTGGGTGGTCGGTTTCGGAATCAGGTCTGCGCCTTGCATTTCACCAGTGCTCCAGTGGATGGGCTCAAAACTGGTGCTGTGGGCGCGGCGAATCACTTCGTAGTGTTCTCGAAAGATCTCTCCACGCCTTTCGGGATCGACGCCAAACGCCGAAAACTCCACTGGCCGATCTCCCGAAGCAACCCCCAGAATCAAGCGACCAGTACTCAACTGATCTACGCTGGCTGACGCCTTGGCCGTGTGCAGGGGATGGTGCAGCGGGATGGCGATGGAGGCGGTGCCAAGTGCAATCTCCGAGGTATGGGCGGCCATATAACCCAGGTAAACCCAGGGGTCGAAGACTTGGCCGACATCGCCGAAGCCTGGGTCGCGAAGCGGCACGTCGCGAAACCAGAGCGCGCAGAAGCCCAGCGCCTCGGCTTGTTTAGCCAGTGTGACCTGGTTGAGCATGCTCGGAGTGTCCCCGTCGAACGCCTCCATGGGAAAGAATAATCCAAGGCTCAAATGCCCCTGAGTGAAGGTTCGGCTGAACCCTCGATGCTGCTGGTAAGGAATCGTGCTCGGCCGATACATACGGATTGACCTCATGGCAGAACGTGAACAGCGCCCCCGTTTCCAGAGGTGCTGCGGCATCGGTCGCTTTTGAACGGCAGGTGGGGGGACTGGGTCTGGCTTTTACCCGTTGCGCCGTACTGCTGGTCGTGTGGACCGGACTCAGGGGGCAGTTGCTGGCGATAGGCGCGGGTTGGTCCGGGTGGGTGTTAAGCGGACGGTCAAAGGAAGTCAGATCTCTCGGCTCTATACCACCAGATGGGCAAGGCGTTCGAGGAATCATTCTATAAGCGTAGGCGGTTTTGCAGCTCTCCGCTATATTCTTACAATCGAGCCGCTGGCGGGCGAAAGTCGCGTATCGAAGGCAGTTATCGGTCGTTTCCTGCCATTCCAGAACGGCCGCTATTGGCCGGTAGCTGCCTTTCGCGAAGGGCAGCTATGGGTCGTTAGCGGCCAGGGGTGACCGACCCAGAGCTGCCGTTGGTGGATGGCACGCCAAATTGTCATTTCTCGCATCCCTGCCAACCCCGCGGGCACCTGAATCGACCAACGCCTTCCACATAAATGGAGCTGCCATTCAGCCACCTAGATCGATCGTAACCGCATGCCCATGTTGACGCCCGCGTCCCCTGCGCGGGTTCATTGTCAAACGCAGGGGCGTACGCTTTAATGCCCAATTGCCATTCACACAATCGGCGCCTTGATGCTTTATCCGTATGACCTTTCACATGACATCAGCACGATTGCCAAGATCGAGGCCGTCCCGCTTATTCTCAATATGGTGAAGCATGTTACCGGCATGCGCTTTGCGGCAATTGCGCGTGTCACCGAGACGAAATGGGTGGCTTGCGCCGTCGATGATTCTATTGATTTTGGGCTCATACCTGGCGGCGAGTTGGTGCTGGAAACGACGATTTGCCACGAAATTCGGCAGCACCGCAAACCCGTTATTTTCAAGAATGCCAGTGAGCATCCGGTGTACTCAACCCACCACACCCCTAAGACATACGGCTTGGAAAGCTATGTCTCCATTCCGATCACCAGGACAAACGGAGATTTTTTCGGAACGCTCTGTGCCATTGATCAGGTGCCAGCACATTTTGATGAAGATGCAGTGTGCAACACACTAACGCTTTTCGCCCAGTTAATAGCTGTTCAACTCGACGTCTTGGCGGACCTTGAGGCCAAAACGATTGAACTGGCCAATGCGGCTGAGACCGGCATTGTCCGGGAGCAGTTCATTGCCGTACTGGGGCATGACCTCCGTTCGCCACTGAGCGCTATCAGAATGAGCGCTGATCTGCTGGAGGCCAAGCTGCCCGCTGGTCGCGAGCAGCAGCTTGCCATTGCAATACGACAAAGCTCGCAGCGGATGAATAACTTGATTGAAGATGTCCTGGATTTTTCTCGAGGAAAGTTGGGGGGAGGCATTCCGGTCAAACGGACTTTGGTGGACAATCTGGGTGACATTTTTATTGCTGTCATCAATGAAATCATGACGAGTCACCCCCACGTCAAAATCCGTCAAGAGGTGATCATTTCACCTGGGGTCTTCTGTGATGCTGGGAGAATGGGGCAATTGCTTTCAAACCTATTGGGCAATGCCGTTGCTCATGGGGCGCGTGATCTCCCGATAGAGGTGATCGCAAGCATGCAAGAAAATCATGTAGTTCTGTCAGTGATGAACCATGGCCCAGAAATCCCCGACGTTTTGTTACCGCTACTGTTCCAGCCCTTCAAACGGTCAGCAGGTGGTGGTCGCGGGGAGGGGCTGGGGCTAGGTTTGTATATTGCATCTCAGATCGTAACGGGTCACAACGGGACGCTGTCAGTAACCTCTACGCCCGAGGACGGCACGCGCTTCGTCGCGAGGTTCCCTGGCACCTTGGAGTGGGCGAAAGAGCACTAGATGTGGGTCTCAGTTGATAGGTGGCTTCGCCGAACGCTTGGTTCTATGCGCGACAGCGCAGCCATGAGGTAAAGGGCTGCTGTGGCCTGCCGAAGAACATTCGAGCGCCGCCAGCAGGCCAGCATGCACACTGGCTTTGCGCTGCGCTCGATGAACCGCCACCCGGTGCCTAGTTCGCGGGCAAGAGGATCACGAAGTTCTTTTTCATGTCTTCCAGTACGGTCCATTTGCCCTTGGCGCCCGGTTCGATAATGAACGTGTCGCCAGCGGCCAGTGTGATGGGGGCGCAACCCTCAAGCTCGATGACGCAGCATCCACTCAAGACATGGCAGAACTCCCAAACTTTGTAGTCGATGCGCCACGCTCCGGTGCTGGCTTCCCATTCTCCGGAAATGCGACCTTGCTGTTCATCGTGATAATACTTGGAGGTCAGCGTATGAGGAGTGCCTTCCACGACCTCTTCAAAAAAAGGAAGGTCGCGCACCGGTTGGATATCCAGTTCGCGGAAGACGGTCAGCTTCTTGTTCATGGTTTTTCCTCGAGCACGTTGTGGGTAGGGCGATACATCAAATAGGCTTCACCGGTTACGCTCAGCATCGGATGCGGAACGATCTGGCAGGTTTTAACAATTTGAAAACCGTGACGTTCGTAGAAGCGTCGTGCACCGTGGTTTTCTGCATAATCAATCAGGCATAGCCCATCCAGGCCAGAGTCCTCAGCGCGTTGCTGAGCGTGGCGAAGAAACTGGACGCCCAGCCCTTGGCTGCGCCAGGCTTCATCCAGGGCCAGGCTGGATATGTATAAGGTGTCGGGTATTTCCATGTCGGAATACGGCGCGAGGACCGGGTCTGTCTCGACAGGCCTGTCAGGGGTCTCGCGCAAGGCATAGCTATGCATCATGCCGATGACGCGCCCTTCGAAAATGGCCATCAGGCAGTTCTTGTAGGAAAAGTCGCCCTGTTCCCTGGCATAGCGAGACGTGCCGACACTCAGCAATGCTTCTCCCGGTGTTGCAAGCTTGCTCCATATGTAATCGGCCATGCCCTCCGACGTCAGTTTAAAGAAGCGCGCAATATCTTGCGCATCCGAGGCTTGAGCGGGTCTGAAGTCGATAAGCATGTACAGTGCTCCCAAGGGATCGGGTACCTGGTTTTCAAGGATTACGCCATAGGCAGGCTGGCAGGTTAGGCGGATTCAACGGTTTCCATCATGCTCTGGGCGAACACCTTCAGCACGGCATGCGACGCTGCCCATGCTCAAAGGCAGATAGCCGTCTGAGGGCTCAGGCCTGGGGAGTGGTCGTGCAGTTCTAGCGGATGATTGCTTCGGCGCGTTTCAATGAGCATCATCAGACTTCGACAAGGAGACGTCTCTATGCCTAAACCCGTGCTACATCTGATCTCAGGGAAGATTGCATCCGGCAAGTCAACGCTGGCCAAAAGCTTGGCAGCTGAAGAATCAGCGATTCTGCTGAGCGAGGATCATTGGCTCTCACGGCTGTACCCTGATCAGATCAAATCGATCAGCGATTATGTGCGCCTTGCACATCAGATTCGGGAGGTGGTTGGCCCGCTTGTCATCGATATGCTAGGGGCTGGAGCGACTGTG
Source organism: Pseudomonas sp. BP01 (assembly GCF_022760795.1). Taxonomy (NCBI): domain Bacteria; kingdom Pseudomonadati; phylum Pseudomonadota; class Gammaproteobacteria; order Pseudomonadales; family Pseudomonadaceae; genus Pseudomonas; species Pseudomonas sp. BP01. The sequence continues at coordinate 97,033 of NZ_JAFBKA010000002.1, forward strand.
GTTTTGGATTTTCCTGCGAATACACCTCAAGATCGACAATGGCTGCGCAGCTTGGCTGATGCAGCCGAGGCTGCACACTGCGTCCACTACCTTGAAGTGGACGATGATACTTGTCGTGGCAGGTTGCATCTTCGCAACCACCGTGGCGAACATGAATTTGCGGCGAGCGATGCGGAGTTCGATCTGATCACAAGCTACTTTCGCGCGCCACGTGAGGAGGAAGGACTTCAGGTTGAAATCCATCGACAATGAGCGGTCCATCGCCGGCAAACGCGGCTCCCACAAGTCCAGCACTCGCCTGAAGGCTGGTGATATTGCTGTGGGAGCTGGCTTGCCGGCGATGAGGCCAGCACAGACGATCGAACCTTGAATGGGTGTCCATCAGGTATGACCGTCACATGACGGCCCCATGTTGCAAGATCTCTATCTGATTGATTACTAATGATGATCTGAGGTCTTAGCTCAGCTTCCTTGAAATGGCCCTTGCGCTGGCCATCGCCTTCGATCATACGGCCTAGCGGGTGGTCGACGTATTCCAGCACGCACACCGAGCGGCAGTTCGAGCACGTCTCATGCATTGCGCCAGCTAATAACGTTATGGCCGGCATCTGAATCTTGTATTACATCTCCCCGCGCATGGCTGTTTAGCATCGTCGATGTCTTCCTGTCGACGAGAACAACAACGTGAACCTTGGAACGATCATTACCCGAAGTGCCCGCTACTGGCCGGACCACATTGCCGTGGCGGACAGCCAGACACGTGTCACCTACGCCCAGCTGGAGCGCCGCAGCAACCGCCTGGCCTCAGGGCTGGGCTCGCTGGGCGTGGCCGTCGGCGAGCATGTGGCGATCCTCGCCGCCAACCGCGTGGAGCTGGTGGAAGCGGAAGTGGCGCTGTACAAGGCGGCGATGGTCAAGGTGCCGATCAATGCGCGGCTGTCACTGGATGAAGTGGTGCGGGTGCTGGAAGACTCCTGCAGCGTTGCACTGATCACCGACGCCAGCTTTGCCCAGGCGCTGGCGACGCGGCGTGCGGAGTTGCCGCTGCTGCGCCAGTTGATCGTGCTGGAGGGCGAAGGCGGTGACCTGGGTTATGCCGCGTTGCTTGAGCGCGGCAGCGAAGCAGCGCTGGGCCTGGACCCGGCCGACGATGCGCTGGCCGTGCTGCACTACACCTCCGGCAGCTCAGGCGTGCTCAAGGCCGCCATGTTGTCGTTCGGCAACCGCAAGGCGCTGGTGCGCAAGAGCATCGCCAGCCCCACACGGCGCTCCGGGCCAGGCGACGTCATGGCTCACGTGGGGCCCATCACCCATGCCAGCGGCATGCAGATCATGCCGCTTCTGGCGGTGGGCGCCTGCAACTTGCTGCTCGATCGTTACGACGACCGCCTGTTGCTGGAGACCATCCAGCGCGAACGGGTGACGCGGCTGTTCCTGGTGCCGGCGATGATCAACCGGCTGGTCAATTACCCTGGCGTGGAGCGCTTCGACCTGTCCAGCCTGAAGCTGGTCATGTACGGTGCCGCGCCCATGGCGCCAGCCTTGGTGAAGAAGGCCATCGAACTGTTCGGGCCGATTCTGGTGCAAGGGTACGGCGCTGGTGAAACCTGCTCGCTGGTCACGGTGCTGACCGAGCAGGACCACCTGGTGGAAGACGGCGACTATCAACGCCTGGCCTCCTGCGGGCGGTGCTACTTCGAGACCGACCTGCGGGTGGTCAACGAGGCGTTCGAGGATGTCGCCCCCGGCGAAGTCGGCGAGATCGTGGTCAAGGGCCCGGACGTGATGCAGGGCTATTGGCGCGCCCCGGCGCTCACCGCCGAAGTCATGCGTGACGGCTACTACCTCACCGGCGACCTGGCAAAGGTGGATGCGCAGGGTTACGTGTTCATCGTCGATCGCAAGAAGGAAATGATCATTTCCGGCGGGTTCAACGTATACCCCAGCGAAGTGGAGCAAGTCATCTACAGCTTCCCCGAAGTGTTCGAAGCAGCAGTGGTCGGCGTGCCCGATGCGCAGTGGGGCGAAGCGGTACGCGCGGTGGTGGTGCTCAAGCCCGGGGCGCAGCTGGAGGCCGCCGAGCTGATCGAGCGTTGCGGGCGTGCGCTGGCCGGGTTCAAGAAGCCGCGCGGCGTGGACTTTGTCAGCGAACTGCCGAAAAACCCCAACGGCAAGGTGGTGCGCCGCCTCGTCCGGGACACCTACTGGCAACACAGCGAACGTCGTATCTGACCAGGGAGCATCACCATGTATCAACCAAGTGCAAAGGCTGCGCAGATCATCGAAGCGATCGAGGGTTTCGTCCGTGACCAGGTTCGCCCGCTGGAGCAGCAGGCGAACCTGGACTGGGCGCGCCCGCACCCGCAGGCGGTGCTGCGGCAGGTATGGAAGCGTTCAAGCGAACAAGGCCTGTACACCATCATGTTGCCCGAGAGCATGGGTGGGGCCGGCCTGAACGTGGCCGACCTGTGCGCGGTGAAAGAAGCGACGGTGCTGACAGGCTCCATGCTGGCCCCGCATGTGCTGGGGGAGCTGTCTGGGCCGCCGCGGGTCGGCCACCTGTTCAAGGTGGCCAGCCCCTACCAGGTCGAGACCTTCCTGAAGCCCGTGTGCCGCGCTGAAAAAGCCGTGTGCTTTGCGCTGACCGAAGCCGAGGCCGGTTCGGATGCGACCGCCATTCGTACCCAGGCGCGCCGTGACGGTGACCACTATGTGCTCAGCGGCAGCAAGCGCTATATCTCCGGGGCCACCTACGCCGACTTGGCGGTGCTGCTGGCAGTGACCGGGCCAGGGCAGGGCGCCCCGGGTATTTCGGCGTTCTTCGTCGACCTCAAGGCCCCGGGCGTACGTATCGAGAGCGATTATTCGGTGATGTCCGGCGGGGGTGCCCATGGCGATATCGTGCTCGACAATGTACGCGTGCCAGCGGCCAACCTGATTGGTGAAGAAGGGCAGGGGTTCAAGCTGGCCATGGGGCGCATCACCCTCAACCGCCTGCTGCATTGCCCGACCCTGCTGGGGATGGCCGGCCTGGCCCTGAACCTGTCGATCGAGCATGCGCGCAGCCGCAAGCAGTTCGGCCAGCCAATCGCCATGTTCCAGGCGGTGAACCACATGATCGCCGACATGGCCACCGAGCTGCACGCTGCGCGCAGCATGGTCTACGCCACGGCCCAGGTGAGCGACGCCGGCGGCGATATCCGTACCCAGGCGCCGATGTGCAAGCTGTTCGTCTCCGAGGCGGCCTTCCGCATCGCTGACAAGGCGGTGCAGGTGCATGGCGGCGCCGGGCTGATGCAGGGCCACCCGGTGGAGTGGGTTTTCCGCGCTACGCGGATGATGCGTATCCTCACCGGCACCAGCGAGATCCAGCGCAACACCATCGCCAAAGGCGTGCTGATGCCTGCATGACCATCGGGCCGCCCCTGCGGCGGCCTTTTGGCAACACCTACAACAATAACAAGAGTACTCGCCATGACTGCGGATTCTTCCCTGCCCAACCCCCGTACTGCCTGGCTGGTGGCGGCGCTGCTGGCCCTGCTGATGCTGGTCAACTTTCTCGACAAGGTGGTGATCGGCCTGGTGGCGGTGCCGATGAGCGCCGAGTTGGGCCTGACGGCCACCCAGTTCGGCCTGATCGGCGGTGCCCTGCACTGGTTTTTCGCGATCTCCGCCGTGGTCGGTGGCTTCATGGCCAACCGGCGCCCCACCCGCACCTTGCTGTTGGGCATGGGCCTGTTCTGGGCGCTGATCCAGCTGCCGATGCTGTTTGCCACCTCACTGTGGGCCATCGTGGCGTGCCGGGTGTTGTTGGGCATCGGCGAGGGGCCGGCATCGCCTGTGGCCACCCATGCGCTGTACAAGTGGTTCCCCAACGATCGGCGCAACCTGCCGGTGGCCCTGCTGCATGCTGGCAGTGCCATGGGGCTGCTGGTGGCCGGTGCGATGATCCCCTGGGTCAGCCTGCATTACGGCTGGCGCAGCAATTTCATCATCCTTGCGCTGATCGGCCTGGTCTGGTGCCTGCTGTGGTGGCGGCTGGGCCAGGAGGGCACCCTGGAGCGCCTGCGCAGCAGCCAGCTCAAGGCCGATGAGCCGGCAATCCCTTATCGCCGGCTGCTGGGCGACGCCAGTGTGCTGGGCAACTACCTGTGCCACTTCGCTGCCAATTGGTCGTTGGCGCTGACCCTTACCTGGGTACCCAGTTACCTGCAAGTGGGCCTGGGTATCGACCCGCTGCAGACCGGGCGCATCTTCGTCATGTTCGTGGTCGTGACCACACCGCTGAGCTTGCTGCTGGCCTGGTTCTCCCAGCGCCTGATGCGTCGCGGCCTGCCTTCACGGGTGGCACGCGGTGTGTTCGTTTCAGTGTGCCTGGTGCTGGGCGGGCTGTTGTCGGCGTCGCTGATCCTGCCTGGGCTGAGCACCGCCGTGCGGGTTGCCTCGCTGACCTTGAGTGGTGGGCTAGCGTTGGTCATGTATTCCGTGGGGCCGGCGATGCTTGCGGAGTTCACCCCAGCGGCCCAGCGCGGCGGCATCCTCGCCATGGGCAACGGCATCGCCTCGCTGGCCGGGCTGGCAGCGCCGGTGGTGACCGGCTTGCTGGTGCAGGGCGCGGGTGCCGAACACCCGGCGGGCTATGCCCAGGGGTTCCTGGTATGCGGCGCGGTGCTGGTGGTGGCCGGGCTGGTCGGCCTGGCCACCTTGAACCCGCAGCGCACCCGACAACGCCTGCGCGAGTCGGCTGCAAGGGACGGGCAGGTGCGCGCTCAGACTGCCAGCTGAACGCCCAGGACGGCCTCCAGCGGTTCGGGCTCTTTGCCGATCAGTTCGCCGCGCCAGCGGCCGCTGTTGACCAGGTCGATCAGCACGCCGCGCACCAGGTCGCGCAGGCAACCGGCGGCGAACGACAAGGGTTTGTGCTGGGAGTGCGCCAGGGCGATGGTGCGGCTGATGCGCGGTTCGACGATGCGCCGCGCCGCCGTGGGTTCGAGCAGTTCGCTCAGCGGCGGCCAGTTGCTGATGGTCGCCGCCAGGCCGGCACGCACCAGGCTGGCGATGCCGGGCGCCGATTGTTGTTCGTAAGCTGCGGTCAATGGCACCCCGGCCTCCATGGCGGCTTGCTCGATGCGCCGGCGCAGGTGCAGCGCGCGGGGCGGCAGCACCAGCCGGGTGGCGGCGGCTTCGGCCAGGGTGATGGTGTCGGGTGTGCCCGCTGCTGATGCGCCGACCCAGTACAGCGCCTCGGTGAAGATCGGCTCGGCCTCGACATGGTCGAGTTCCTCGGCATTGGGCACCACGCCAAAGTCCACCTTGCCCAGTTCGATGGCCTGGCCGCCTTCGCGGCTGAGGCCGTCCCACACCGTCAGGGTCACGCCCGGGAAGCGCTGTTCGGCGCGCCTGACGATTTCCGGCAGCAGCAGGTCGGCCGCGGTGGCCGGAATGGAAATGGCTACGTGGCCCTTGGGGTCGCCGCGGCTGGATTTCAGCTCGTCCTTCACCGAGTCCAGTTTCTGCACCACCTGGCGGGCCACCTCGTAAAGCTGGCGCCCGGCATCGGTCAGGGCAATGCCGTCGTGCTGGCGGTCAAGCAGCTGCATTTCCAGTTCACTTTCCAGCAGGCTGATCTGCCTGCTCAGCGCCGGCTGGGCAATGTAGGCGCGGCGTGAAGCCGAAGAGAAGCTGCCGGCTTCGACGATGGCGATCAGGTAGCGGAGCTGTTTCAGGGTCATCGGAGCGGTTCCAAGGGTATGCCGAACTGATATGGCACGTATCCGAACACGTTATTTGTGGGGTTCGAAGCGCGGCTCCTAGTATCACCCCGAAAGGGCGGGCCAAGGCAAGCCCGGCCAGGACAACACAACAACAAGAGGCCAAGCCCGATGAAACCTGTCGCCCTGCTACGCAGTATTCTGCTTATCAACGCCAGCCTGCTGGCCCTGCATGTCGCGGCCACGCCGCTGCTTCCAGACCTGACGCCGGTGGGGGCTGAACGCGGGCCCAGCAGCGACGGCCGCATTCCGGCCTGGCGCGGGGGGCTTGCAAGCGGGGCAGGTGTCGCTGGCGGTCAACGGCACGCCGCTGGACCCGTACGCCGATGAGCAGCCGCTGTACGTCATCACGGCGCAGAACTACGGGCAGTACCGTGAGCAACTGACGGCGGGGCAGGTGGCCTTGATCCAGCGCTACCCCAAGACGTTTCGCCTGCCGGTGTATCCGTCGCACCGCAGTGTCGCGGTACCGCCTCAGGTGGGCGAATGGGCCCGGCACAATGCTGCCAGCGCTCGCCTGGTCAATGACGGCAACGGCGTGGAAGGCTTTAACGGCGTGCTGGCATTCCCCAGGCCCGACAACGGCCTGCAGGTGCTGTGGAACCACCTCACCCGGCCACGCAACGGCAGTTTCAGCCTGGCTTCGGACAGCATCACGCCGCGTGGCGATGGGCGCTTTGCCACGATGAGCCTGCAACAGACGTTTGCCCGTCCCGATGTGCTTGACGATGGCCAGACGGGTAACGTGCTGTACTACCTGAGCTACCGCATGACCTCGCCGTCGCGCCTGGCGGGCGATGCCGTGGTGCTGCACGAAACCCTGGATCAGGTTGCGCAGCCGCGCCTGTCGTGGCTGTACAGCAGCAGCCAGCGGCGGGTGCGGCGCGCCCCGGCGCTGGCCTATGACAGCATCACCCCGGGCACGGCCGGCCTGCGCACCGCCGACAGCCGCGACATGTTCAATGGTGCACCAGACCTCTACCAGTGGACCCTGGTGGGCAAGAAGGCCCTGCACGTGCCGTACAACAGCTATCGCCTGGCATCGCCACTGCTCGGTTATGCCGCGCTGATCGGGCCGGGCCACGTCAACCCGCAACCCACCCGCTACGAGCTGCACCGGGTGTGGGAAGTGGTGGGCACCCTCAAGCCTGGGGCGAAGCATATCTATGCCAGCCGCCGCTACTACCTGGACGAGGACAGCTGGGCCATCGTCGAGGCGGACTTCTTCGATCACCAGGGGCAGTTGTGGCGCACTGCTCAGGCGCACAGCTACTACCACGTCACCGGGCAGGCGCTGGTCAATGCCATGGAGGCGATCTATGACCTGCGCAGTGGCCGCTATCAGCTGTCGGGCCTGACCAACGAGCAGCCAAGGCCGTACGCTTTCGATGTGCGCACCAGTGCTTCGTACTTCTCACCCGGCGCATTGCGCAGCCAAGGGCTGCGCTGACACAGGACCCCCGATGAATTCCGATCACCGTCACAGCCCTTGGGAGCGCTGGTTGCTGGGGCAGGGCAAGGCGCCCGACCCGCGTTTCACCCTGGCCAATGAACGCACCTTTCTTGCCTGGATCCGCACCGCCCTGGCGTTGCTCGGCGGCGCCATTGCCATCGAAACCTTCGCCGCCCATAGCTGGCCCACGTCGGGGCGGGTGGCGATGGAGCTGGCGTTGCTGGCCACCAGCTTGCTGGTGAGCCTGGGCGCCGGCTGGCGCTGGCTGGCGGTGGAACGCGCACTGCGCCGCGAGGCGCCATTGCCGCTGCCCCGCCTGGTGCCGCTGCTGAGCGTGGCGTGCGGGCTTGCCTGTGTGGCGCTGGTGGGCCTGCTATGGGCGCGTTGGCATGGCTGAACCCACGGGCGACACCGGGCTGCAGGCCGAACGTACGGTGCTGGCCTGGCGGCGCACGCAGGTTGCATTGCTGCTGGTCGCCTGCCTGGCGTGGCGTGGCGAAATGCCGGTGGTTGCTGGCATGGCGGTGCTGCTGGCACTGCTTGGCCGGGCCCGTGAACGCGGCGTCTACCGCCGTGGTTTGGGCATGCTGCGCCGCGAGCAGGGCCACGCCGCCGCCTGGAGCGTGCCGCTGTGTACGTTGGGGGTGGCGGGCCTGGTGCTGGGCGTGTGGTTGCGCCGCTCGTTCTAGAGCGGCGCTGCGGGTGCTTCAGGGGGTGACGATATTGAAGCGCCCATCCGGCTCGTCCAGCCCGGCCATGAAGCGCATGAACTTCAGGCGCTCGCCGCTGATGTTGATATCCCCAAGGGTCGCTTCCTTGAGAAAGCCGGTCTGCTTCAGGGCGATGCGGTCGAGGGTGGCCTTGCTCATGTTCACCTCGACATCCGCCTGCCCGTGGCGGGTGAGGTCGCGGTGGGTGAGCACACCGTTGCGCAGGGTGAGGGCGTAGTCTTCGTTCAGGTCGGTAAAGTGCCAGTTGATGGTCAGGTCCTGCTCGGCGGCCTTGGCGGCATCCACGCGTACCCCCAGGTAGTCGAAGAACAGCGTCGGGGTCAGGGCGCGCACCAGGTCGTCGGCGCTGCCGCCCTTGCTTGCGGCTGGGGCCACGCCGTTGCGCAGCTCTTGCGCACCGGTCAGGTAGGCGTTGCGCCAAGTGGCGTTCTCGCTCTGGTAGCCCAGTTGCTCCAAGGCGTCGGCTTGCAGCTCGCGCGCCGCGCTGTTGTCGGGCTGAGCGAACACCAGGTGCCGGGTGAGCTCGGCAACCCAGCGGTAGTCGCCATTGCCGTAAGCCTCACGGGCCAGTGTCAGCACCCGTTCGGCACCGCCCAGGGCCTTGACGTAATGGGCCCCGGCGTCGGCAGGCGGCAATGGGTTGAGGGTTGCCGGGTTGCCGTCGTAAAAGCCCATATAGCGTTGATACACCGCCCGCACGTTGTGGCTGAGCGAGCCATAGTAGTCGCGGCTGTACCATTTGCTGGCCAGCCGTGGCGGCAAGGTGGTCAGTTCGGCGGCGATTTCGGTGGGGCCAAGGCCGCGATTGATCAGGCGCAGCGTCTGGCTGTCGATGAAGGCATACATGTCGCGCTGATCGGCCAGGTAATCGCGGATCGCAGCCCCGCCCCAGGTGGGCCAGTGGTGCTGGGCAAACACCACTTCGGCTTGCTGGCCATAGCGCAACAGCGACTGGTCCAGGTAGTGCGCCCACACCTTGGCATCGCGCACCTGGGCGCCGCGCAGCGTCAGCACATTGTGCTGCACGTGGGAGGCGTTTTCGGCCATGCACAAGGCTTTGAACCGGGGGAACCACAGGTTCATTTCAGCAGGTGCTTCGGTGCCAGGTGTGAGCTGGAACTCGATATCGACACCATCGATGCGCAGGGTCTCGAAGGGTTTTTCGATCAGCCGGGTCGGGGCGATCAGGCTGACCGTGGCATTGGCCGGCACTCCCTTGCCCAGGCCGGCATCCACCTGGCCGCGTGGCCCGCGTGGCAACGGCGCGCCGTACATGTACTGCGCACGGCGCTTCATCGCCGGCCCGGCCAGCACGTTTTCGCTGATGGCATGCTCGAAGAACCCCTGCGGGGCGATGACCTGCACCTTGCCGGCCTTGACCTCGGCCTCGTCGATCACCCCACGCACACCGCCGAAGTGATCGACGTGCGGGTGGGTATAGATCACCGCCACCACCGGCCGCTGCGGGCGATGGCGGAAGTACATCGCCAACCCGGCCCGGGCGGTTTCCACTGACAGCAGCGGGTCCATCACGATCAGGCCGTGCTCGCCTTCGATGAGGGTCATGTTGGCCAGGTCCAGGCCGCGCACCTGGTAGATGCCGTCGGTGACCTTGAACAACCCGGCAATGGTATTGAGCTGCGCGATGCGCCACAGGCTCGGGTTGACCGTGGCCGGTGCCTCGCCCGTGAGGAAGGCGTAGCGCTGCAGGTCCCAGACCGTTTTGCCATCAGCATTGACCACGGCCTGGTCGGCGGCTTCAAGCAGGCCGCGGCGGGCATTGTCGAAATCGCTGCGGTCAGCGAAGGGCAGGCGCTGCAACCAATGCTGATTGCTCTGGCGGGTGAGGTCGGTGGCGTCCTTGGCGGGGCCTTCGGCCAGCGCCGCGTAGGGCAGGGCCAGGGCCAGCAGGCAGGGCAGTGTGCGTAGGCGCATGGGGTGATCCTTGTTGTTCTGAGGGCGAACACTCTAAGGACAGAGCTCATTGGCGAACCAATACCACTCTTGCATGGCCACCCATGCCCAAATGCGATGGCTCAGCTGGTGCCAATCTCCATGATGCGCGCCACCAGCCAGGCCAGTGCCGGGTCGTGCTGGCGGTGGGCAAGGTACACCAGCTCCAGCTGGAACGGCTGCAGGGCGAACGGCAGGTCCAATACCTGCAGCGGCAGCAGCCGGGCGAAATGGCGCGCCAGTGCGGTGGGCAGCACCACGCACAGGTCGGAGCTTGCGGCCAGGTGCGCGGCCTGCAGGTAATTGGGCGTGGTGTAGACGATGCGACGGGCCAGGCCCTGTTCACCCAGCCACTGGTCAACCATGCCGCGGGTCTGACCGCCGTGCACCCACAGGTGGCGCAGGCCCAGGAAGGCTTGCAGGTCGAGCGCGCCATCCACTTCGGGGTGGCCCTGGCGCACCGCCACGTGCAGGGTTTCGCTGCGCCAGTGGCGCCGCTCGTAGCGCGCGGGGACATCATCGAAGCGCCCCAGCACCAGGTCGAGTTCGCCTCGGTCCAGGGCTTCGGCCGGCAGGTTGGGCGTCAGGTGCAGCACGTCCACGCGCAAATGCGGCGCGTGGGTCTGCAAGGTGGCCAGCAACCCGGGCATGCACAGCTGCTCGGCGAAGTCGGTGAGGGCGATACGCAACTGGCGGTGGCTGAGCTGCGGGTCGAAGCTGTCGCCGGCGCCGAGGGTTTGCTCGATCTGTTGCAGCGCCGCGCGGATCGGGCCTTCCAGGGCCAAGGCGCGCGGGGTGGGGCGCATGCGCCGGCCCACGCGCACCAGCAGCGGGTCGCCGAGCAGGTCGCGCAGGCGCGCCAAGGCATTGCTCACCGTCGGCTGGGTCAGGGCCAGGCGCTCGGCGGCGCGGGAAACGTTCTGTTCACGCAGCAGCATGTCCAGTACGCGCAGCAGGTTGAGGTCGAAGTTGGCTATATTCATGCAAAAAATACATGGGATGGAAAATGAGAATTTCAAAAATAGTAGGCGCCTGACTAGGGTGAGGGCAATGCCTTCATAACAGTCATCAGGAGCGTCACCCGTGAGTACTCCCTATAACATTCAGCTGGCGGCGGTGATCGGTGCCGGCACCATGGGCCGCGGCATAGTCATCAGCCTGGCCCGTGCCGGCCTTCCGGTGCTGTGGCTGGACAACGACCCGCGTGCTACCGAAGCCGGCCTGGCGATGCTTGCGCAGACCTGGGCACAGCAGGTGGCCAAGGGGCGTATCGACCAGGCCGGGGCCGACGCCTGCCTGGCGCGGGTGCGCCAGGTTACGGCCTATGCCGACCTCGCCGAAGCCGACCTGGTGATCGAAGCGGTGTACGAGAACCTTGCGCTCAAGCAGGACATCTTCCGCACCCTGGACAGCACGCTCAAAGCCGAAGCCATCCTGGCCAGCAACACTTCGGCACTGGACATCGATGCCATCGCTGCCGTGACCCGTCGGCCCGAACAGGTGCTGGGGCTGCATTTTTTCAGCCCGGCCCATGTGATGAAGTTGTTGGAAGTGGTGCGTGGGGAGCGCACCTCGCCCGCAGTGCTCGATGCGGCCCAGGCCCTGGGGCAGCGCATGGGCAAGGAAGTGGTGGTGGCCGGCAACTGCCCGGGCTTCATCGGCAACCGCATGCTCGCCACCTATGCGGCCGAGGCGCGCAAGCTGCTGCTTGAAGGCGCCACGCCGCGGCAGGTGGACGAGGCGCTGCAGGCATTCGGCATGGCCATGGGCCCGTTCCGCATGTATGACGTGGTGGGCGTCGACCTGGAGTGGCGGGCGCGCCAGCTGGCCGGTAAAGCCATGGATGCGCCATTGCTGCAGGTCGACAATGCCCTGTGCGCGCTGGGGCGTTTCGGGCAAAAAGCCGGCCACGGCTACTACCGTTACGCCCCCGGCAGCCGCGAGGCCATGCACGACCCCGAGGTCGATGCACTGGTGCTCAAGGTCGCTCAGGACCTGGGCGTGCACCGGCGGGTGATCGACGACGAGGAAATCCGTGAGCGCTGCCTGCTGGCCCTGGTCAACGAAGGGGCGAAGATTCTCGAGGCGTCGGTGGCCAGCTGCAGCGCCGACATCGACCGGGTGTACCTGCATGGCTATGGCTTCCCGGTAGAGGTCGGTGGGCCGATGCGCTGGGCCGACCAGCAGGGGGTGAGCCTGCTGCTGGCGCGGCTGGAACGCCTGCAAGGCCTGTTCGGTGAACATTGGCGCCCGGCCGGGCTGCTGATGCGCCTGGTGGCTGGGGGCAAGCAGCTGGCCGATGTGCGCGAGGGCCGCGCATGAACTACCGAGCCCCCCTGCGTGACATGCACTTCGTCCTGCACGAACTGTTCGATGTGACGGCGCACTGTGCCCGCCTGGGCAACGAGCTGGACCGCGAAACCATTGATGGCATCCTCGAACAAGGCGCACGGTTTGCCGGCGAGGTGGTTGCGCCGCTTAACCGCCAGGGCGATGAGCAGGGCTGCCGCCTGGAGCAAGGCACTGTGCGCACCCCTGATGGCTTTCGCCGGGCCTACCGGCAATATGTGGAGCAGGGCTGGGGTGGCATGACCGGCCCCGTGGAGCACCATGGCCAGGGCCTGCCGCAAATGGTCGCGGCGTGCTTTCACGAAATGCTGATGGGCGCGTCCCTGTCGTTTCGGATCTATTCCGGCCTGACCGAGGGCGCCGTGCTGGCCTTGCATCGGCATGGCAGCGCAGCGCTCAAGCGCGATTACCTCGGCAAACTGGTCAGCGGCGAATGGGCCGGCACCATGTGCCTGACCGAGCCACAGGCCGGCACCGACCTCGCGCTGCTGCGCACCCGCGCCGAGCCGCAAGGCGATGGCAGCTACCGCATCAGCGGCAGCAAGATCTTCATCAGCGGCGGCGACCAGGACCTGACCGACAACATCGTCCACCTGGTGCTGGCGCGCCTGCCGGATGCGCCGGCCGGTGTGCGTGGCATCAGCCTGTTTCTGGTGCCCAAGTTCGAATGCACCGGTAGCGGTGGGCGAGGCGCGCGCAACGCCGTCGAATGCGGTGCGCTCGAGCACAAGATGGGCATCAAGGGTGCAGCGACCTGCGTGATGAACTTCGAGGGCGCCCGCGGCTGGCTGGTGGGTGAGGCCAACCAGGGCCTGGCCTGCATGTTCACCATGATGAACGATGCGCGGTTTCAGGTTGGCCTGCAGGGGCTGGGCATCGCCGAGGCGGCCTTCCAGGGTGGCCTGGCCTATGCCCGCGAGCGCTTGCAGTCGCGCAGCCTGGCTGGGCCGGTGGCACCCGAGCGCAATGCCGACCCGATCATCTGCCACCCGGACGTGCGGCGCATGCTGCTGACCCAGAAAACCCTTAGCGAGGGCTGCCGCATGCTGGCGGCCTTTGCAGCGCAAGCGCTGGATCAGGAGCACGGTGCCCCGCAGTCAGACGTGCAAGCGGCCGCCGGGCGGCGGGCGGCGTTGCTGATCCCCATCGTCAAAGCCTTCCTCACCGATGTCGGCCAGGAGGTCGCCAGCCTGGGGGTGCAGCTGTACGGGGGGCATGGCTATATCCGCGAATGGGGCATGGAGCAGCTGATGCGCGACAGCCGTATCACCCAGTTGTACGAAGGCACCAACGGCATCCAGGCGCTGGACCTGATCCGCCGCAAGGTGCTTGGCGATGGTGGCGAGCAGTTGCGCCTGCTCATCGATGAGTTGCTCGAAGCGGCTCGCGGCTGCGCTGCCGACGAGCTGGCCGGGATGGCCCAGGCGGTCGTCCAGCGCCTGCAGGAATGGCGCAACCTGAGCGCCGAGGTGGTCGATGCCTGCCGCTGTGACCCGCAGGAAATCGGTGCAGTGTCGGTGGACTTCCTTGCCTACTCGGGCTACGTGCTGCTGGCCGCGCTGTGGCTGCGCGCTGGCGTAACGGCCAGCGCGGCACTGGCCGCAGGCAGCGCAGACAGTGCCTTCTACCAAGCCAAGCTGCACGCCGCAGGCTTCTACTGGCGGCGGGTATTGCCGCGCGCAAATGCCCACTGCGAGGCGTTGCGCGGCGGCGCACAGTGCCTGATGAGCCTGGATGAAGCGCACTTCGCCTTCTGACCCTGCCCAGCTGTTCACCCACAACAACAAGAGGAACATGAGCATGCAGCCTTTCAGTTTTGCCACCCCCCCTCATCTGCTGTGCGAACCCGGTGCCGCCGGGCGCCTGGCGCAGCTGTGCCAGCAACGCGGCGTGCGCCGTGTGCTGATCGTGACCGACCCGGGCATTGTCAACCTGGGCATGCTCGATGATTTACTGCCAGGGTTCACCCAGGCTCACCTGAGCGTGGCGATCTTCGGTGAGGTCAGCGCCGACCCCAGCCATGCCTGCGTGCTGGCGGCGGTGGGCCGGGCGCGGCATATCGGCGCCGAGCTGATCGTCGGTTTCGGTGGCGGCAGCTCCATGGATGTCGCCAAGCTGGTGGCGCTGCTGGCACACCCCGCCTGTGACCAGACCCTGGAGGCGGTCTATGGCATCGACCAGGCCAAGGGCCAGCGCCTGCCACTGATCCAGGTGCCGACCACCGCCGGGACCGGCTCCGAGGTCACCCCGGTCGCCGTGATCACCACCGGCGAGGCGGCCAAGATGGCGGTCATTTCGCCGCTGTTGCTGCCCGACCTGGCGCTGCTCGACGCCGAGCGCACCCTGGGCCTGCCACCGGCGATCACTGCCGCCACCGGTATCGATGCCATGGTCCATGCCATCGAGGCCACCACCAGCCGGTTCAAGCGCAACCCGATGTCCAGCCTGTTGGCCCGCGAAGCGTTGGTGCTGCTGGCCGGCAACCTCGACCAGGCGGTACACAACGGTGGCAACCTGGCGGCGCGCCAGGCCATGCTGCTGGGCGCCTGCCTGGCCGGGCAGGCATTTGCCAACGCGCCGGTGGCGGCGGTGCATGCGCTGGCTTACCCGCTGGGGGCGCGCTACCACGTGCCGCACGGGCTGGCCAATGCGCTGGTGCTGCCCCACGTGATGCGCTTCAACCGGCGCGAGGCGTTCGCCGACTATGCGGCATTGGCGCCGGCGCTGCTGGGCGAGCGCCTGGTGCCTGGCGACCCCCATGACCTGTGCAGCCAGTTCATCGATGAGCTTGCGCAGCTGGCGCCACGCTGCGGCCTGCCCGGCCGGCTGCGTGATGTCGGTGTACCGCGGCACAGCCTGCCGCGGCTGGCCGAGGATGCCCTGCAACAGCAACGGCTGCTGGTCAACAACCCGCGCAAGGTCACCCTTGCCGATGCCCTGGCCCTCTACCAGGCGGCGTTCTGACCATGGCCAGGGAGCGCCCGCTGCGCGGCGCCTACCGCCACTTCCAGCCGATCACCACGCGCTGGCATGACAACGACCTGTATGGGCATGTGAACAACGTCGTCTATTACGGGTTTTTCGACAGTGCCGTGAATACCTGGCTGATCGAACATGCCGGCCTGGATATCCACCACGACCCGGTGGTGGCGTATGTGGCCGGTTCCGCCTGCGACTATTTTGCCGCCGTTGCCTTCCCGCAACGCATCGAAGTGGGCATCGCCGTCGAGCGTCTGGGCAACAGTTCGGTGCACTACGCGCTGGCCGTGTTCGTCGAGGGCGAACCTGAAGCCTGCGCGGCCGGCCGTTTCACCCACGTTTTCGTCGACCGTCGCGACAACCGCCCGGTCGCCATCCCCGCCAGGCTGCGCAGCGTTCTCGGCAGCCTGATCGCGTCGCCCGACCCATCCAGCCATAACGAACCGGCATGGCATTGATCCGAAGACGCTATTTGTGAGGGGCGTTCAACCTGCCTGATACTTCTGATCACCGACACCGCCGGCTTGGGCGGCCGGCGCGTCCGCGCTGAACCCATCATTTCCCTCTCTAATAAAACAACAAGAGGTTAAGAGTGAGCGCAACCCTACTTTTCTGCCGGCGCCGCGCGCCGCTGGCGGCACTGTGCTGCCTGCTCGCCACCCCGGTGGCGGGCGTGCAATTCGACGTTGGCCCGTTACAGGGGCGTTTCGACTCGGCCCTGTCGTTCGGCAGCGCAGTCAGCACCGCCAACCCCGACAAACAGCAGTTGCAGGCGGCCAATGGCAACGACGGGCGACGCAACTACCGGGCGGGCGATGTGTTCTCGGCGATTTTCAAAGGCACACACGACCTGGAGCTGCGGCGCGACAACCTCGGTGTGTTCCTGCGCGGCAGCTACTGGTACGACACCGCGCAGCGTGACCACAGCCAGCGCGCAGTCGATATCGACGACCACGATCGCCAGGTATCGGCGAAAACCGCAGGCGCGGAGCTGCTCGATGCCTTCGCCTATGCCCTCTACGACATCGACGGCGAGCCCGGTTCGCTGCGCCTGGGCAAACAGGTTGTCAATTGGGGGGAAAGCCTGTTCATCCAGGGCGGGCTGAACGTGATCAACCCTTTCAACCAGGCGGCGCTGCGTCGGCCAGGCTCCGAGGTGAAAGACGCCCTGGCGCCGGTCAACCTGGTGTATGTCACGCAAAACCTCAACCAGGCGCTGTCTTTCGACGCCTTTTACCAGCTGGACTGGGAACAGGCCCGGCTGGACAACTGCGCAACGTTCTTTTCCGGCAACGACTTCATGCCCGAGGGCTGCCGGGGCCTGGATGTCGGCGGGCAGATGGTCACCAACCCGGCCGTTTCGCAGGCCCTGGCCCCGTTCGGTGTGACGCTGACGGAGGAGGGCGTGCGGGTGCCCCGGGGCGCCGACCAGGATCCGCGCAATGGCGGCCAATGGGGTTTTTCGCTGCACTGGTACGTCGAACGGCTGGATACCGAGTTCGGCCTGTTCGCCGCCAACTACCACAGCCGCTCCCCCTACCTGGGCACGGTCAGCAGCCGCTACTACGGCAATACGGGTTTTGCCAGGGAGCTGTGCGGCAATGTCGGTGTGGCGCTGGCCAACTGCGGCGCCTTCCTGGCTTCCAGCAATGGGCAGACCCTGGCCGGTGCATTGCGCATGGGCACTTCCCGGTACCTGGCGCAATACCCGGAGGACATCCGCCTGTACGGCCTCACCTTCGCCACCACCCTGCGCAACGGTACCGCCGTGCAAGGGGAGGTGAGCTATCGGCCGAACATGCCGGTACAACTCAACGGCAACGATGTGTTGCAGTCGTTGCTCAATGCCCCCGGCCGCAGCCCGCTGAACGCCGATGGCCTGCGCCCGGCAACCGACAGCACGCCGTTCGACGGTTACCGGCGCAAACAGGTTACCCAGGCCCAGGTGTCGGCCGTGCAGGCGTTCAGCCAGGTCATGGGCGCCAACCAGCTGCTGCTGATGGGTGAGGTGGGTGCCACCTATGTCGGTGGGCTGGAGGGGCGTTTCGGGGCCCGGTATGGCCGCTCCGGTGCCTATGGCAACGGCGAACTGGCCGACAACAGCCTGTGCCTGGCGATTTCGAAAAGCCCGGGCGACTGCAACGGCGAGGGTTTTGTCACGCCTTTCTCGTGGGGGTACCGGCTGCGCGCGACCTGGAGCTACCCGAACCTTGTCCAGGGCCTGGACATTCGCCCCAGCCTGGCCTGGGCCCATGACGTCAAAGGTTACTCACCCGCTGACGGCTCGGCCTTCAACGAAGGCTCGCGCTCCATCAGCCTGGGCGTGGACGTCAGCTTGGCCACTCAGTACTGGGCAAGCCTGGCCTACACCGATTACCTCGACGGCGATTACGGCACCCGCGGCGACCGCGATTATGTCGCGTTCAGTGTGGGTGCCAATTTCTAGTACAACCAAGGAGCACGACAATGTCCAAGCGCAGCATGCAGCCATCATCCGCCAACCTGCCCGGCATCGCCCTGATACTGGCCGGTGCGCTGGCACCAGGGCTGGCGGTCGGGGCACCGACCGGGCAGGGCGTGATGCAGGGGTTCCCACCAGCACCGGAATTGCGCGTCAACCAGGCCAACGCCTTTCAGCCACCGTACTTGCGCTGGTCCATGCGCCACGCCCGCGAGGTGTCGCCCACCCGTGGCATCGGCCGCTCGGCCACGCCGCTGGTTTTGGCCGAAGGCAGCGCGGCGGCGCTCGACCAACTGGCCTTCAGCGCCGGCGACCAGCCGTTGACCCTGGCCGGTTACCTGCAGCAAACCAGCACCGACGGCTTGATCGTGCTGCATCAGGGCAAGGTGGTGTATGAGCATTATCTGGAAGGGTTCCAACCCGGCCAGGCGCATATCTGGGCGTCAATGACCAAGTCGGTCACCGGCCTGATCGCCGCCCAGTTGATCGCCGAAGGTGCGCTGGACCCGCAGCGCACACTGGCGCATTACGTGCCGGAACTGCGCGGCACGCCGTTCGGCGAGGCGACGGTGCAGGCCAACCTGGACATGCAGGTGGCGGTGGAGTACCCACCACAGATGCCGCCGGACCTCGGCCTGTTTGCAGCCACCGGCCTGATACCGCGGCGCGAGGGCATGCCAGGGGATATCTACAGCTTCCTCCAGCAGGTGCAGCAGGCGCCGCACGCGGGTAGCCAGGCGCCGTTCTTCTACCAGAACGGCTCACCGGAAGCGCTGGCATGGGCGTTGCGGCGCATTACCGGGCTCAACTGGGCGCAACTGGTCGAGCAGCGTTTGTGGTCACGCTTCGCCGAGGACGATGCCTACGTGCAGGTCGACCCGCTAGGCACCGAAATGGCCAGTGGCGGCATCAGCTGCAACCTGCGGGACACCGCCCGCTTCGCCGAGCTGGTGCGCCGCGAACTGGCCCGCGATGCCAAGGGCGACAGCTTCAACCAGGCGGTGCACAGCACATTCCAGCCTGCGGACCCGGCGGTGTTCGCCAACGGCAACCTCGGCCCCGGTCGCCCTGGTTACGGCTACCGCAATTACTGGTACCAGAAGAACGACGGTGACGGTTCGGTCGAGGCCAGTGGGCGCTTCGGTCAGAAAATCTATATCAACCCCCGCCGCGAAGTGGTGATCGTGAAGCTGTCAGCAACGGCCGATCAGGCCCGGCGCGCCACCCGCGCCGACGGCGAGGTAAAAGCCCCTGCGCGCGTCGTGGACTCGCCCGCTGCGTTCAACAGTATGGTGGGTGCGGTGCTGGCGGCCCTGCCGGGTTAAAGTGTCTTTACTGCGATTGAACCTGGCATCGTGACTGGAGGCGTTGCAATGACAAAGGCCGTTGTGAAATCCCGCTTCGAAGCAACGCTTCTTCGTCCGGCAAACCCTGGGAATGAGTCGTCATGGGCATTCGTGGTCCTGCCAAAAGAGGCGAGTGCACAGCTTCCCAGGCGAGGAAGAACGACAGTTGAAGGCACATTGAATGGATACCCTTTCCAGGCAACCCTTGAACCGGATGGTCAACTGAGCCATTGGCTGCAGATCAGCTCTACGTTACTCGAAGCTGCAAATGCTGCCATTGGCGACATCGTTACACTGGAGTTGAGCCCTGTGCTGAAGGAGCCCGAACCTGGCATCCCTCCCGATTTCCAGGAGGCCCTTGCAGCCACGCCTGAGGCTCGTCTGGTCTGGACCAATACGACGACCCTCGCACGAGTAGACTGGATACACTGGATCACGTCAGCCAAGCAGGCCCAGACGCGCGCAAAACGAATAGCCAATGCATGCGATATGCTTGCCTCCGGCAAGAAGCACGTTTGCTGTTTCGACCCGTCTGGTTACTACAGCAAGGCCTTCCGTGCGCCTGAGGCGCAAGATTGATCAACGCCGCCGCGGAAAGGAATCCTGAAGCACCAAGGGTCAAGCATCCCATCCAACATGGCTCGATAGCGGCAAGCATTCTCATGGATCGAAAAGCAAACCCGTCATCCACCTCTGACTGGGTCATACGCAGCACTACGCCTGGCAGCGTGGAGCGCATCGAAGCCTGGTTTGGTGGCCATGGCTACGACCCGCATCGTCATGACACATACTCGATAGGCCGTACCCTTGCCGGTGTTCAGAGCTTTCACTACAAGGGGGCGCTGTGCCACGGCGTGCCAGGCAACACCCTTGTGCTGCACCCGGATGAAGTACATGACGGCATGGCCGGCACGGAGGTGGGCTTTCGCTACCGTATGGCCTACATCGACCCGTCGTTGATCCAGAACGTGCTCGGGGGCGAACCGTTGCCTTTCATCGCCGGCGGGCTCTCCTGCGACCCGCGTTTGTACCGCGCCAGCGAGGCGTTCGTACAAGCCTTGGACCATCCTCTGGAAACACTGGAGGAGCAGGACGCCGTGTATGACCTGGCAATGGCGCTGCGTGCCGTCGGCGGTAAGCCACGTGGCCGCAAACGCCTGGACTACCGCAGCGCCGAGCGTGCCAGAGCGTTCATCATGGAGCATCTGCACGTAGGCATCACGCTGGAGATGCTCGAACAGGCCAGCGGGCGTGAGCAATGGAGCTTGTCGCGGGACTTTCGCGCCCTGTACGGCACCAGCCCTTACCGTTTTGTCACGCTACGGCGCCTGGATTGTTTTCGCAGACTGATCCTGGATGGCTTCACCCTGGTCGATGCCGCCCTCGCCGCAGGCTTTCACGATCAAAGCCACATGACCCGGCACTTCACTCGCACCTACGGCGTGCCGCCTCTGCGTTGGCTGGAACGCTTGCGTGCTGTTCGCTGAGTTGCAGGATCGTACAAGAAAGGCGTGTTTCCCATTCGATAGGCTGGTCGCTCCAACTAGAGAGGATCTGCCATGTCCGGCATACATCAGCAATGCGTACCGCAGCCTGTGAACCTGACCCAAAAAGCTTCGCTTATCGAGCAACAGTGGAGTCCACGGGTGGTCGCGGAAATGAACGACTACCAATTCAAGGTGGTTCGCATCGAAGGTGAATTCATTTGGCACTCGCACCCCGAGACCGATGAAGCGTTTCTGGTACTCGAAGGCCTCTTGCGCATCGATCTCCCAGAGGGCTGCGTGCATGTGAAGCCGGGCGAGCTGTATGTGGTGCCGCGTGGGGTAGAGCACAGAACAGCGGCAGAGACGGAGACGAAACTCATGATGATCGAGCCGCGAGGTGTTTTGAATACCGGTCATGAAGGCGGGGAGCGAACGGCTGTGAATGACGTCTGGATCTGAGTTGACGTCGGTAATAATCGGCTAGCTTCCTTAAGGTTTGAAGCGGACACCTAACCGGGATGGAGGGGCCGCTTCGCGACCCTCGCGACCGACTGCTTTGGACCCATTGCGGTCCTTCACGAGCGACGTGGGCTGCAGTTTCCGTTTCCCGGGCTCACAGTTCAGTATGCGGCGTTGTTCAGCCGCTGAAGTTCAAGTTGCTTGGCAGCACTGGCTTCAAGGTTTGCACGCTCTTCATCCAGGTACCGATAAATGCTTTGCAGGTTGACGATCTTCTGCTCGATCTCTGCCATTTTTTTTTCAATTAGCCTGGCGCCGTCAGCACAGTCAATCAGCTTGTTCCGCTGTGCATTCAGAATCTCGCCAATTTCACCAAGGGAAAACCCCATGCTTTGCGCGCGCTGGATAAAGTCCAGATCTTGCAGCGTTTGCTCAGTGTAAAGGCGATAGTTGTTAGTTTGCCGCAGCGGTGAAATCAGGCCAATGTGTTCGTAGTAACGCAGCGTATGGCGGCTGGCGCCGCTGCGGGCCTCGAGTTCGCCGATTTTCATGACAATACCGCTTGACCTTAGAGTTGGGTCGATAGTTTACGCTTTATTCCTTACCTTGAACAAGGAACAGGGAAATGAGCGTGGAGTGCTTTGTCACAGGCGGGACTGGCTTTATCGGCCAACATCTGGTGGCGAACCTGAGTGCAAAAGGTCACACCATCAGGGTGTTGATGCGTCGCCCAGCGCAATTGGCTGCACTGCGGGAGCAAGTCGATAATCTGGGAGGGTGCGCCAGCCGGGTGTTTGCCGTAGCTGGCGACTTGGAACAGGACAACCTCGGGCTGAGTCCTGCTAACCGAGAAGTGCTAAGGCACGCCAGCGTCATATTCCATCTAGGCGCCCACTTTGCCTGGGGGCTTTCAATGGAGCATTCTCGTGCGGTAAATGTGGAAGGAGCAAAGCGCGTGGCGCTTCTGGCGGCAGAGCAAAAAAGCCGCTTTTTGATGATCGGCGGCTACATGCTGAAAAATCATGAACATCTGCAGCGCATCGGAATTGATCCTCGTCGTCCGGAGTTGACGAACTGGCCTGCCGTCTATCGACGTGTTGGTGGTTACGAGGGAAGCAAGCTGGAGGCGCATTTTGCGACCTTGGCGCTCATGTCCGCCAAGGGTGGGCAGATTACCGTTGTCCATCCTGCAACGGTCTGTGGCCACAGCCGCACGGGGCATATTCTAGAGGGTCAGCCACTGGTGGGGCTGATACGCAACCTCGTGCAGGGAAAGCTCACTGCTGTACCCGGTACCGCCAAGCACTGGCTGCCACTGGTCACCGTCGATTATCTGGCGGAGCTGGTGGCAGTTTGTGCTTTTGACCCCGCCATGGTGGGCCAGGAATTGCTGGCACTTGATGACCACACCCCAAACTTGCGAGAGCTCCTGATGCAGGTTGCACAACCGTTGGGGTTAACGTCTCCCAAGCATCACATTCCACTCCGGTTACTGAAGCTGCTACTGGCTATTCCTCCCGTCGCGTCGTTTTTGCACACAAAACCCGAAGCCTTGGACTTTATCCAGACCACGCGTTTTGATACAGCGGCGGTCGAGCAATTTGCAAACCGGCATAAAATAGCCAAACCGGATATCCGTCAGTCTTTGCAGCGCACTGCAGCGTTCGTAAATTCCCATTGCATCGCCACAGGCTAGCCCGCTGCCTTCTCCCTTGGCGACTACAAGAAGGCGACTGACAGGCAGTTTGGCGGGCGGCGTATATCACAATAACGATTGGGCGTTTTTGCGGGAAAGCCTTCTCAACCTTTGTGCCGTCGATACAGGACGGAATTCTATCGACCGATAATTTAGCGACAGGGATCGCCAGCAATGCAATCAACTTTCGGCAAAGGCGTCATATTTGCACTTTCCGCTGCAGCACTGAACGCTACGATCGGGGGGCACTGATGATCGTCGGCCTGTGCTTCTCCAATGAACTGATGCGCTTGGGCGGCAAAGCCTGCGCCCCTTCCACTTCGTAAGCCATACTTGTGCCAGCGTTGTCGCTTTGCCTGAACCACCAATGCTTCAACCCTGGGGGCCTGGCAGGTAGGGCAGCAGTCGCTCGGTTTCTTTCTTCACCACCGCGTAGCATTCGCAGCTCAGCATTTCTAGCCGTACCCGGTCCAGTACCCTGATCTGCCCGCGGTTGTATTCGATCACCCCCAGGCGCTGCAACTTGCCGGCGGCGTCGGTCACACCCTCGCGGCGCACGCCGAGCATGTTGGCGATCAGTTCCTGGGTCATGCACAGGCGGTCGCCCGGCAGGCGGTCGAGTGACAACAGCAACCAGCGGCACAATTGCTGGTCGATGGAGTGATGGCGATTGCACACCGCTGTTTGTGCCATCTGGGTGATCAGTGCCTGGGTGTACCGCAGCATCAAAGTCATCAACTCGCCATGGCGGTTGAACTCGTCCTTGATCTTTTGCACGGGCAGACGGTAGGCATGCCCGGCGCTTTGCACGATGGCCCGGCTGGGGGTGCTTTCGCCGCCCATGAACACGGCGATGCCAACCAGCCCTTCGTTACCAACCACCGAAATTTCGGCCGAGGCGCCGTTTTCCATCACATACAGCAGCGACACGATGGCATCGACCGGGAAGTGGACGTGGCACAGGGTGTCGCCGGACTCGTACAGCGCCTTGCCCAAGGGCAGGTTGACGTGCTCCAGGTCCGGCGCCAACCTGCTGAACGCCTCTGGCGACAGGGCAGCCAGCAAGTGGTTGTTTTGGGGTTTTACCGTGTGTTGCATGCGTGGGACCATCGATGGCAGCGGCTGTCGGAACAAGATTAGCCTAGCGGGGCCAAGGCTTGCGCCAGCGCTGCCGTGATGCGCCCAACGGTTCAGATGGTAGGCAACGAGCAGGCCCGACACTCGGCAATGACGTGGTGCTCGCACCCGTCATCCTTCAGCCGAAGCTTGGCTTCGGCAAGCCGTTCGCCGTCCAGGCTCAGGCTCAGTTCGCTGCCGTT
Organism: Pseudomonas sp. BP01; assembly: GCF_022760795.1. Lineage (NCBI taxonomy): Bacteria > Pseudomonadati > Pseudomonadota > Gammaproteobacteria > Pseudomonadales > Pseudomonadaceae > Pseudomonas > Pseudomonas sp. BP01. The sequence goes on from NZ_JAFBKA010000002.1 coordinate 121,037, forward strand.
GCCGTTGCGTACCTCGATGCGGTAATGGGTGCTGCCAAAGCGGTAATGCAGGACATAACCCGGCCAGCCTGCCGGCAACAGCGGCTGCAGGCGCAGGGTGTCGCCACTGCGTTGCAGGCCCAGCAGGCTTTCGACGATCAAGCGGTACATCCAGCCGGCGGAGCCGGTGTACCAGCTCCAGCCACCCCGCCCGGCGTGGGGGGCAACCGCATAAACGTCGGCGGCCATCACATAGGGTTCGACCTTGTAAGTATCGATCAACGCGTCGCAGCCCTGGCGCACCGGGTTGATCAGGCGCAGCAGTTCCCAGGCCTTGTCGGCATCGCCCAGGTGCGCGTAGGCCATGCTCGCCCAGATGGCCGCATGGGTGTACTGCCCGCCGTTTTCACGCACCCCTGGCAGGTACCCCTTGATGTAGCCAGGGTCCAGCTGGCCCTGGTCGAAGGGTGGGTCGAGCAGTTTGACGATGCCGATGTCACGGCGTACCAGGTGGCTGTCCAGCGCCGCCATGGCCAGGCGGGCACGTTCGGGCGAAGCGACGCCCGACAGCACCGCCCAGCTTTGCGCCAGCGAGTCGATGCGGCATTCCTGGTTGCTCGCCGAACCCAGTACCTGGCCGTCGTCGAACCAGGCGCGGCGATACCAGCCGCCGTCCCAGGCGTGCGCTTCCAGTTTTTCGGCGAGTGCGGCGGCCTGGGTGGTGCAGCGCAACGCAAAGGCGCTGTCGCCCTGGCGCAAGGCGACGCAGCCGAATGCCCGCAGCACCTCATGGCCAAAGAAGCCCAGCCACACGCTTTCGCCTTGCCCTTGTTCGCCGACCCTGTTCATGCCGTCGTTCCAGTCGCCGCTGCCCATCAATGGCAGGCCGTGAGCCCCGTATTGCAAGGCGTGGCCGAGGGCGCGCTGACAGTGCTGGTACAGGCTCTCGACCAGGGCCGAGTGGCCAGGCAGGTCGTAGTAGGACTCTTCCCCGGCGTTTAGCGCGCGGCCTTCCAGATAGCCGACTGGCTCGTCCAGCACGGCGTAATCCCCGGTGGCCTCTACGTAGCGGCTGGCGGCCAGCGGCAGCCACAGCAGGTCATCGGAGCAGCGGGTACGCACCCCGCGCTGCAACGGTGGGTGCCACCAGTGCTGCACGTCGCCTTCGGCATACTGATGCGCAGCGCAGGCCAGCAGGTGTTGGCGCGCCGACGCCGGCGCGGCATGGACCATGGCCATGCTGTCCTGCAGCTGGTCGCGAAAACCGATGGCACCGCCAGACTGGTAAAAGCCGCTGCGCGCCCAGAACCGGCAGGCGATCACCTGATACATCAACCAGCCGTTGGCCAGCACATCCAGTGCAGGTTCCGGCGTCTCGATCTGCACGGTGTCGAGGGTCCGCCGCCAGTAGGCGCTGACCTTGTCGAACTCGTCCATGGCGGCCTGCAACCCCCGGTATTGCTGGACGCAGCGGGTAGCGGCGCGGGCGTCCCGGGCGGCGCCCAGGCGGAACACCACCTCCCGGCTTTCGCCGGGCTCCAGCTGCAGCGCCACCTGCAATGCCGCGCAGGGATCCAGACCGCCGCCGGTACGCCCCGACAGCCGTGACTGACGCATGCCCAAAGGCGCCTGGCAATCGCCGTTGCGCCCCAGGAATTCGCCGCGATCACAGGTCAGGCCCTGTATCGGCAGGTCGCAATCGAGAAACGCCACGTGCGTGGAAAATTCCACTGAGTAGCTGTTGCGGGCAAACAGCGCGCCGCTGAAAGGGTCGGGCTCACTGACAACGTGCATGGCGGTTTTGCTCGGCAGGTCGCCCAGCACCCACTCGACGAAGCAGGTCACCGACAAACGGCGTACCCGTGCCGATGTGTTGTGCAGTTTGAGCCGGCTGAACTTGACCGGCGCATCCTGCGCCACATGCACCCACAGCTCGCTGCGCAGGTCTTGCTCGACATGCTCGAACACGCTGTAGCCAAAGCCGTGGCGGGTGCAGTAACGGCCAGGGCCTGGGCAGGGCTGCGGCGTCGGTGACCAGTACTCGCCGGTGTCCTCGTCGCGCAGGTAGAGGGTTTCGCCACTGGCGTCGGTAACCGGGTCGTTGTGCCAGGGCGTCAAGCGGTACTCGTGGGCGTTCTCGTACCAGGTGTAAGCGCTGCCGGCCTCGGAGACCACGCTGCCGAACTGCGGGTTGGCCAGGATGTTGACCCATGGCGCTGGTGGCGGTGAGCCGGGTAGCAGCGCAATGACGTACTCGCGGCCGTCGGTGCTGAACCCGCCATAACGGTTGCCCAGCCTCACCGTGGGTTGCTCGGTGGGCGAATAGCTGGCAGATGCCGGCCGGCGGCTGACAGGGTGGGCCGCAACAGCCGCCGGGACCTTTGGCTGCCGGCGCAGGTGCAGTTGCTCTTCCAGCGTGCCGAGATTGTCGTTGAGCACCAGCCGGGCTACCGACAAAGTCAGCAGCCGGTCTTCGGCAGACAGTTGCTGCGCAGGCCTTACGTAAATGCCGCCGGGGCGGTCGAGCAGGGCCGCTTCACTGCCGGAGGTGACGATCCCCATGATCAGGTCCTGCAGTTGCTGGCGGTAACCGGCCTGGTCTTCGTTCCAGATCAGCAGGTCGAGCGCGAGCCCTTTCTGGCGCCAGTAGGCATGGGCCAGCACTATCTGCTTGACCAGATGAATGTTGGCCGGGTCGCCGATCTGTACCAGCACGATCGGCAGGTCGCCCGACACCCCCTGGCCCCACAGGCCGGACTGGTTGCGCCGGTTGCTGGCCAGCAACGCTGCGTTGGGCCGCAGGCTGGCGTTGGGGTACAGCACCGAGGCGGCCATCTGTTCGAACAGCCGGGCGTCGGCCAGCGAACCGTTGAGCTGGTGCAACAAAACCTGGCTGTGCGGCCAGGCGAGGTCGAACACCCGATCGGCCAAGTGCCGGTCGCGGTACTTGGCGACTTGCTGCAGGCAGGCGTCGCGGCTGTCGGCGACGCCTGTGACCAGGTCAACCGTGGTCGCATGGCCGGGCATCAGGGTGATGCGGCAGCGGATGGCCACGATCGGGTCCAGTACCGCCCCCGCGCTATCGGACAACACCTCATTGTCTGGGTCCATGGCCGCCGGCCGCGCCAGGGTGCGCCCTCGGCCGATAAAGCGGGCCCGATCGGTTTCGTAGGACAGCGCCTCGATGTCCGCTCCGTGCACCGCGAGCACATGGCACATCCATGGTACGGCGTCCTGCTGCGAGCGCGGCCGTCGCGTGCAGAGGATGGCTTGCAGCGGGCGGATCAGTTCGGTCTGGATGAACAGCTTGCTGAAAGCCGGGTGCAGGGCATCGCTCAAGGCCGGTGCCAGCACCACTTCGGCGTAGCTGGTCAGCTCCAGGGTGCGGGGCAGGTCGCCATGGTTGGTCAGGTGCAGGCGTCGCAGTTCGATGTCGTCTTCGGGCGAAACGGCAATTTCGGTATGGCAGTCGAAGTCGCGTTCGCGCACGCGGAACTCCGCGCGGCCGTCGCTGAAGATCGCCTCCTGGAGCTTTGTGCGGTGCCGTGTCGGCTGGTAGGAGGTGGACCAGTAGGCGCCGCTGGCGACATCGCGCAGGTAGCAGAAGCTGCCCAGGTCGTCGCGGCTGGCGTCTTCGCGCCAGCGGGTCACCGCCAGCGTGTTGCGCTGGCTGTAGCCACTGCCCACGTGGTTGACCATGACGTGATAGCGGCCGTTGGACAGCAGTTGTACGGCCGGTTGCGCCCGGTTCGGCTCTTTGAACACCCGCAGCTGTGCCTCGGGGTCGCGCTCGGCGGTGTCCTCGGCCGGGGCCTGGAGGGTATGCAGGTAGGGCGCAGCGGTTTTCGGCACGCGCTCCTGCAACAGCAGCATGCTGGCCTGGAACTGCGGGTCGGAGGCGAAGCGCCGTTGCATGGGCTTGTTCAGCAGCAAAGCGGTCAGGGCCAGGAAACTCATGCCCTGATGGTGGGCCATGAACGAGCGGACCACGACGGCGTCTTGCCCGGGGGGCAGGCGTGCCTCGCTGTAGTCCACGGCCTCGTAGAGCCCGAAGCGCCCAGCCATGCCAAGCGTGGCCAGCCGTTGCAGGTTGCGGCAGGCGGCAGCGGGTGCCACCATCAGGGCCAGTGCGCTGGCATAGGGCGCCACCACGCGCTCTTCACCCAGGCCACGCTTGAGGCCCAGCCCCGGGACGCCGAACGCCCGGTACTGGTAGTTGAAATGTGCGTCCAGCGCATTGTAGGCCGATTCCGAGACTCCCCAGGGCAGGCCCGACAGCTTGCCGTGTTCGATCTGCCGTTTGACGGCGGCGTGGCAGGTCTGGTCGAGTAGGGTGCCCTCATAGTTCGGCATCACCAGCAGCGGCATCAAGTACTCGAACATCGAGCCGGACCAGGACAGCAACACAGGCACGCCCGCATTGCTGGTGAGCAGCCGGCCCAGGGCGAACCAGCTGTCCTGTGGCACCTGGCCCTGGGCGATGACGACGAAGTTGGTCAGGCGCATCTCGGACGCGAGCAGGTCATAGAACGCGGCGTCCAGGCGGTGTTCGTCGGCGTTGTAGCCGATGGCGAACAGGTCGCGGTGGTTGTCGTACAGGAAGGTGAAGTCCATGCTGGCCAACGCTTCAATGCGGCTGGCCAGGGCGTGTGCCTGGGCGATGCGCTGGCGGGCAACTGCCCTGACGTTGGCCACCGCCAGGCGCTCGGGGGGCGGCCACTGGTCTGCGTCGAGCTGTGCCAGCTGGCGCCAGGTCAGCGGAGCGTGGGGGGCCTGATCGTTACCGGGGGGCAATTGCAGCTGCTGCAGTTCGCGGCTCAGGTCCAGGCATTGCTCATTCAGGGCATTCAGCCAGAAAGTACAATCGTCAGCAGCTTCTGTGCCAGGCGCCAAGGCAGCCCGTTGCGTGATCAGCGGCTGCAACTGTTCGACCAGCACCGGCAACAGCGTGGCGTATCCGTCGCCCACTTGGCCATGGGCGAGCCGCACCTGCTCGCGCAGGGCCGTGATCGGCTGGGTGTCCGCACTTGTGCGGGCATAGGCGTCCAGCAACGTGTCGAGGGTGTCGAGCAAACCCTGGGTCAAGCGCCGGTCGAGCTGGGGCGTGTCGGCCATTTCCAGCAGGCCGGGCCTGAGTGTCAACAGCAGGGCGGCGAGGTTGCCGCTGTCCACGCTCGAGATATACAGCGGTGACAGCGGCTTGAGCGCCTGGGTGTCGTACCAGTTGTAGAAGTGCCCTTTGAAGCGCTCCAGGCGGGCCATGCTGTCGAGCATGCAGGCCAGGCGTTCGAACAGGCGGCCCGCACTGAGGTAGCCAAAGTCATGGGCCGCCAGGTGCGAGAGCAGGGCCATGCCCATGTTGGTCGGTGAGGTGCGGTGAGCGATGTTGGCGAAGGGCGGCGCCTGGATGTTGTCGGGTGGCAGCCAGTTGTCGGCAGGGCCGACGTAGCTGTCGAAGAAGGCCCAGTTGGCGCGGGCGAGTCGATGCAGGAAGACCAGGTCGTGGGTGCCCGGCGTGAGGGCGGCCCGGTCACTTGGGCGGCTGAGCCACCAGGCCAGCGCCGGGCCGAGCAGCCACAGGACAAGCACCGGCGAGGCAATCAGCAGTACCGTCGGCTGCATCGCCAAGGCACCGGTCAGCACAAACACCAGGGCCGGTTGCCCCCATTGCTGGCGATACACCGCCTGCAGGGTATCTGCGCTGCAGCGTTCGTCCTCGCGTGAGGGGTTCCATTGCAGCAGGCGTTGTTTGCTGACGCCCAGCCGCCACAAGGTGCGAAGGATGGCATCCAGGCTGTAGCAGGTCTCGAAGGGTAACCAGGCCAGTGAAAGGCCGGCGCGCAAGAAACAGGTGCCCGAGGTGTGCAACGCTGCCAGCAGGTGTTCTGACACAGGTACATCAGTGGCCTTGCCCAGCAGTTCGAGCAGAGAGTCCAGCATTGGGCGCGTCAGCAGCAAGGCCAGCAGGGCCAGCGTCCAGGCGAGCGGTGTGGCACTGGCCAGCCAACCCCACAGCAGCAGGGTCAGCAGCGCCGCCGGCTCCAGGCTGCGGCGCAGGTTGTCGAAAATCTTCCAGCGCGACAAAGCGCTGAGCGGGCTTAGCGCCAGGCCATGGGTGCCGGTGTGCAGCCAGGGCACCAGCCACGGCAGCAGTTGCCAGTCGCCGCGTATCCAGCGGTGTCGGCGTTTGCTGTCGGCGCTGTAGCGGGCCGGGTAGGTTTCGAACAGTTGCACATCGCTGAGCAGGCCCGAATGCGCATAGCAGCCTTCGATCAGGTCATGGCTGAGTACCCGGTTGTCGGCAAAACGGCCCTCCAGTGACTGCTCGAAAGCATCCACCGCATAAATGCCTTTGCCAATGAAAGAGCCACTGAGAAACAGGTCCTGATAAACGTCCGAAACGGCCTGCGTGTAGGGGTCGACACCGGCGTCACTGCCAAACAGGCGCGCATAGCGCGAGCGCGACACGCTGGGCAGGCTGATGCCCACCCGCGGTTGCAGAATCGCGTAGCCAGCGTCGAGGCGACCTGTGTGTGTGTCGAAGCGAGCGCGGTTGAGCGGGTGCTGCATGGCGCCGATGAATTGCCGGGCGGCACCGCGAGGCAATTGGGTGTCGGTGTCCAAGGTGATGACATAGCGCACGTGGCCGAGTGCTTGCAGGTCGCCGACGATCCGCATGAAGCACGCGTGGCCGTGCCCGCGCAACACTGCATTGAGCTCGGCAAGCTTGCCGCGCTTGCGCTCGCGGCCCATCCAGCAGCGCTCGGCGGCGTTCCATACGCGAGGCCGGTGAAACAGCAAAAAGCGCGCACCGCCCGTGCTGGGGTACTTGTGGTTGAGGGCACGGATACCTTCGCTGGCCAGGTCGAGCAGTGCCTGGTCTTCGGGCTGGTTTTGCTCACGGGCATCCATAAGTCGCTGAGCAGGGCAAAGTGCAGGTGCTCGTCACGGTTGGCCAGAAAGCGTACTTCCAGCCCTTCGACCAGCTCTTCGACATCGCCGGCATTGGCCAGCAGGGTGGGCACCACCACCAGCGTGAGGGCGTCTGCGGGAATACCACCGGTGTAGTCCAGCCGTGGCAGGAAGGAGGGTTTGACGGTCAGTGTCACCAGCCAGTTCACCAGGCCGATGGCCAGACGGCTGGTGCTCAGCAGAACCGGCAGGGCCATGGCGGCCAGCACCGCCAAAGGCCAGCCCTCCTGGCCAATGGCGCGCATGAAGCCCCACGCCAGCAGGCAGGACAGCAGCGTCACTGGTACCAGGTAGAATGCCAGCGGCGCCCGGTGCAGCAGGCGTTGCCAGCGCTCGGCCAGCGGCACCCGTACGGCCAGGCGCTGCTCCAGCAACGGCAGGCCGCCCCCCACCAGGTAGAAACCCACATGCTCAGCCGGTTCACCCGGCGCGGCACCTGCTGCCTGGGCCAGCTCGATGGCCGTGCGCGCCACCGCGACTTCGCTGAATGCGCTATGGCGCGCCAGGCGCTCGACGCTGTGCCGGTAGTGGTCACGGCTGGTGAAGTCCATGGCGGGGTAAATGGCCGCAGGGTCGCGGTGCAGCGCCTGTTCGACATGGCTCAGGTGTTCGACGAACGCCTTCCAGTCGATGGTCGACAGCAGGCGCAGGCTGCCAATGCTGTTGCTGATGGACACCTGGTCAATGGCCTGCTGCTGGGCATCGAGCTGGACATGGCCCTCGATGCTGCGCGCCGACTCGCTGAGCATCTGTTCCACCCACAGCAGCGGCTGGGTCAGCGAAGCGCTGTGGCCCTGCAGCCGCCTGGCCAGCTCGGCGACGAAGGCGGCGGTCATCGGCGGTTGCGACCGGGCCATGTCGGCGACCACCAGCACCACGCTCTTGGCGTCGCGCTCGGCGGTTTCGCCAAGCCGGTCGGCCCAGACATTGGCCAGGTCGCGGTCAGCCCAGTTGGCCATGACCCGCGCCGCTACACGGCGCAGGTTTTCTATCAGGGCCAGGCGCAGCATGATCGGGATGGCCCAGAGCTCACCCAGGGTCAGGGTGCAGGCCTGCTGATAAGCCTCGACGAAACGGCTGAAGCTCTCAGCGTCGATCCGCCCGTCACCGTGGGAAATGGTCTCCAGGGCAATGTCGTAGACACGCGGCAGGCCGGTGGAGGCGCCGTTGTCCAGCTGCGGCAGCTGCAGGCTGTAGTTGGCCGGCAGGTCGTGCTTGGCAATGCGGATATGGGTTTCGACCAGGTAAAAGTTGTCGAGCAGCCACTGCGCGGCAGGTAACGCCGGGCGGGAGCCGGGCAGGGCGGCGGTGAGGGCGGTGCAACTGGCAGAGAGCATGCGCTCGTTGTCGGCCAGGCGGTCAAGCAGGGCGTCGTTGGCCGGCCGCTGGCTCAAGCGGTGCTGATGGGCCAGCCGCAGACCGTGCTCGGCCATCTGGTCGGCGTTGTACAGCTCCGAGCGCAGCAGGCTTTCATAGGTGAAGGTATGCCGGGGCGAACGCCAGCGCCCCGCATGGGCATACAGGCGCCGAAGGTAGCTGCGTGCGAGAAGCCAAGGATTGTCCATGGTATGCCGGGTTGCCGATCTGGCCTTTCAGCATTCAGTCTGCGGTGATCGCCCGGGCAGCGTCTGTACGGTAGCGAACAGACCCGCCTTGGCTCTGCGCACGGGCTGTATCGCCGATGTCCAACGCGCCGCTGCGGCACACCATGGAGAGGCTGGACGAATTGTGGTCGTTACATCACTTCCCGCTAGTCACTCGGGTCCACAGCCGGGTACTCGAGCGCATCCCTGCCGGCGACAAGGTCTTGATCGGGAACAGCGTATCGAGTACCGATTCAGGCGGGTACACCGCAGGGTTGTTGCGCAGTTCAGGCGTGATGTACTCCAGCGCCGCCGCATTGCCGTTGGGGTATTTCACCGTATTGCTGATACTGGCGATCACCTTCGGCTCCAGCAGGTAGTTCAGGTACGCATACCCATTCTCCCGATGCGGTGCGCCCTTGGGCATTACCACCATGTCCACCGCCACGGTCGAGCCCTCGTGCGGAATGCTGTAACCCACGTTCACCCCGTTGCCTGCCTGCTGCGCGCTGCCCATGGCCTGCAGCACATCGCCGCTGAAGCCGATCGCTACGCAGATGTTGCCATTGGCCAGGTCGCTGACGTACTTGGACTGGTGGAAATAGCTGATGTAGGGCCGTACCGCCAGCAGTGCCGCTTCGGCCTTTTTCAGGTCCTCTGGCTTTTCGCTGTGCGGGTCCAGGCCCAGGGTCCTGAGCGTGATCGAGATGATCTGCGTCGGGTTGTCGAGGAACGCCACGCCGCACTGGCTCAGCTTCTGGATGTTCTCCGGCTTGAACAGCAGGCTCCAGGATTGCGTCACCTCGGTGCTGCCGAAGATGGCCTTGATCTTGTCGGCGTTGTAGCCGATGCCGGTGGTAACCCACATATACGGGATCGCATAGCGGTTGCCCGGGTCGCTTGCCTCCAGGATCTTCATCAGCTTCGGGTCGAGGTTGTGCCAGCCAGGCAGCTTGCTGCGGTCCAGCTCCTCGATGGCACCCGCCTTGATCAGCCGCGGCAGGAAGTGGTTGGACGGGCTCACCAGGTCGTAGCCACTGTTGCCGGTCATCAGCTTGGCTTCGGTGGTTTCGTTGCTATCGATCAGGTCGTAGGTGGTCTGGACGCCCGTGCGCCGGGTGAACTCGGCCAGGGTGTCGTCGGCGATGTAGCCGCTCCAGTTGGCAATGTTGACCCGCTCTTCGGCCTGCACTGCCGCGGCCAGCAATGCTGAGGACAACAGGGCCACGCAAGTGTGCTTGATCATGGGATAGCTCTCTTGTTCTTGTTTGCGAGGTAGTTTGAATGTCAGCGTTCCAGCCGCGCGCGCCGTACTTCCCAGGCCATGCGCACCTTGGCGCCCAGGTCGAAGAACGGGCGGGGCGGCAGGTAGCCAGGGCTGGCCTGGGCCAGTACGTCGACGAGCAACGGCGAGTCGATGCCGAGTGCCATTTCGACCAGCAGGCGGCCCCACAGGGTGCCGCGGGCAACGCCGGACCCATTGCAGCCGGCCACGGCATGCAGGCCGTCGGCGATCCGGGCGAAATACGGCTCGCCTGTGCGGGTGCCGCTGAGGTGGCCGGTCCAGGTGTATTGCAGATCTTGTGCGGTGATGCCGGGGAAGCGCTTCTGCAAACCCTGCAGGTGTGCACCTTGGCGCACCACCAGGCCACGGCGGTCGATGTCGTGCTGACGGTATTCCACGGTGTTGCGAATCAGCAGGCGGCGCCCCGGCAGCAAGCGCAGGGTGCAGCCGCCCGGCAAGGTAGACAGCACGCCCCAGCCCTGTTCGTTGAGCAGCTGCTGCCAGTGCGCCCCGGTCAACGGGCGGGTGATGCTTGCGCTCAGCTCCAGCGGGAAAGTGCCGCTGCGGTTGAGACCGACCCTGGGCAGGAACGCACCGACACAGGCCAGTACCTGCCGGGCCTCGACCTCGCCAGCCTCGGTGCGGACAGTCCAGCCCTTGCCAGGGCGACGGCGCAAGTCGGTCACAGCGCTTTGCTCGAACATTTCCACCTGTTCTGGCAGGCCGTCGGCCAGCCCTTTGACGTAGCGCGCCGGCTGCATCAGGCCGTTGCCGCCCGCACAATGGATCGCGCGTGAATAGAACGCGGTACCGAGGCGCCGTTGCAGCGCTTCTCCCTCGTGGTAGCTTGCTTGGGCACCCACGGCACGCAGGGTTTCCAGTGCCTTCTCGGCCTGCTGCAAATGGGCAGGCTCGTGTACCGCGAAGTGGTAGCCGTGGTCGCTGAGCTCGCAGTCGATAGCCAGCGCCTGGATTTGCTGGCGCACTTCATTACCCGCTGCGACACCGATGCGCGATGCGACTTGGTAGCCGGAAAAGCCAGGTGTACCGATCAGTTCGCCAGCACCTGGCAGCTCGTGGCTGACCACAAACCCAGAGTTGCGTGCCGAAGCGCCCTGGGCGACCCGCTGGCGCTCCAGCAGTACGATCCGCTGCGACGGAAAACGGCGGGCCAGGGCATGGGCTGCGGACAGGCCGGTTATGCCACCGCCGATGATCAGCCAATCGGCCTTATGAATGCCTTGCAGGCTCGGCCGCTGCGGCAATTCACCGGCCAGCGCAATCCAGCCACAGTGGTTGTTCATTGCGTGTCACTCCTTCAGTATCGATGCACAGGCGTTATTGGCTATTGCCCGCGAAAGCGCGTCTTGGCTCCAATTTACGAGGGCCAAAGCGCGATTTCTAACGCTAATAATTCATTCATCCATTCGGAATTTGCATGGATAAAAACCTTCGTGTGCCATCGTTCCAGGCGTTGCAGGCCCTGGTCCGGGTAGCCGACACCAGCAACTTCACCGAGGCTGCACGCCAGTTGCACCTGACCCAGAGCGCCATCAGCCGGCAGATCCAGCAACTTGAGGAGCATTTCCACACAACGTTGTTCGACCGCACCAGCCGCAAGGTCGCGCTGACCGCCCATGGGCATGAGGTGTACGGGGTGGCAAAGGGCATGCTGCAAACCCTGCGCACGCTGGAGGAAAAGCTGGCGCCGACGCCACTGGACCGCCCATTTCGCGTGCGCATGTTCGTGTCGCTGGCGGTACGCTGGCTGCTGCCGCGGCTGACCTCGTTCTATGCGCTCAACCCAGGCCTGACGTTGTCGATTGAAACGGTCGGCGGCGACCTGGTAGACACCGGCGGCGACTGCGACGCGTATGTGCTTTACCTACCAGGCGGCCTGGACGAACGCCCGTTGACGCCGCTGTTCGACGAGTACCTCATCCCGGTCTGTGCGCCCGTGCTGGGCGACGGCCGCGCCCCGCCCAAGTGCGCGGCGGAGCTTGTCGACCATGCGCTGATCCACGGCTCCACTTCGCGCTACGAATGGAACCTGTGGCTCAAGGCCCAGCAGGCCCCGGCCGAGCACAAGTACCAAGAGCTGTTGTTCAATCTGGACGACCTGGCGCTGGACGCGGCAGCCCGCGGCATGGGCATCGCCATGACTGACCGAATGCTGGCCCACGATGCCTTGGTGCGCGGCGACCTGGTGGTGCCCTTCGGCGAGGCGCTGAAGACTGGCGGGGTGTATGCCCTGTGGCTAAGGGACAGCGGCGTTGCCCACCCCGCGTGCCAAGCCGTGCTGAAGTGGTTCGAGCAGCAGGTGGAACAGACGGTTTTGCAAGAACACCGGCCCCGGCCTGTAAACCTGGATTGATCGACACGCCCCGGTTTTGCAGGGTCGGTCAAGCGACCCTTGCCATGGTCTGCTTGCCTTCAGCAATCAAAATGTCTTCGAAAAACGCCCCGATCGGTTCGGTGGGGTGGCACAACTGTATTTCCAGTACCCACACCACCTCGCTCGGGACGATTTCCACCTCGGCCAGCTTGTCCTGGCCATACAGCACATGCGGGAAGTCGGCGACGCGATGCCCGGCCAGGTTGCGTTCCAGCTGCCAGCCCTTGGCCTGGGCACTGCGTTCGGCGAAGTCATACAGCTCGCGTCCGGTCAAACCATGGCCCCAGGCCTCGCGCGTTTCGTCGAACACCTCGTGCAGTGCCTTGACGCAGGCGTGGTGCAGGTCGTGCTGGCCAAACACGAAGGTGTCGCCATAGTCGCCTTCGTAACCATCCCATACCGGGCCGACGTCGACGACGACAATGTCTGTAGTACGTAATACACGATGCAGGTCGATGCCTTGCCGCGGTGTACGCACGGTGTCGTCGCCGAAGCGGATATAGGTGGGGTGCCAGGTGTGGGACGCGCCCATTGCCTGCAAGGTTTGCGCCGCCATCTCCAGTGCCTGGGCGGTGGTCATGCCGACGCGCAGTTGGCTGGCGATCGCGGCCACGGACCGCACTGACTGCTCGCGGGCAGCGAGCATGCCATCCAGCGAGTAGCGTGGGCCGACCTTTTCCAGCTCTGGGTGCAGGGTGTTGGCGGTTGCAGCCTGGGGTGCCAGTGCGCCGCTGGCGACAAAGGCTTCCGCGACAAACCGGTGGGGTGGCACGCCTGCGGCGAGGCATTGCTCGCGAGCCTGGCTGATCATCGTGGCATTGCCGCAGGCGTAGACCTGGGTGTCGGCCCACCGATGCGCCTGGCCCAGGGCCACCTGCTGCACGCGTGCCTCAGCCGAGAGCACCGGGTGCCAGCGAAAGTGGGGGTATTCAAGGCTGGCCTGTTCGAGAAACGCGCGGTCATAGAAGTCCGCCGTCGATGATCCACCCCAGTACAGCGTGACCTCGACAGCGTGGGCCAGGGCCGTCAGCAGTAATGGCTTGATACCGGCGTAACCTGTGCCGGTGGCGAACAGCACCAGCGGGCGTTGCCCTTCGTGCTGCCAGGTACAGGCGCCGACCGGCCCTTCAAGCTTAAGGACGGCACCGGCTTGCAGGGTGGGCAGCAGGCCTTCGGTGAACACGCCGCCGCTGACCTTACGGATGTGAAACACCAGTTGCCCCTGGTCCTGAGCGGGCAGGTTGGCGACGGAGAAACAGCGGCTGTCACCGTTGTCGAGCCGGAACCTTACGTATTGGCCAGCCCGCACTTCCAGTGGTTGAGCAGGGTGCAGCACCAGTTCGACGATATCTGCACTCAGTTCGCGCTTGCTGTGAACCTGCGCGTGGAACGCCAGCGAAGGGGCGTCCAGGGACCAGCCGGGGATCTCCAGGCGCATGTCGCTGCAAGCGTGGCTCTGGCACAGCAGCATCTCGTCGGCGGCCAGGGGGTAGCAGGGCGCGGGGGTGTCCGCATCTCGCTGCTTGTCCTGATACTGCCCCGACACTACCTTGACCTTGCAGGACCCGCAGGCGCCGCGGCGGCAGGAGAACGGTACCGGCAGGCCGCTGGCGAGCATGGCGTCGAGCAGCAGCTCGTGGCTGGCTTCGAAGGTTTTGCCCGAGGGCGACAATTCGATGACGTGGCGGTTTTGCATGAACACCTCGGGGCAATTGAAGGTTCGATTGTTGCTATAGTCCAGGACCAGCAGAACCTCCAGTTTTGGATAATTCACATGGTCCAGCTTCGCAAATGGCAGCCACTGCTCAGGCTCGATGGGGCACAGGCTTCGTACCGGCAGATCGTCGAGGGCCTGGTGGCCGCGATCAGCGAGGGCCGCCTGCGCCCTGGCACGCCGTTGCCGGGCACGCGGGAGATGGCGCAACTGCTGAACGTCAACCGCAAGACGGTGATCCTTGCCTATGAGGAAGCCGAAACCAAAGGCTGGCTGCAGAGCGTGCAGCGCCGGGGCACCTTCGTCAGCCAGCAGCTGGCGACTGGCACAATCACGGCGCCCGCCGCCTCGCGCTCCTTCGCCTTGGCGCTGCCAGAGGAGCCCGCCGTTGCCTATTTCGAAGCAAACGAACGGGCTGCAGCGCAGCAGGGGCGGCCAGAGGCCTTGTTCTTCGACAATGGTGCCTGTGACCATCGCCTGCTGCCCCAGGCTGTTCTGCATCGCTATTACCGCAATGCCCTGCGCAACAGCTTTGCCAGCAACAGCGTGCGCCACGGCAGTGATTGCAGCAGCCTGTACCTGCGCGCCGCCTTGGCCGACATGCTCAGGCACAACCGCAGCCTGAACGTTGGCGCCGAGCATATCTGCCTGACCCAGGGTGTGCAGATGTCGCTGACCCTGTTGGCCAGCGTGTTGCTCAAACCGGGGGATGCGGTGCTGGTCGAGCGCCTGAGTTATCCGCCGGCGTGGGAGATTTTCCGCCAGTTGGGGGCCCGACTGGTGACCGTGGACCTGGACCATGAGGGGTGCCGGGTGGACCAGATCGATGCCCTGTGCCGGCAGCACAGGGTGCGGATGATGTATTTGACGCCCCATCACCAGTTTCCGACCACGGTCAGCTTGCCAGCCGGGCGCCGGCAGCAGTTGCTGGAGCTGGCGCGGCTGCACGATTTCTGCGTGGTCGAGGAAGACTACGACTACGAATACCACTTTTCCGGGCGGCCCTATCTGCCTTTGGCCAGCGATCGCCAGCAGCGGCATGTGATTTACATCGGCACACTGTCCAAGCCCTTGGGCAGCACGTTCCGTTGCAGCTATATCGTCGCACCGGTGGAGGTAACAGCAGTGCTGGAGCGCAGGGCCACGCTGACCCTGGGGCAGGGCGATGCGGTGATGCAGCGGATGCTGGCGGACTTGATCAATGATGGCGAGCTGAAGAAGCACTTGCGCCGGGTCAACCGCGAATACCGTCGGCGTCGGCAGACCCTGTTGGCGTGCCTGCACGAGGCGTTTGGCGAGCAGATTACCGTGCAGGAGCCGGAAGGTGGGCTGGCGCTGTGGGTGCGGTTTGCCGACGCGATCAATGTGGACCAGTTGGTCGACAAGGCACTGGAGCTGGACCTGGTGGTGCGCAGCGGTCGCCAGTTCTCGCCGTTTGGTCATGCCGAGAATGCCTTGCGCCTGGGCTTTGCTTCGCTGGACGTGGATGAGATCCGGCAGGCCACCCAGCGCCTGGCGCAGGCAGCAGAAAGGTGATTTCACGACTGCGGTGATTCAATTGTCTGGTGCCGCCTGGACTGGCCTCATCGCCGGCAAGCCAGCTCCCACAGGAGTGATACAAGACCTGAGGTCAATGTGTTCCAGGTGGGAGCTGGCTCGCCGGCGATGGCCCGCACAGCGCCTGGCGCAGGCAGCAGAAAGGTGATTTCACGGTCACTGTGATTCAAATGTGTGGTGCCGCCTGGACTGGCCTCATCGCCGGCAAGCCAGCTCCCACAGGAGTGATACAAGACCTGAGGTCAATGCGGTCCAGGTGGGAGCTGGCTTGCCGGCGATGGGCCGCACAGCGGCCCTGGGGTTGAGCACGTTATCAACGTCGCCACACCTCGCCTTGTTCGGTCACTACCCAAGGCCTGTCAGCCGCATCCACCAGCACCCCGCCAACCCAGCGCTGCGCAGGGTTGTGATCAAGCCAGTGCGCCTTGCCTGCAAGCACCTGCTCGGCAAGCGGCGTCAGCCGCAGCGGTCGCTGCGCCCAAGTATCTCCCGGGCCTTCCAGCAGCAGCGGCTGTGGCGCATGGATCAACGGCTGCAGAAGCACATGAAACATCAGGTCACCGAGGTAAGGCAGCGGGTCATCCTGCATCATCAACTGCCCAAACACGCGGCCGGCCGGTAGCTCGCCGCGTGAAGCCAGCACGCGCAGCAGCAAGCGTTCGGTCAGGCTCAAGCCATCATGGGCCCCCGGCAGCTCCTGTAGCTGGCGCGCCAACGCCCCGCCCAGCAACGGCAAGGCCGGGTGCGGGTGGCCGGCGAGGCTTGCCCAGGCCTTTGGATTGGGTGCGGTGTAGGCCGCCCATGCCTCGCAGGCGAGGGCGAGTGCATCCTCACCCAGCGCACGACGTTGCGGCCACAACCAGGCCAGCAGGTCGGGCGCCAGTTGGCCGATGCCGATGAAACGCTCGATACCGGGCACCTGGTCAATTTCGATCAGCTCCAGCCGGCGCGGCAGGCCCGGCAGGCTGGCGAGTACCCGAATCAGGAACAGCTGGTCGTAAGCGTCAGCCTCGCACCACAGCACAATTTCGCTGTCGCGGTTAAGCCCGGCCAATGCACTACGCTGGGCGGCCTGACGCTGTTCAACGTCCTGGGTGCTTAGCTTGAACGCCTGCTGCACGTATGCGCTGCGAACCTGCCAGTACTGCTCATCGGGCAGCGCCGGTACAGGCCCCATGACCATGGGGTCGTCGAACATCTGGAAAGCGCCGGCAAACCCGGCGGTGCGCAAGCTGTGGGCGATGTCGTTGCCGCAGCGCCAGTGCTGCACGTTAGCCTCGTCATCGGCAGAAAAACCGGGGTGGCGTGCTGCGAACGCCACGGCATCGGCATGGGCCTTGAGCCTGGGCCAGCTGGCAAAGCCGGCCTCGCGGGCCACCAGCCATTGGGTATCGGCAAGCCGGTAGTCGGGGCCGGGCAGGCCAAGCGCGCGCAATTGCTCGCGGGCGTCGTCGGCTTGGTGGTTTTTCAGTTGGGTCAGCAAGCGCTTGGCGCGCTCGCGCAGGGCGGGCAGGTCGAGCAAGCCGTGGTGGCGTGAAGCATTTATGGCGGGCATGCCAACTCCTTAGGGGCTCGGTCCGCCGACAAGCCGGGAGCTGGTATGGGAATGTAGTGACGCGTGGCTCGGGCAACCCCTTCGCGCGGACCGCAGGCGCAGCCGGCGCCCAGGCCCCGACTTTAACGGCGCAGCGCAGCGGGTTGCAAACGATAGTTTTCCCATGGGCTGCCATGCCCCTTATAGTGGCGGGCTTTTCTCCGTCGAAGTCAAAGGAATGGCGACCATGCGCATACGCACCCTGCTTGCAGCAATCGGCACCAGCTTGTCACTGGGCTCGGTATTGGCCGCGCCAAGCCAGCCAGTACCTGTGGCTGGCGAACGTATTTCGGTAACGGTCGAGGGTACCGGGCCAGACGTCATCCTGATCCCCGGGCTGGCTTCATCCCGTGAGGTGTGGGCGGGGCTGGCCAGCACACTGCGCCAGCAGCATCGTCTGCATCTGGTGCAGGTTGCAGGCTTTGCCGGTTTGCCTGCCGTGCCCGCTGTGGACGGGCGCGTTGCCGCGCCGGTGGCCGAGGCGGTTGCAGGCTATATCCGCAGCCAGCGCCTTGAGGCGCCGGCCGTCATTGGCCATTCGCTGGGCGGTGAGGTGGCGCTGATGCTTGGCGCACGCCACCCCGAGCAGGTAGGGCGGCTGATGGTTGTCGATGCGCTGCCGTTTTACACGTTATTGATCGACCCCACGGCAACTGCCGAAACGGCTGCACCGCAGGCTGCGACATTCCGTGATGGGATGCTGCTGGCCCCGGCAGCGCAGGCCGAAGCCATGCAGCGCACAGCCATCGACCGGCTGGCCAAGACCACTGCGGCCAGGCCGGCACTGGTCGAAGCCGCGCTGCGCTCGGACCGCAGGGCGGTAGCCGATGCCACCTATGAACTGATGACCACCGACCTGCGCCCGGAGCTTGGCAGCATCCAGTCGCCGGTGCAGGTCGTCTATGCCTATGACCCCTTGTATGGCATACCCGCTGCCAGCGTCGATGCAACCTTCGCAAACGCCTACGCAGGGGCGCGAAACATCAGCTTCAAACGTATCGATGGCAGCTTCCACTTCGTCATGCTGGACCAACCGCAGGCCTTCGCGGAGGCGGTAGTCGGCTTCCTCGATCGCTGAAGTTGGCCTTGGCGCAAGTAAGTCGCAGCGTCTGACCGGCGGTCAGTGTGCAGCTGTTGGCAGCATGCCTGAGTGCTGGGCGCTGTGCGCGGCCTCTATCAGCTGCAGGTTGCGATTGCGCAGGGCGCGGTTTGCGCCTACACGCAGGTTGGAGCGCAACGCGAGGGTTTCTGCCTGCTCATACTGCCCTTGCTGCAGGCGAAGAACGCCCAGGTAGTGCAAGGTTGCCGGGTTGTTCGGCTGTATGTGCAGCGCTCGCTCCAGGGTGGCCGCTGCCTGGTCGAGCTGGCCGTCGGCATACTGCTGCGAAGCCGTCTCGATCAGCACGGTCGAGGCATTGTTGCTGCGTGCAGGCGCCGAGCGCTCGCCAGCCTGTGCATAGGCTGATGCCGCGACGCTGAACAACAGGAGCAAGGCTGACAGAACAGAAGTGCTGGGCATCGGCAGTAAACTCGGCAGGTCGTTGGCAAGCCCTTTGCCGATAGGGGGCGAGGGGATGCTATCGACCGTTGGCAAGGGTTGAAGTTCCCCCCTGAATAGCGCGATCTTCAACCCCCGGTCTCTGCCGACAACATCTGTTCGGTTACCGCCCATAACCGACTCCCTGCGCCTCAAGCCTGCGCCGGCACCTCCGATAGCAGCACACCCACCGTCGAATTTCGACCAGAAGTGGTGCCAACAAGGAGTACTGCCCGCATGCTTGCCAACCTGAAAATACGTACCGGAATGTTCTGGGTGCTGTCGCTTTTCAGCCTGACCCTGCTGTTTTCCACTGTCAGTGCCTGGTGGGCAGCAGTGGGCAGCGACCAGCAGATCACCGAGCTGGACCAGACCGCACACCAGTCCGACCGGTTGAACAATGCGTTGTTGATGGCAATTCGTTCCAGCGCCAATGTGTCCTCGGGCTTCATCGAGCAGTTGGGGGGCCATGAGGAGAGTGCAGGCAAGCGCATGGCGCTGTCGGTGGAGCTGAACGACAAGAGCCAGAAGCTGGTCGATGAATTTGTCGAAAACGCCCGCGAGCCAGCCCTGCGCATATTGGCAACCGAGCTGCAGGCTACCTTTGCCGAATACGCCAGGGCGGTGGCCGGGCAGCGGGAGGCGACCCGCCAGCGCTCGCTCGAGCAGTACTTCAAGGTCAACAGCGATGCCGGCAATGCCATGGGCCGGCTGCAAGCGCTACGCCAGCAGCTGGTTGGCGCACTGAACGAACGTGGCCAGCAGATCATGCTGGAGTCCGACCGGCGCCTGGCGCGTGCGCAATTGCTGAGCCTGGGGCTGCTGGCGGTGACCTTGCTGCTGGCTGCACTGTGCTGGGCCTTCATTGCCCAGCGTGTGCTGCACCCGCTGCGTGAAGCCGGTCGGCATTTCCAGCGCATTGCCGGTGGCGACCTGAGCGTGCCGGTGCAAGGGCAGGGCAACAACGAGATCGGCCAGCTGTTCCATGAGCTGCAGCGCATGCAGCAGAGCCAGCGCGACACCCTGGGGCAGATCAACCACTGTGCCCGGCAGCTGGACGCAGCCGCCACTGCGTTGAACGCGGTCACCGAGGAAAGCGCCAGCAACCTGCGTCAGCAGGGGCAAGAGCTGGAACAGGCAGCTACCGCTGTGACCGAAATGACCACGGCCGTGGAGGAGGTTGCGCGCAACGCCATCACCACTTCGCAGACCACCAGCGAGTCCAACCAGCTGGCCGCACAAAGCCGCCAGCAAGTCAGCGACAACATCGATGGCACCGAGGCCATGACCCGCGAGATCCAGACCAGCAGTGCGCACCTGGAGCAACTGGTGGGGCAGGTACGGGATATCGGCAAGGTACTGGAAGTGATCCGCTCGGTGTCCGAGCAAACCAACCTGCTGGCGCTCAATGCTGCCATCGAGGCGGCCCGTGCCGGTGAGGCCGGGCGGGGCTTTGCGGTGGTGGCGGATGAGGTGCGTACGCTGGCCTATCGCACGCAACAATCGACCCAGGAAATCGAACAGATGATCGGCCGCGTGCAGGCGGGCACCGAAGCGGCGGTGGCTTCGATGCAGGCCAGCACCAACCGAGCGCAGTCGACACTGGACGTGACCCTGGCCTCGGGGCAGGTGCTGGAAGGTATCTACAGTGCGATTGGCGAAATCAACGAGCGCAACCTGGTCATCGCCAGTGCGGCCGAAGAGCAAGCTCAGGTGGCGCGGGAAGTGGACCGCAACCTGCTGAACATTCGCGAGCTGTCGATCAACTCGGCGACGGGAGCGCAGCAGACCAGCGAGGCGAGCAAGGCGCTGTCGGGGCTGGTGGGGGAGATGACGGCATTGGTGGGGCGGTTCAGGGTTTGAAATGTAAACGATGTCTGCGGTTTGTACTTGGGGCAAGCCCGCTCCCGCAGTGATTGCGGCAGCTTTCAAGTTTTGTGCAAGACAGTTGCTGCCACAAGTACAGCGCCGGCCCGAAGCCGGCGCTGTACTTGTGAGAGGGGCCCGCGAAGCAGGCGCCTCGGTGCCGACAGCTCAAGCTTTTCGCAGTCGCTTTGGGCAGCTGCTCAGCCCGGCTGAGCAGCAAGGTTATTGCTGACGTTGCGCCCCAGCACCAGCACGGTGACAAAACCACAGCCCACCAACGCGGTAGCCAGGCTCAACAGCACCGCGGTGCCCATATGGTCGACCACCTGCCCGCCGAAGAACGAGCCCAGTGCAATGATCACCTGGAACATGGCCACGAACAGCGGCATGCCACGTTCAACATCCTTAGGTGCCACCACGAACATCCAGATGTTGGCGCAGGCCGGGAACGCACCGAACGCGAAGCCCCACAGCGCGATCAGCATCGCGGCGCCGGTCATGCCGGTGGCGAAGTGCGGGAACAGGGCGGTGCTGACAGCAATCATGAGCGCTACCAGCATCAGGGTATGCCGCACGCTGCGGTTGGCAGCGTAGCCCGCGAAAATGTTACCCATGAACCCGGCTACGCCATACAGCAGCAACAGCGAGCCAATCGTAGGCCCGTCAAAGCCGGCATTCTGTTTGAAGAACGGGGCAACATAGGTGTACGCGGCAAAGTGCGCCAGGCCGATCAACAGCACGGCAATCAGCCCCACCCGCGCTTGCGGGTTGATGAACAAGGCCGGCAGGTCGCTGATGCGAATGGCCTTTTCCGGCAGCAGCCGCGGCAGCAGCAATACCTGCGCCAGCAGCACGGGTATGCCTACCAGTGCGGTAACCAGGAAAGTCATGCGCCAGCCCATCAGCCCGCTCAGCCAGGTGCCCACGGGCACGCCCACTACGGTCGCCAGGGTTACGCCGGCCATGATGATCGAGTTGGCCTTGGCCACGCCCATGCCGTCTGGGGCCAGGCGGCCGCTGAGGGCGATGGCGGTCGCCCAGAAGCCACCGATACTGACACCCAGCAGCACGCGGCCGACCAACAGCAGGTTGAAGTCGACGGCGTAGGCCACGATGGTGTTGGCGATGATCATGATCAGCGTCAGGCCGATCAGCAGGTAGCGCCGGTCCATCGCGCCGACCCCCACGGAAATCAACGGCGCGGCCAGCGCGGCCATGATACCGGGCAGCGTCACCATCAGGCCGGCAAGGCCTGCACTGATGCCAAGGTCACTGGCCACATCGTTGAGTACCCCCACCGGGAGGAACTCGCTGGTGACCAGGGCGAAGGCACCCACGGCGACCGAGAGGATTGCCAGCCATTGCTGTGTGACGCTCTGTTGACTGTGTTCGGGAAGGCCGCGAGGGGCCTGGCGGTTGCTTGGCATGGGGGTCGGTTCCATGAGGGATGTCGCCTGTAGCAGGCGCAGGAGCGGAGGGATTTGCAGGCGATTATAGGGATGGCCTTGCCAGGCCGACAGGCAGGCCGCTTGATAGTAATCATCAGCGTAATCGATGAAACGCTTGGCTTAGAGCGGAAAGTGCTGCGTTGCGGGCCCACCAAGCCAAGTTTCAGGACGGGGTAACAGCCGTTTGCTTTACCGGCACGACACCGCCCAGCACCATCTGGGTGACCGTGCGGGTGGCGTGATCAAAGTCCGACTTGCCAGGTACAGCCACGCCTCTGAGCTGCGACATTTGCCAGGCCAGATTGGTGTAGGTGCGCGTTGCCGACCATATGAAAATCATCAGGTGCTCGGGGTCACAGGGCGCCAATCGGCCATCATCGATCCAGTTGCGCAGGCAGGCGACGTTGCGCCTGGCTTCCTCCTGAAGCATGTTCTTGCAAACCTCAGGTAGGCGTTTGCCGCCTGAGAGCAACTCCTGGCTGAACGCGGCGGCGCTGGAAGGGTGCTCCCGAATGATGCGAATGCGGGCCTTGATATAGGCCCGCAGGCCCACTATCGGGTCGTCGCTTTTTCGCAATGCTGCCGAAGCCCTCACCAGCGGCTCGATGAAGCTCATCAGCACCTGGACGTACAAATTCTCTTTTGTCTGGAAGTAGTAATAGATATTGGCCTTGGGCAACCCGGCGCGCGCGGCAATATCGTGCGAATGGGTAGCGGTAAAGCCGGTGACGGCAAACGCTTCGCTGGCAGCCTTCAGGATCAGTTTGTGATTCTTGCGCCGGATACCGGGGTTGCCCAAGGCGTGATGCAGTGCGCCGTGCGTGGCGTCAGCTTGAGGGTTGGCAGTGGTCGGCACATCGAGTTGGGCGTACATCACGGCATTATCTAGTCTTTCAAAGTTCGCTGTATATAAAACTATATAGCGAATTTACGTGCGATGCCCGCCTAAGGCAGCCGCGAATGCTTCAGCAGTAGGGCTTTCTTCCCAGGCCGGTATACCGGCAGGCAAAGCCAGCCAAGGTTGCTTGTGCCTGACCCAGATATGCGCAACAGGCTGCAACGCAGCGCGTTCATGCAGTGTGCCAGCCCTGAGTACCCACAGCCCGGGTGCGGCCGAGGTGGTGTTGTAGATGCGGGTGTGGCAGGTCGCGCACAGGTAGTGCCGCGATTGCTGCCCCATCTGCTCGTACTGATATTCGACCATGGGGCCGTTCAGCGTGAACGCGTCTTCTGGTAGCAGGGCGTGCAGGGCAAAGCTGCTGCCGCTCCATGCCTGGCAATGCTGGCAATGGCAGGCATACACCGCCGCCTGCAGCGTGGTTGTGGAGTGGTAGGTAACAGCGCCGCAGCGGCACTCACCGGCAAGTTGCATGGTTGTTTTCTTCCTTGTTCACGCCTGGGGCGCTTGATTGATGGAGCAGGTTCGGTAAAGGATGCGGTAGATCCTGCTTGATTGAAACTGATCAAAGCTACCTACCTGCTCATAGGAAATGTATGAACGCCCCGCAACTACAGTGGGAGACCCAGCGGGTTTTCCTCGCCGTCCTTCGAACTGGCAGCCTTTCTGCCGCCGCCCGTGCGCTGGGGATCGCCCAGGCTACGGCGCGGCGCCGGATCGACGCGTTGGAGCACAGCGTCGGTACCAGCCTGTTTGTCCGGTCGCCAGCAGGGTTGATGCCGACCGACACGGCCAGGGATCTGGTCGCCCATGCCGAGTCCATGGCGCTGGCCGCCGAAGCCTTCGCCCGCGCGGCTTCCGCCCAGGCCAGTGAGGCCGGCGGCACCGTACGGGTCACTGCCAGCCAGCTGCTGGGTGTCGAGGTGCTGCCGCCAATGCTGCGAGCGCTGCGCGAAGCGAGCCCCGGGTTGGCGTTGGAGCTTAGCGTTTCAAATCGCATGGAAGACCTGGCGTTGCAGGAGGCCGATGTAGCAGTGCGCATTCGTCGGCCCACCGAGGCGACGGTCGTTACGCGGCATGTGGGGGACCTGCGGGTGGGGCTGTACGCAACCGAAGCATTGCTTGCGAAAGGCACCCCGCGCAGTCTCGATGACCTGGGCCGCTACCCGCTGATTGGGCCAGACCGAAACCTGACAGAGCTTGCGTTTCTGGGGCAGCAGGGCCTTGCCTGCAGCCTGGCGAGCAGCGTTGTCCGCACCGACTGCCATCTGGCCCAGTTTGCAGCGCTTAGGGCGGGGCTCGGTATTGGCGTATGTGCCAATCAGTTGGCCAGGCAGCACGGGCTGGTGCAGGTGCTGCCGGGTGAAGTGGCTTTCCGCGTCGATATCTGGGTTGCCATGCACCATGATTTGCGCCGGGTAAGGCGGGTTGTGCAGGTATTCGACGGGCTGACGCGGGCACTGCAGCAGTACCTGGAGTAGCGGTGCTCAGCCCTCCTGCAGCCTATGGGGTCACCAGCACATCACACTGCGATTCGTTCAGTACATGCTTGGTAACGCTGCCGACCAACAGCTCCTCCAGCGCGCTGGCACCCTGCTTGCCGACTACGATCAGGTCGCACTCCAGCTCCTGTTCCTGTTCGGCAATGCGCCAGCCAGGGTCACCGTGCACCAGGATCTGCCGTGCATCGGCCATACCGGCAGCCTCACTCAACGCAGCGAGTTGCGCCGCTGCATCCTTGCGGATGACATTGCGGTAATGGGTGAGCGTGTCGTGGTCGATATGGGCAAAGCGCACGCTGCCTTCGAACGGGGCTTCGTACACATGCAGCAGAATGATTTCGGCCTGTGGGGCAATGGCCTTGGCCAGTTTGATGGCGCGCAGCGAAACGGGTGAGAAGTCGACTGGCACCAGCACGGTCCGATAGGCGTCACGAGGGGCCGGCTTGACCACCAGCAAAGGGCAAGGCATGTGGTTGAGCATTTTCTGCACGGTCGAACCCAGCAGCAGGCGCCGCGCCACGCTCTGGCCCTTGGCGCCGCACACCAGCAGGTCGCTGCGTTTGTCCTGCACCAACCGGTTGATTTCCGTGATCACCGAGCCGCTGGCAACCTGCACGCCCGCGGAAATGTCATAGCGCTGGAACAGCAGGGCTGCCAGTGCGCGAGTTTTCTCGCCGGCGCTAGCCAGCACGCGCTTCAGCAGGTCGTCATCAGGCGCCACCAACTGCTTGAGGCGTTCGAAGGGCGCCGGGTTGGCAACGTAGAGCAGGTCCAGTGAGGCCTGCTGCGCGTTGCTCAGGTAGGCAGCGCGCTCCGCTGCGTTGCGGGCATGGGGGGACAGGTCGGTGGCTACCAGTATGTGTTTCAGCGGGTTCATGTGGGGCTCCTTGTCCAAGGCCGCGCACAGTGTTCGAGGGTTGTGCACTGTGCGCCTGGCGGTGCTTGAGTCATTCCTTGCTTGCAGCCATCGTCGCGCGAACCCGGCGCGAGGGCTTGATTTGGGTCAATGGAGTGTAGGTGCCGCAGCGGATCATGCCGGCAACAACAGGCGCAGCACCCCCGTCATCACGATGGCAAACACCACCACCGGCAAGAGGGAAAACCGCGTAGCTGCGTACACCGTAAGCCCCAGCGCAATCAGGTCGGCCGGGTGCCCGGAAACGAACTTGGGTGCGATCACGGCAATCAGCACGCAGCCGGGCGCGGCGTTCAGTACCTGGGTCAGCTGCGGTCCCAGGGTGCCGTTGCGCAGCAGTAAAAAGCCCAGCGCACGGGTCAGGTTGGTGTCCACAGCCATGCATGGCTTGGCCCACAGGTAAGCGGTCACCAGGCCGGCCACGGTACCCGCGAGTACGTACCAGCCACCGGGAATCAGCAGGTAGAACAGTGCGGCAGTGATCAGGCTGAACAGCCAGGCCAGGGCTGCGTGTACGCCCCTCCACATACCCTTGAGCAGCACCAGGAAGACTGCGGCGCAGGCGATGTCAAAGCCATAGCTGCGCAGCTCGCCGAACAGCGGCCCGACCTGCGCGCCGAGGACAAGGGCAAAAGGGATGAACCCCAGCAGCGCCGGCAATGCGGCAACGGCGCCGCGGCGCGGTTCGCTTTGCGGCAGGGTGGTGGGGGGATCGTTCAGTACAGGTTCATGGGTATTCATGGTCACCTCCAGTGGAGGTAAATTATTCCAATCTGGCGCTGGAATTGGCTTGCGTAGTTGCACTGATGCGCAGACCATTTGGCATCTGCTGCCGATAATATCGAAATAGAGGTTTATCAATGCCAATCAAGCTCGATGCCATCGATCGGCGCATCCTGCGCGCGCTGCAGCGCGACGGCAGGTTGCAGAACCAGGAGCTGGCCAAGCAGGTGGGGTTATCTGCTTCGCCGTGCCTGCGTCGGGTGCGCTTGTTGGAGGAGGCTGGGGTGATCGAGCGCTACGTGGCACTGGTTGACCCGGCCAAGGTAGCGTTGGGCCTCACCCTGTTTGTGCGGGTGTGGCTCAAGCGCCAGGACCAGGACACCACCGACGAGTTTGTCGAGGCCGTGCGGCAGTTGCCTGAAGTGGTGGAGTGCCATGTGATGGCGGGCGATTGCGACTTGCTGTTGCGGGTGGTGGCGGCAGACCTGGAAGCCTATAGACGCTTCCAGATCAAGCACCTGACCAGCCTGAGCGTGGTGCAGAACGTGAAGACCGAAGTGCCGATGGAAAAGATCAAGCTGACCACCGAGCTGCCGGTGTAGTCGCGCGTTTCACTCAGGCCCACTCGGCGCGGTCTGCCAGCAGCCTGGCCTGGCGCAACAGCTCGTCATCCGGCGTCGCACTGGCGATGGCCAGGCGCAGTTGCCCAAGAAACCGCCCCTGGATCGGCGCGATCGAGGCCGAGAACAGGCTCACCCCATCGCCCAGTGCGGCACCGATGGCCGTCAGGTCGGGCTTCAGCCCTTTGCCGCCGGTGTAGTGCAAGTCCAGGTAGCGCTTGCCGGCAGTGCTGGCCTGTGCGGCCGGGGCGGCCTCGCTGAGCAGAATGCGGCTGACGGCGTGCCGGGGGTTGCCGAACACTTCCCACACCGCGCCGGTTTCGACGATGCGGCCTTGTTCCAGCACGGCTACACGGTCGCACAGGTCGCGGATTACCTGCATTTCGTGGGTGATCAGGACGATGGTCAGGCCCAGCCGCTGGTTGATGCTGCGCAGCAGGTCGAGGATCGCCTGGGTGCTTTCCGGGTCCAGCGCCGACGTGGCTTCGTCGCACAACAGAATCTGTGGCTCCAGCACCAGTGCCCGGGCAATGCCCACGCGCTGCTTCTGGCCACCGGACAGTTGTGCGGGGTAAGCGCCGCCACGGCCGGCCAGGCCGACCAGGCGCAACAGTTCCTCGACCCGGGCGCTGCGCTGTGCCTCCGGCACCCCGGCCATGCGCATCGGCAACTCGATGTTCTCGGCCACGGTGCTGTTGGCCAGCAGGTTGAAGTGCTGGAAGATCATCGCCACCTTGCGCCGCAGCGCGTGCAAGGGCTTGCCGTGCAGCCCGGCGATGTCCTGGCCGTCGATCAGTACCTGGCCGGCGCTGGGGGCTTCCAGGCGATTGAGCAGGCGCAGCAGCGAGGATTTGCCCGCACCGCTGCGGCCGATAATGCCGAACACCTCGCCACGGCGTACCTGCAGGTCGATATTGTCCAGCGCACTGACCGCGCCGTAGTGTTTGTGGATGCCGCGCAGGCACAGCTGCGCATCGGTTGGCTGGATTTGCTGCTGGTAACGGCTCATGTTCGGGTTCCATGCCCTCTGTCACCAGAGGGCGTCAGGGGTCAGAAGCCAGGGGCGATCTGGCCTTTGTAACGGGTCAGGATGAAGTTGCGCACTTCAGGCGAATTGAGCGCCTTGGCCAGCTTCTGGATACCGGGGTCCTGCAGGTTGTCGGGGCGGGCGACCAGGTATTCCACGTACAGG
This sequence comes from Pseudomonas sp. BP01, assembly GCF_022760795.1. Taxonomy (NCBI): domain Bacteria; kingdom Pseudomonadati; phylum Pseudomonadota; class Gammaproteobacteria; order Pseudomonadales; family Pseudomonadaceae; genus Pseudomonas; species Pseudomonas sp. BP01. The sequence continues at coordinate 148,818 of NZ_JAFBKA010000002.1, forward strand.
TCCTTGCCTTTTTCCACGATCAGCGCGCTGTTGGTATCGATGCCGGCCTCCAGGGCGTAGTTGGCGAAGACGAAGGCGAGGTCGACCTGTTTCACCGAGCGGGCCAGCATGGCGCCCTCCAGTTCGCGGATTTTCAGGTGGCGGGGGTTGTCGGTGATGTCGCGCTGGGTGGACTGCGGGTTGGCCGGGTCCTTCAGCTTGAGCAGCCCGGCCTCCGCCAGCAGCACCAGGGCACGGCCAGTGTTGACCGGGTCGTTGGGGATGGCGACGCTGGCACCATCGGGCAGCTCTGCCAGGTTCGTGTACTTGGCCGAGTAGGCGCCGAACGGTTCGATGTGCACGCCCACCACGGGTACCAGGTCGGTGTGCCGGGTTTTGTTGAAGTCGTTCAGAAATGGCCGGTACTGGTAGTAGTTGGCGTCGAGGTTCTTCTGCGCCAGTTGCAGGTTGGGCTGGATGAAGTCGTTGAACACCTTGATGTCCAGGTCGACCCCTTGTTTGGCCAGGGCCGGTTTGACGAATTCGAGGATTTCCGCATGCGGTACCGGCGTAGCGCCGACCACCAGGTGTTCGGCGGCCTGGGCACTGAAGGCGAGGAAAGCGGCGAGGGCAGTGAGGGTCTTTTTCATGGTCGGTACCTGAGAAGAGTAGGGGCTCAGCGGCGGGTGAAATGCCTTACCAGGCGGTCACCGCTCATCTGCAGCGCCTGCACCAGCAGGATCAACAGCAGCACGGTGACCACCATCACATCGGTCTGGAAGCGTTGGTAGCCAAAGCGGATCGCCAGGTCGCCCAGGCCGCCACCGCCGATCACCCCGGCCATGGCGGTGTAGTCGACCAGCACGATGGCAGTGACGGTGACCGCCGCGATCAGCCCGGTGCGCGCTTCGGGCAGCAGGGTGTAGCGGATGATCTGCGCGATGCTGCCACCCATGGCCTGGCTGGCCTCGACCAGGCCGCGGTCCACCTCGCGCAGGGCGGTTTCAACCAGCCGCGCAAAGAACGGCGTGCAGCCGACCACCAGCGGTGGGATGGTGCCCTTCACCCCCAGCGAGGTGCCGGTCAACAGGGTGGTCAGCGGAATCAGCACGATCAGCAGGATGATGAACGGCAGCGAGCGCAGCACGTTGACCACCACCGACAGGCTTCGGTACAGCGGGCCGTGCGCCAGCAACTGGCGCTGCCCGGTCAGGTACAGCAGTACGCCAAGGGGCAGGCCAAACAGCACGGTAAAGCCCAGCGCGGCGCCCAGCATGCTCAGTGTTTCAAGGCAGGCCTGGGCGATTTCCGCCCAGTCGACGTTGGTCAGCAGGTCGTTCATTGGCGTGGCCTCAGTTCCAGTCGTGGCGAGGCGGCTTGATGCCGTTCAGTGCCCAGTTGCCGACCAGGTGGTACTTCCAGCGGACCGGGTCGTGCAGGGTGTGCACGCGGGCGTTGCGCCAGTGGCGGTCGAAGTTGTGGCGGGTCAGCGACGAGCGCGTGCCGCCCAGTTCGAACAGGCGGTTGCTGGCCTCGATGGCGGCCTCGGTGGTCAGTACCTTGGCCTTGGCCACCGCAATCGAAGCCAGGGCCACGTTTTCTTCGTTCGGTGCGGGCCTTGCCGCATCCAGGGCCTGGCCTGCACGTTCGAGCAGTGCCTCGGCGGCCTCCTGGCGAATTTCCAGCGAGCCGACCTGGATGATGGTCAGCGGGTCTTCGCTGGCCTTGTCGACCTGGGCATCGATCCACGGCCGGGCATGTTCGCGCACGAAGGCAATGGTGTCGTCCAGCGCTGCGCGGCCGATGCCGGCGTCGATGGCTGCGGTGGTCAACTGGGCGAAAGGCCCGGCGAGGGTCGGGCTTTCGTAGGAGCGGTAGCTGGGGAACAGGTTGAACGCCGGCACCCGCAGGCCGTCGAGCAGCACAGTGCCGCTGGAGGTGGTGCGCTGGCCCATGCTGCTCCAGTCGTCGACAATCACCAGCCCGGCGCTGCCGCGCTGGACGAAGGCCAGCTGGGCACGGTCCTGCTCGTCCAGCGCCAGCACGCCCAGCCAATGGGCGTACAACGAGCCGGTGCAGTAGCCCTTGCGCCCGTCGATGCGGTAGCCGTCACCTTCGGCGACCAGGCGCGTGCGAATGTCCTGCACAGTCTTGCCGCCGGTTTCCGACAGGGCATTGGCGAAGCGATGGCCCTGCAGTACCAGGTCGTAGAAGTAGCGTTGCTGTTGCGGGCTGCCTTGCAGGCGGATGTCTTCGAGCAGGCAGTAGTGGTTTTGCGGAATTTGCCCAAGCGAAGGGTCGGCAGCGGAGACGATGGCGATCACCCGGGCGAGTGTGGCGAACGACACCTCGGCGCCACCATAGGCCCGTGGCACGGTGATGCCCCACAGCCCGCTGTTGGAAAACGCGTCGACGATGTCGGCGGGTACTTCGCGGTTGCGGTCGCGTTCGGCGGCGCCCTCGCGCAGCAGCCCGGCGACTTGATGAGCGACGGCCAACGCTTCGGCGTCGTCGCGAATGATGTGCGCCGCCGGTGGGCGGATTTCGTAAGTGGCAGATACGGTCAAGTCAGGCATGAGCAGCTCGAATGCAGTCGGATGACCTTGCATTGCAGCTGCTGTGCCAATGTTTTAGTCCAGTAAAATCAGGCTTTTAGATGCCTGCGATGGGCTGTTCCTGCCTGAAAACACAACTAACTGTTGTTGTGCTGTCCGCCTTGCAACAGCAGTTGGGTGAGTGTGTCCATGGCCGGCGTCGTCTGGCTGCCTTTGCGGGTGACCAGCTCGTAGGGGTCGCTGACCGAGCCCATGGCCAGGGGCAGCATGCGCACTTGCTGGTTCATCGCGCATTGCCGGGCCACGTCAATCGACACCAACGCCACGAAGTCGGGGCGGTCCTGCAGCAGCGACAAGGTTGCCAGGATCGAGGTGGTTTCAACCAGGTGCAGCGGGAACCGCAGCCCGGCATCGTGGAACTCGCGCTCCAGTTGCACGCGCATTGGCATGTTGGCCCGGTATACGATCCAGCGGCTTTCGGCCAATTCGGCAAGGCTGACGGTTTGGGCGTGTTTGAGCGGGTGGTCGACATTGGCGATGACCGCCAGCGTCTCATCCTGGACAAAGGTGCTGGCAAACAGCTGCGGCGTATTGCTGACGCTGGTGCGACACAGGGCAATGTCCAGCCGGCCGCTTTCGATCTGTGCCAGCAGCGACTGGCTGGTGTCTTCGATGATCTCGAACGACATCTGCGGCTGGATACTGGCCAGCTGTGATACAGCCCGCATCAGCAATGGCACAGCGCCCATGATGGCGCCCACCGCCAGCCGGCCGCCCACACCGCGCAGGATGGCATCCAGATCATGGCGCAGGTTGGAAATATCGGTTTGCACCACGCGCGCGTAGCGGATGGCGCAGTGCCCCGCGGCAGTGGGCTCCAGCCCGCGGTTGGTGCGGTTGAACAGCACCGTGCCGAAGGTGGTTTCGATTTCCTGCAGCGCCTTGCTGGCACCGGGCTGGGTAAGCCCGACGCTGCCTGCTGCACCCAGCAGCGAGCGGTGCTCGTCCAGCTCGATGAGCAGGCGCAGGTGGCGGGCGTGCAGCCTGGACATGATCGAGTTAAGTGATGGGGTCATCGGCTATGCGCTCTGGTTATACCGCTATGGATTGTTCTCAATACCATGGCCAGGCGCGCATTCCTATACTGGCGCTGCACGGTGTCGCATCCAGTGCGGCTGAACCGCCCAGAACAACAATGCCAGGAGCCTGCTGAGCCTTATGTCCCTGATCAACTACATCACCCAGATCCAATTCGATATCGGCGCCATTGCCCTCTTGCCTGCCGAGTGCGAGCGCATTGGTATAACCAGGCCTTTGATCGTGACCGACCGTGGCGTGCGCGCTGCCGGTATCGTCGATACGGCGTTGAACACCTTCGCCGACAGCACTGCGCAGCTGCCGATCTACGACGGTACGCCACCCAACCCCAACGAGAACGCGGTGCGTGAAGCGGTGGCCATGTTCAAGGAGTGTGGTTGTGACGGCATCATCGCCATTGGCGGCGGCTCGGCGATCGACCTGGCCAAAGGTGTGGCCGTGTGTGCCAGGCACGATGGGCCATTGAAAAGCTTTGCGGTGATCGAGGGCGGCCTGGCGCGAATCACGCCGGCAACCGCGCCGGTGATTGCTGTGCCAACCACCGCCGGGACGGGCAGCGAAGTAGGGCGAGGCGCCATTCTGATTCTTGACGACGGGCGCAAGGTGGGTGTGATCTCGCCCCATGTGGTGCCCAAGGCCGCCATCTGCGACCCGGCGCTGACCCTTGGTTTGCCAGCGCAACTGACTGCGGCCACCGGCATGGATGCGATTGCCCACTGCCTGGAAACCTTCATGGCGCCTGCGTTCAACCCACCTGCCGACGGCATCGCCCTGGACGGCCTGTGGCGCGCCTGGCGCTTCATCGAAAGCGCGACCCGAGACCCGCAGAACCTCGATGGGCGTATCAACATGATGAGCGCTTCGCTGCAAGGTGCGCTGGCCTTCCAGAAGGGCCTGGGCTGTGTGCACAGCCTTAGCCATGCCTTGGGCGGGATCAACCCGCGCCTGCACCATGGCACCCTCAACGCGATTTTCCTGCCTGCTGTAATCACCTTCAACCGCAAGGCCGACACCGTGCTGAACGAGCACAAGATGGCGCGTATCGCGCAGGCGATGGGGCTGGCAGACGAAAGTCAGATCGAACAGGCCATTCGCGACATGACCCGCGCGTTGGGCCTGCCGACCGGCCTGCGCGAACTGGGTGTCAGCGAGGAGCAGTTCCCACGCATAATCCAGGGCGCGTTGGCCGATCACAGCCATCGGACCAACCCGCGTGAGGCGTCTGCCGAGGACTACCAGTGGTTGCTTGAAGCGTCGATGTAAGGCGCCAATCCGCTGCTCAATCAATAACAACAAAAGTGAACGCCCATGAATACCAAGTACGCGCAAGCCGAGCTTGCCCCCACAGGGGAAGCGGTCGCCAGCTCCAACCCGTTCAAAAAGTACCAGGTCATCACCGTCAGCCTGTTGCTGGTGATCGGCATCATCAATTACGTCGACCGCAGTGCGCTGTCGATCGCCAATACCTCGATCCAGCGCGACATGGGCATCACGCCGTCACAGATGGGCATTTTGCTGTCGGCGTTTTCCTTGGCGTATGCCTTCTCGCAGCTGCCGCTGGGCATGATCATCGACCGCCTGGGCAGCAAGATCTCGCTGGGGGCGGCGCTGCTGGGTTGGTCGGTGGCGCAGACAGCCTCCGGCCTGATCAACAGCTTTTCCGCATTCATCGGGTTGCGGGTGGTGCTGGGGATTGGCGAAGCACCGATGTTCCCGTCGGCAGCGAAAGCGCTGGCGGAGTGGTTCGAGGCCGAAAAGCGCGGCACACCGACGGGCATCGTGCTGTCCTCGACCTGCATCGGGCCGTGCCTGGCGCCACCGTTGTTGACCCTGCTGATGATCACCTGGGGCTGGCGCGGCATGTTCATTGTCACCGGGGTGTTCGGCATCCTGGTCGCCGCCTGCTGGTTTGCCTTCTACAAAAGCAAGGCGCGTTACCTGGCCGAACTGCCTGCCGAGGAGCGTGAGCAACTGTTGGCGACCCAGGCTCATAAACAGCCGGTGGCAAGCGCCAGGCCGAGCCTGCGGGCACAACTGGCGGCGTGGGCCGAGCTGTTTCGCCACAAGAGCACCTGGGGCGCCGTACTGGGCTTCATGGGGGTGATCTACATGCTGTGGCTGCACCTGACCTGGCTGCCGGGCTACTTCGAGCGCGAACATGGCTTGAGCCTGTACCAGACGGCCTGGGTGGTTTCGCTGGCGTACGTATTCGGCGCGTTGGGCACCATTGTCGCGGGCCGCATCTGCGACCGCCTGGTGAAGAACGGCGCCAGCGTGTTGGGTAGCCGCAAGCGGGTAGTGGTGAGTGCGTTGTTCGCGGCGGCGGCATTTACCGTTCCGCTGTCGTTCGGCAGCGGCTTGATGCTCAGCGTTGCGCTGCTGTGCTGCGCGCTGTTCAGCGTAAACATGGCCAGCTCGACCGCCTGGATGATTGCCAACACCGTGGTCGATAGCCAGCGCGTGGCCTCGTTTGGCTCGATCCAGAACTTCGGTGGCTACCTGGCAGGCTCTGTAGCACCGATCGTGACCGGGTTCAGCATCCAGCAGACCGGGTCGTTTGCCTCGGCGTTCCTGATCAGTGCTGCGGTGGCGGCGGTGGCGGCGATGGCTTATGTATTGCTGCTGAAGCAGCCGATTTCTGCTGACAGTTGACCTACGTAGCAGCGGTGTAGGAGCGGCCTTGTGTCGCGATCGGGCCGCAGAGCGGCCCCGACGATCTGAATGTGTTGCTAAGATCCTGGGGCCGCTACGCGCCCCATCGCGACGCAAGGCCGCTCCTACAAGTGGATTGCGTAAGGCAAGTTAATAACAATTTGTGATGCCAGGCATCATGACAATATATTTATCCTTATCAATTCCAGGCCCTAGCATCTGTTGCCCGGCATCGCCCATTTCCATGAGGTCTTGATGAACAGTTCGCTTTTCGTACCCCAACGTACCGCGGCCCTGTTGCTGCAGCACTGGCGCAGCGGTGACTTGCTGACGGAACTGCCTGCCAGCCTCAGGCCCGAAACCTTGAAACAAGGCTATGACAGCCAGGATCAGTTCTTCGCCGCCGCCGCTGGCCAGCGTGCGGGGTGGAAGCTGGGTGTTGGCAGCCCCGCCGGCATGCGTGCGGCCAATTTGTCCCGGCCGCTGATCGGCCAGTTGGAAGCAAAGCGCTGCCACGCTGATGGTGTACACATCGAACTGCCGGCCGTGACGCCGGTGACCATCGGATGCGAGATCGCCTTCGTGCTTGACCGTGATATCCCCCCGCAAGCCGGACGGCGGCCGGCCAGCGAGGATATCCGCGCTACCTGCGTCACCTTCGAAGTGGTGCGCTCACGCTTCGTCGATCGCAAAAGCGTCGGCTGGCCAAGCTTCGTGGCGGACAACGTGGGCTTCGAAGCCCTGGTAGTGGGCAACAGCCTCGGGGCAGGCATCAATGTACCCTTGCTTGCCGACCTGGCCGAGACCACCGAGGTGTACGTAGATGGCGAATTGCGCGCACGTGGCTTGTCTGGCGATGCGGCGACCGACCCGCTGGTGTCGCTGGCCCACCTTTATGCCCATGCTGCCGAACGTGGCCAGACCTTGAAGGCAGGTGATGTCGTGACCACGGGGGCCATGTGCCAGCCGTTCGACCTGAATGAAACAGGCCATCAGGTTAGCGCCAGGTTCCTTTCCCAGGCGCTGTCGTTCACGCTGTAACCGTCGATCACTGTTGATAGGGCGCCTGCATCTCTTGCTGGGTTGGTGGGGCAACGGGGATCAGGTGCTCGCAAATACCAATAGCCGTACCAAAATATTGCATGAGTCATCTTGATGCTTTGGCATAGCAGTACTAATACTTAAGCACTGCCGAAGAGGGATGATCATGCAGACGCGCTTCGTTGTGGTTCCTGCAGTGCCAATAAACAGAGAGGTTTACCCTCGGCGCCTTGGCTTTCCGGCCGCACTGGGGGAGGGTTATGACCTTTACGACACACAAGAAAAGATGCGCTTGAGCCTCAACTTTTCCACACGGGCCCAGGCCGAGTTCGAGTGCGCATGCCGCAACCTCGGCCAGGAAGGCGATGAAGCGGGTATTGTCGGTATTGGCTGATCTGGTGAAGCCCAGGTAAGGGACGGAATATCTTTATTGATGGCACCGGCTACGCCGGTGTTCGCGGGTGAACCCGCTCCCACACTGATCGTGCAAGCTTCAAGTTCTGTGAACAAGGCGGCTGATAGCACAGGCATCACGCCAGTCTTGAATGCGACACCATCCCCTGTGGGAGCGGGTTCACCCGCGAACACCGGCGCAGCCGGTGCCAGGCATCGCGCCCTCAACCTTGTTCACGCAGCGCTTCACTGTTTGTTGACGGTGGCCCAGGCGCGGGCTTCGGCCTCTTCTTTCGACAAACCCCTGTCTTCCTAACTCGCCTCTATGTGCTCGGCCTTGCGCTTCTGCTTGTCTGTGCGTCATGGCACAGGCAAAAAGCTCTACCGTGCGGCCTGCCACTCAACAGTCACAAAGCTGTAACACAGCTGATGCAAAGTGTGCCGGCCATCACAAGGAGCACTTTTTGATGAAACGCCTGATGAAGTCTGCTGCACTCGCCGTTGCGGTCTCCCTTTGCGCCACTTCGGCAGCCTTTGCTGCAGAAAACGTTCGCCTGACAGGTTCCGGCGCCAGCTTCCCTGCACCGATCTACCTGACCTGGTTCAAGGACTTCAGCAAGAACACTGCTGGCGTCACCGTTGACTACCAGTCCAAGGGCAGCGGGGCGGGCGTTCAGGACTTCCTGAACAAGACCGTCGACTTCGCCGCCAGCGACTCGGCCATGAGCGAAGCAGACATTGCCAAGGTTGGCGAAGGCGTGCAGTTGCTGCCAATGACCGCCGGTGAAATCGTCCTGGCCTACAATCTGCCGGGCAACCCTAAAGGGCTGAAGCTGCCGCGCGAGGTGTACTCCAACATCTTCCTGGGCAAGATCACCCAGTGGAACGACCCGCAAATCGCCGCGGCCAACCCTGAGCTGAAACTGCCAGCTACCCCGATCACCGTGGTCGTGCGTGCAGACTCCAGCGGTACCACTGCGGTCTTCACCAAGCACCTGTCGGCCATCAACGCCGACTTCAAGCAAGGGCTGGGTGAGGGCAACACCGTCAACTGGCCGGCCACCGACAAGTTCATCAAGTCGCCGAAGAACGATGGCGTAACCGCCACCGTCCGCCAGACCCCGGGCGCCATCGGCTACATCGAGTACGGTTTCGCCAAGCTGGCCAAGGTCGACTTCGCCGTGCTGCAGAACAAGGCTGGCCAATACGTCGTGCCAAACGCAGAGAGCGGTGCCGAAGCACTGGCTGCGGTGAACATGCCGGAAAACCTGGTGGCCTGGCTGCCTGACCCGGACGGTGCCAAGTCCTACCCGATCACTTCCTACACCTGGATGATCTTCCGCAAGGACAACGGCAACCCGGAAAAAGCCAAGGCCATGCGCGAAATGGTCGAGTACAGCCTGACCAAAGGCCAGACCATCGCCGACTCGATGGGTTACATCCCGCTGCCTGCGTCGGTAGTCGACCAGGTGCGTAAAGCGTCCGCCAACATCCAGTAATACCCAGGCGCTCCCGGTATCGGCATGAAGCCATGCCGGGGGTGTTTGTCCCTTGTCCCGGAACTCGCCAATGAACACACCTTTTGCCATACCGGATAACCCCGACTCCGCGTGCCAGCCACCGTCTGCGAAAGACTTTCTGGTCGATCGCACCTTCCGTGCGCTTGCACGTATCGGTGTGGTGCTGGTGCTGGCGCTGGTCGTCGCGCTGGTCTACGAAGTCGGCCGCAAGGCACTGCCCGGCATCGAAAAGCACGGCTTTGACGTGCTGTTCGGCAGCGTATGGGATGTCAACCAAGGCAAGTACGGTATTCTGCCAGCAATCTGGGGCACGCTTTACAGTGCATTCATCGCCCTGTTGATTGCCGGTTTCTTCGGCGTCAGCATGGCCATTTTTCTGACCCAGGATTTCCTCCCTGCCAAGCTCGCCGCGGTGTTTCGCACCATCGTCGAACTCCTCGCCGCCATCCCCAGTGTGGTCTACGGCCTGTGGGGCATCTATGTGGTCATCCCGGCGATTCGCCCGCTGACCGCCTGGTTGAACAGCGAGCTGGGCTGGATCCCGTTTTTCGGCACCTCCCTGAGCGGCCCTGGCCTGCTGCCTGCTGCGCTGGTACTGGCGATCATGATCCTGCCGACCATCGCGGCCGTTTCCCAGGATGCGCTGACCAGCGTACCGATGAAAACCAAACAGGCTGCCTACGGCATGGGCACTACCCACTGGGAAGCCATCCTCAAGGTGATGGTGCCATCCGCGGCTACCGGCATCTTTGGTTCGCTGGTGCTGGGCCTGGGCCGTGCATTGGGTGAAACCATGGCGCTGGCCATGCTGGTCGGCAACGCCAACACCATTTCCCTTTCCTTGTTCGCCCCGGCCAACACCCTGGCGGCGCTGCTGGCGCTGAACTTCCCGGAAGCCGGCCCGAACGAGGTCGAAGTGCTGATGTATGCGGCACTGGTACTGATGTTCATCACCCTGCTGGTGAACGTACTTGGCTCGATGATCATGCTCTACGCTCAGCGGGGTAACAAACAATGACTGACTTGACCACCCCTGTAGCCGCTTTGCCCAGCCTGCAACGCAAGCTGGAAGGCCGGGCCCTGCGCAGCCTGGTGTTGACCACCCTGGCATGGCTGGCGGCACTGGTGGCCAGCGTGCCGTTGATTTCCGTGCTGTACATGCTGATTACCCGCGGCGGTGCACGCCTTAGCCTGGAAGTGTTCACCGAGCTGCCGCCGACCGGCTTCGAAATGGGCGGTGGTTTTGGTAACGCCATGGCCGGTACCTTCGTAATGGTCGGTATTGCCGCCGCCATCGCGGTACCGGTCGGTATCCTGGCCGCGGTGTTCCTGGCCGAACTTGGCCCCGACAGCAAGCTGGCCAACGCCGCGCGCTTTGCCGCCAAGATGCTCACCGGCCTGCCGTCGATCCTGGCCGGGGTGTTTGCCTACGCCCTGGTGGTGATGACCACCGGTACCTACTCGGCGCCGGCTGGCGGTGTGGCCCTGGCAGTACTGATGCTGCCGATCGTGGTGCTGACCGCTGAAGAGTCGATGAAGATGGTGCCCAAGATCATGAAAGACGCCGCCTACGGCATGGGCTGCACCCGTGCCCAGGTGATCTGGAAGATCGTCTTGCCCACCGGCCTGCCGGCCATCCTCACCGGCGTGATGCTGGCCGTGGCCCGCGCCGCTGGCGAAACCGCGCCACTGCTGTTCACCGCGCTGTTCAGCAACTACTGGATCTACCATGACGGCAGCCTGGCGGTCATGAACCCTACGGCCTCGCTCGCCGTACTGATTTACAACTTCTCCGGCATGCCGTTCGACAACCAGCTCGAGCTCGCCTGGGCGGCCTCGCTGGTGCTGGTAATGATCGTGCTGGTAATCAACATTCTGAGCCGAGTCTTCGGCAAGCCCAAGTATTGAGAAAGGGAGCATCCAACTTGAACGTATCCACTGCGCAAAGAGCCGCTCCCATGGTCAGCGAAGCAACCCCGATCGTCATGGACTGCAAGCTGGACAAGATTTTCTACGGCAACTTCATGGCCGTGCGTGACAGCCATGTGCCGATCAGGAAGAACGAGATCACCGGCTTCATCGGGCCATCGGGGTGCGGCAAGAGTACCGTGCTGCGTAGCCTCAACCGCATGAACGACCTGGTGAAGGGCTTCCGTTTCGAAGGCCATGTGCACTTCCTGGGCCAGGATGTCTACGGCAAGGGCGTTGACCCGGTGGTCGTGCGCCGCTACATCGGCATGGTGTTCCAGCAGCCCAACCCGTTCTCGATGAGCATCTTCGACAACGTCGCCTTCGGCCTGCGCCTTAACCGCTACAAGGGCGACCTGGGTGACCGCGTCAAGCACGCCTTGCAAGGTGCCGCGCTGTGGGACGAAGTGAAGGACAAGCTCAAGGTCAGTGGCCTGTCGCTGTCCGGCGGCCAGCAGCAGCGTCTGTGCATTGCCCGCGCCATTGCCACCGAGCCAGAAGTGCTGCTGCTGGACGAGCCCTGCTCGGCACTCGACCCGATTGCCACCCGTCGCGTGGAAGAGCTGATGGTCGAGCTGAAGAAGGACTACACCATCGCCCTGGTGACCCACAACATGCAGCAGGCGATTCGTGTGGCCGACACCACGGCGTTCTTCTCGGTCGATATTTCCCAGGGTTCTCGCACCGGCTACCTGGTCGAGATGGGCCCTACGGCGCAGATTTTCCAGAACCCGCGTGAACAGCTGACCAGCGACTACATCAGCGGCAAGTTCAGCTGAGTCAGGCATGTCCAAGGTGGACGGGTGTTGCAGCCAGGGAGGTTGCAGCACCCAGCCGCGTTACCTTCCGTTAAAGTGTTACCCGGGATTTCCAATGCGAGCGATACGTCGTCTTGATCTTTCAGCGGTAGAGCGCGCACTGCGCGAGGTGCAAGGCCGCTTTGCCGAACTCAGCCGGCATTTCACCGAACCGCGGGATCCGTTTACCGACGAGGTGCTGCTGAACGTACTTGAAGGCTATGCCCTGATTGACGAGTATGTCGCACGCGGTATCGACCTCTTCGACCTGCAGCAGCTGAACCTGATGCTGGAAATCAATGCCACCGTGCTGTGCGGTAGCGACCCGGCCCGTCGCCTGGAATATGCCCCGCATCTCGCTGCAACCGAGGCTCACTTTTTCAACAACGTCGAAGGTGGCATCAAGGACTTGTACAACTGGTACTGCTCGTACCGCAGCGATTCGATCTGGAAGCGGGCAGCCGGTGTTTATGTACGTATCCTCAGCAAGCCGCAGCTGTTCATCGAAGGCAACAACCGCACAGGTTCGCTCATCGTCAGCTACCTGCTGATGCGTGCCGGCTTGCCGCCTTTCGTGCTGTCGCTGGACAACGCCGAGGGTTACTTCAACCCGTCCTCGGTCATACGCAACTCCGCTAAACACGGTGTAAAGGCTTTGTACGAACTACCCAAGATCAAGAAAAAGTACGCCGCTTTCCTTGAAGAGAAGGCGCCTGAGCCCGGCAAGTTCTTCCTCAGCGGCACGCCCGTGCCTGTCTGTGAGGGGCGACGCTGATGCAACGTTACTCCATGTTCGCACGCGGTCGGCAAGCCATCGAACGCAGGCTCAAGCGTGGCCAGGTGCGTATTTCGTTCGATATCGACGACACGCTCGCCTGCCTGCCCGAGCACGCTGCCGCCGAAGACAGCAAGTTGCCAGGTTTCGTCCATCGCTGGTTGGGCGAGCCCCTGCGCAGTGGCACGCGCTCGCTGATCCGCGACCTGCGCCGCCAGGGCTGCAGCATCTGGATCTATACCTCGTCGGGGCGCACCCCGGCCTACATTCGGCGCTGGCTGATGCTTTATGGCATCCATGTCGATGGTGTGGTCAACAGTGACCGGCACCAGCATATCCTGGCCCAGAACGGCCTTGAGCATTCGCCCTCGAAGTTGCCCTCGGCGTTCGATATCGACCTGCATGTCGATGATTCCGAAGGTGTGCGGCTGGAAGGCGTCGACCACGGTTTTCGCGTGGTGGTGGTGTGCCCTAAGGATCAAAACTGGGCACAGAAGGTGATGGACGCCGCGGTGGACGTGCAGGCACGGCTGGCCTGGCAGCAACCGCACCGTTATGAGATGCCCGTGCGCCAGCGTTCGCAGGCGCTTGCTTCCTGAAGCCAGTGGTCAGCGCAATCGGTATCAATGGGGCTGCTACGCAGCCCATCGCCGGCAAGCCAGCTCCCACAGGTACTGCACAGGTCTCAGGGCCGGTGGTGATCTTGTGGGAGCTGGCTTGCCGGCGATGGGCCGCAAGGCGGCCCCAGTTCGTACAGTTGTACTGATACCGGCCTGCTATCCATGCGTACACCCTAAGTCTTGCCTCCTGGCCAGACCCGGTACCGCGACCAAATCATCACGCCGCATTCGCCAGCCCAAGGCCGCTACCCGCTCGCCCCAAAGCAGCGTATCTGGCCATTTGGCCACTTCCGATAATCGCCTCCGACATCCAGTCCCCGTTTGGAGCGCGCCATGCACAACAACAATAAGCACCTGCCGCCTCGTTTCCTCGCAGCCGCCATCGCCAGCTTTTCTGCCCTGGGCCTGAGCGGCGTCGCCGAGGCCGAGATCATGCTGTACGACAAGGACCAGACAACGTTTTCCACCGACGGTTACATCAACGCTTTCTACGTCAACAGCAAGGTCGACCGTGAGGGCGAACAGTTCGACCGCCGCCAGTCGCGGGTGAAAATGGGCTTCTTGCCCAACTACCTCGGCTTCAACATGGGCAAGCAGGTGGATGACCTCAAGCTCGGCGCGCGTGCCTCGTTCTGGGTAACCATCAACGACAGTGAAACCAATGGCACCGACACCGCCATCGACGTGCGCCAGTTCTACGGCACCGTGGCCAACCCTGAATGGGGCGAGGTGCTGATCGGCAAGGACTTCGGGTTGTTCGCCCGCTCCAACATCCTGCTGGACGAGCTGCTGGCCGGTTATGGCCAGGTCAGCGACACGCTGGGGCTGGTGGACGGCGGCGGGGTGTCGTTCGGCAACATCGGCAGTGGTTACCCGTACCCGTTCCCCACCTCGCAGATCACCTACCGCACCCCGGTGATGGACGGCCTGCGGGTGGCGGTGGGCATCATGGACCCGGTAGACACCAACGACAGCAGCCCGACCGGCAAGGCATACCAGGAAAACCCGCGCACCGAAAGCGAGGTCACCTACCAGTTCGACCTGGGCGGGGCGCAGATCTACAGCTGGGTCAACGGCAGTTACCAGACCTCCGACAACACCGATTCGACGGTGGAGACTGTTACCTCCAAAGGTGTCGGCTATGGCGTGCAGGCCAAGATGGGGGGGTGGTCGCTGACCGGCTCGGGGTTCCAGGCAAAGGGCATCAACCCGTTCTTTACCAACAACGCGGGCGAACCGGTTTTGCGCAACGTGGACAGTGACGGCTACCTGCTGCAGGGTTCCTACAAGTTCGGCAAGAACCGCGTGGCGCTGTCGTATGGCAAGACCAAGGACGATGGCAATGGCGCGGTGGGCAGCGGGGCGGACTACGAGACCCGTGGCGTGGCGCTGTTCCATGATGTCAACGACAACCTCAAGCTGGTGGCCGAGTACAACCAGTTTTCCATCGACGGGCATGACACCAGTGCGCAGAACGAAGACACCGATACCTTTGCGGTGGGTGCGGTGTTGACCTGGTGAATCCCTGGGGCTGCTGCGCAGCCCATCGCCGGCAAGCCAGCTCCCACAGAGACCGCGCAAAGCTTGAGACCTGCACCGTACCTGTGGGAGCTGGCTTGCCGGCGATGGGCCGCAAGGCGGCCCTAAATGATGGGGGCCATTACGCCCATGGGACCGCCCACCCACTACCCAAGTAGCATTCGTCCCCTTTGCCCACCTTCGTACACTGACCCCTCAGCCACCCGCGCCGGAGACCACGATGCAGCAGGCTCAAAACGACGGTGTGGTCAGTGCCATGTCCCAGGCCACCGATGCACGGCTGGCCGCCCAGGACCTGGCGCGGCAGTTGCTGCACCCGCACCTGGGTTTCGTGTTGTTCTTTTGTTCCGCCGAATACGACTTGCAGGCTTTAGGCGAAGCGTTGGAACAGGATTTCGGCGGCATCCGCCTGGTCGGCTGCACCAGCGCCGGCGAAATCACACCGCTGGGCTACGGCCGCAATTGCGTCACGGCGGTGGGCTTTGATCACCGGCATTTCTCCATCGCCACCGAGCTCATCGATGAGATGGAGCACTTCAGCCTGATCGACGCGCAGCAGATGGTCGAGCGCCTGGTCGGTACTTGCCGCAGCAACACCCTGGCACCCATCAAGGGCCACAGCTTTGCCCTGACCCTGCTCGACGGCCTGTCCAGCCGGGAGGAAATGGTGCTCGCCGCCCTCAGCGCGGCGCTGGGGGACATCCCGCATTTCGGCGGTTCGGCCGGCGACGACAACTACCTGACGCGCACCCATGTGTACTTCGGTGGCGCGTTTCACACCGGTGCTGCAGTGGTGGTGCTGGTGAATACCTGGCTCGATTTCGAAGTGTTCACCACCCACCACATCCTGCCACGGCAGGAAAAACTGGTAGTAACCGGCGGCGACAGCGCCCAGCGTCGGGTCTACGAGCTGAATGCCGAGCCTGCTGCGCAGGAGTACGCCCGGCACATCGGCGTGCCCGTGGCTGCGCTCGACTACCGGGTATTTGCCGCACATCCGCTGGCGGTGCGCATTCATGATCAGTATTACGTGCGGGCGATCCAGCAAGTGCACCCGGACCTGAGCTTGAGTTTCTACTGCGCGGTAGAAAACGGCATCGTGCTCACAGCCATGACCCCGGGCCCGCTGTTACCGAACCTGCACCAGCTGTTCGACGGTTTGCAGCAGCGGCTTGGCCCGCCGCTGCTGACCATCGGTTGCGATTGCTTTCTGCGGCGCCTGGAGCTGGAAGCCCATCACGGCCTGGAGCCGGTGGGTGCGTTCTTGCGCGAGCAGCGGGTGATCGGCTTCAACACCTACGGAGAACAGTTCAATGGCATGCATATCAACCAGACCTTCACCGGGGTCGCCATTGCCCGCAACCGGCCTCCTGTCGGGCGCTGAACTGCAGGCCGAGGTCAGCCGGTTGCAGCACGAAAACCATAAGCTGCAGCGGATCAACGGTGCGTTGATTGAACGCATCGAGTCGGGGGTAACGCGGGGCAACGACCCCTATGCGGCGTTCCAGCATTCGGTGGTGCTGGCCGAGCAGGTGCGTGAACGCACCGATGCCCTGAACCAGGCCATGGCTGAGCTCAAGGCGGTCAACCGCCTGCTCAGTGAGGCCCGACAGCGGGCCGAGACCGCCCACCAGCACCAGATTCGCCTGATTACCGACAATGTCCCGGCGCTGATCGCTTACCTGAATGCCGATCTGGTCTACGAATTCACCAACAAGGTTTATGAAGAGTGGTATTGCTGGCCGCACGGCGTAATGCTGGGCCAGAGCTTGCGAGAAGCCCACAGCGAGCAGCATTACCAGCGGCTGGAAGGCTATGTGGCGCGGGCGTTAGCGGGGGAGAGCGTCACTTTCGAATTTGCCGAAACCAACATCAATGGCCAGGAGCGCTACATGCTGCGCTCCTACGTACCGAACCGCCTGGCCAATGGCGACGTGGTGGGCATCTTCGTATTGATCCGCGACATCACCGAGCGCCGCAATACCGCCCAGGCGCTGCACCAGGCCTATCAACACCTGGAGCAACGGGTGCGCGAACGCACCGCTGAACTGACCAGTCTCAACGACCAGTTGCTACGTGAGATCGAGGAGCGCAGCCGGGCCGAGTCGCGCCTGCGCGAGGCCAAGCGCGAGGCCGAACAGGCCAACCTGTCGAAAACCAAATTCCTCGCTGCAGTCAGCCACGACCTGCTGCAACCGCTGAATGCGGCGCGGCTGTTCACCAGCGCGCTGCTTGAGCGCCGCGAGCCGCAAGACAGTGCCCACCTGGTGCGAAATGTCAGCAACTCGCTGGAGGATGTGGAAAACCTGCTGGGCACCCTGGTGGATATTTCCAAACTCGATGCCGGCGTGATCAAGGCCGATGTCGCCCCGTTCGCCCTCAGCGAACTGATGGACAACCTTGCCGCCGAATACGCCCAGGTGGCGCGCAGCGAAGGGCTTGAACTGCATTTTGTGGGCTGTTCGGCGGTGGTGCGCAGTGACATCCAGCTGCTGGCGCGCATCTTGCGCAACCTGCTTAGCAACGCCATTCGCTACACCCGCAGTGGCCGCGTGGTGCTGGGCTGTCGGCGCCAGCGTGGCGGCCTGCGGATCGAGGTGTGGGACAGCGGTATCGGCATTGCCGAAGAGCACCTGGAAGAAATGTTCCTGGAGTTCAAGCGCGGTGATGTCCAGCGCCCGGACCAGGACCGCGGGTTGGGCCTGGGCCTGGCGATCGTGGAAAAGATCGCCGGTATTCTCGGCCACCGTGTCCGGGTGCGCTCATGGCTCGGCAAAGGCTCGGTGTTCGCCGTCGAAGTGCCGCTGAGCGCCACCGCGCCCAAGGCCCACCCCAGCCAGGTGATCTGCGAGCCGATGCTCGAACGCCTGCGTGGGGCGCGGGTGTGGGTGCTGGATAACGATGCGGCGATCTGCGCCGGCATGCGCACCTTGCTGGAGGGCTGGGGCTGCCAGGTGGTCACGGCGCTGTCGGAGGAAGACCTGGCGCGCCAGGTGGACAATTACCACGCCGAGGCCGACCTGCTGATTGCCGATTACCACCTGGACAACGACTGCAATGGTGTCGACGCCGTGGCGCGGATCAATGCCCGCCGCGCCCGGCCGCTGCCGGCGCTGATGATCACCGCCAACTACAGCAACGACCTCAAGCAGCAGATCCGCGAGCTGGGCCATACCCTGATGCACAAACCGGTGCGGCCGATGAAGCTCAAGACTGCGATGAGCCACTTACTGGCCAGCAGCATGACATAGCCGCTGGCCTCTCCGCGGGCTTCTGTGGGAGCGGGTTCACCCGCGAAGAGGACGGAACAGGTCAGCGGCGCAAGTAATCAGCAAAATCGATATCGCCGGCACTCAGGATCGCCTGCACCCGGTTATGCACATTGAGTTTGCGCAGTATCGCCGAGACATGGGCCTTGACCGTGGTTTCGGCGATATCCAGCGTGTAGGCGATCTGCTTGTTCGATTCGCCCTTGGTCATGCGCTCAAGCACCAGCAGCTGCTTGCGGGTCAAGGCCTGGAGCATTTCCGGCGGAAAGCTCGGGGTATCGTTGTGGCGCCGGCCGGTGCTGCTTTTCTGCGCGCGGATGATGTCCGGTGGCAGGTAGACATTGCCATTGAGGATTTGCTCGATCGCCTCGATCATCTGTGAGCGTGGCGAGGACTTGGTGATGAAGCCCACGGCACCGTAGGTGATGGCCTGCAACACGATCTGCTTTTCCTGCTCGGCTGAAACGATCACTACCGGGGTGGTCGGCGCCTCGTTGCGCAGGGTGATCAGGCCATTGAGCCCGTGCATGCCGGGCATGTTCAGGTCGAGCAGGATCAGGTCGAGGTCATCGTGCGCCTGGGTCAATGCCAGGGCGCTGTCCAGGTCGGCCGTCTCCATGACCTCGCTGCCTTGAAAACCATCGCTGATGACGTTGTGGATGGCTTCGCGAAACAGGGGGTGATCGTCGGCAATCAGAATTTTGTACATGGCCTTTTCACCTTGTTTTTATTGGATGGGCACGCGTTCGCAGGCAAGTGTTTCAGGGGAAGGGCACGGGTTGCGCCGGCTGCAGCGGCAGGTTGGCCTGCTGCCAGGCGTCCACGCCGTCGCGGTACCAGTACAGGTTGTCATAGCCCAGGGCTTTTGCGCGTTTTACCGCGTTCCAGCTTAACCAGCAATCGGAGCGGCAGTAGAAGACCAGCGGTTGCTCCGGGTGCCCGGCAGTGGCTTTTTGCAGGTTACGCACGAAGTAGTCCTGCCAGGCCGGGCTCAGTTCGCCGTCGCCGGTGTTGGCCAGCCATACGCTGCCGGGCAGGTTGCTGTGTGGTTCGTCTTCGATGAAACGGCCTTGCAGCCATTGCCGGCGATAGACGTCAACCAGCACCGGCCTGGGCGTCTGGGCCAGCAGGCGTTGCAGCGTGGCGGTGTCGATGACCTGGCCGCCTTCGACCTGTTGCGGGGTCGGGCTGCGATAGAGGGTGGCGCGGTAGCCTTCGGCGGAAAACAGTGGGGTGGTGTCGGCGTGGGCGACGCCCAGCGACAGGCTCAGCGAAAGGGCAGCCAACAAACGGCGCAGGGCACGTGGCATGATTTTATCCTTTTTGTTATAGGCCCATTACATGCCAGTGGCGGTGCGTTGTGAATGCGACGATTAGCCAGCAAAGGCAGTACTAAAGTAGTAGATGACGGGCGCCTGGGGCGATGCGCACGCGACGCTGTGGGAGCGGGCGTGCCCGCTCCCACAGGTTCCCTGCTGAACAATGGGATTGTGGCTGTTCAGCGGGGCTTGCGCAGCGCCGCATGCTGGGGGTTGAAGGTAAGTATCGCCAGCAGGGTAAACAATGCGGTCAACCCCAGGCACACCGCCAGCGCCAGCAGGTTCAGCCGCTCATAAAGCGCAAACCGCACCAGTTCCACGGCATGGGTGAACGGGTTCACAGCACACAGCCAGTACAACCACTGGCTGGCCTCGCGCATCTTCCACAGCGGGTACAACGCCGAAGACAGGAAAAACAGCGGGAAAATCACGAAATTCATCACCCCGGCAAAGTTCTCCAGCTGGCGGATCGCGTTCGACAGCAACAGCCCCAGGGCGCTGAGCATGAACGCCACCAGCAGCAATGCCGGCAGCGCCAGCAGCAAGCCTGCAGCCGGTGGCTGCACGCCGTAGAGCCAGGCGATGGCGAGGAAGGCATAGACTTGCAGCAGGGAAATCAACGACGTCGCCAATAGCTTGCTGCCCAGCAGGAACGGCCGCGGCAATGGGCTGGTCAGTAGCACGCGCATACTGCCCATCTCCCGGTCATAGACCATCGACAGTGACCCTTGCATGCCGTTGAACAGCAAGATCATGCAGGCCAGGCCCGGAATGATGTACACCTCGTAGGGGATATAGGTGTCGTAGGGCTCGATGATGGCAATGCCCAGCGCCGCGCGAAACCCGGCGGCGAACACCAGCAACCACAGCAGCGGGCGCACCAGGGCACTGAGCAGGCGTGTGCGCTGCAACACGAAGCGCAGCCATTCGCGCAGCATGATGCCGTTGAAACATTGCCAGTAGGCGTTCATCGGGCGTTGGCTCCTGAGTGGGCGCTGGTCAGGCGGGCAAAGGCGTTGTCAAGGTCGCCGCCGTGCTCCAGGCTTAGCGCATCGGCGGTGCCACTGGCCACCAGGCGCCCCTGATGCAGAATAAGCAGGTCATCGCTGGGCTGTACTTCGTCCAGCAGGTGGGTGGCCCACAGCACACTGAGCTGCTGCTCGCGGCACAACCGGCGCAGGTGCTGGTTGAGCGCCAGGCGGCTAGCCGGGTCGAGGCCGACGCTGGCTTCGTCGAGCAGCAGCAGGCGCGGTTCATGCAGCAGCGCGCGGGCAATTTCCACCCGGCGCCGATGGCCGATGTTCAGCTCGCGTACACGATCGCGGCGGCGTTCGCCAAGGCCCTGGCGGGCCAGTTCGGCTTCGACCCGCAGGGTGCTCTGACGCCGCGACAGGCCATGCAGCGCGGCGTGGTAGCGCAGGTTCTGTTCCACGCTCAGGTCCAGGTCCAGGGTGCTTTGCTGAAACACCACGCCCAGCTGGCGTAACGCCGGGCGTGCGGCATTACGCAGCGAGCAGCCGCACACGCGGATGTCGCCGTGCTGCAAGTCGTACAGCCGGGTAAGCAGGGCGATCAAGGTCGACTTGCCGGCACCGTTGGGGCCCAGCAGCGCTGCGAAGCGCCCGGGCGCCAGGCTGAAACCCACCTGCTTGAGCGCTTCGCGCGAGTCGTAGGCGAAGCTCACATCACTGACGTCCAGGGCGTTCATGGTGTTACCACCACGCCCCAGGGGTAGCGCCCGACCTTCACCGACTTGAGCACCTTGAGGTTCTTTGCGTCGATCACCGAAACGTCGCCGCTGACCCCGTTGGTGGCCAGCAACTGGCGCTGGTCCGGGGTGAACGCCAGCTGCCAGACCCGCCGCCCGACCAGCAGGTAGTCGAGTACCTCGTAAGTCTTGGCATCAATCACCGCCACATGGTTGGCCGGGCCCAGGGCGACGAAGGCGTACTTGCCATCGGAGCTGAGCTTGATGCCCACCGGCTGGACCTTGTCCGGGTGAACGCCCTTGATCTGGAAGTTCAGGGTTTTCAGCACCTGGCGGGTGGCCACGTCGAGGATGGTCACCGTGCCACCGATTTCCGCCGAGGCCCATAACCGCGAACCGTCCTTGTTGAACTCGACGAAACGCGGCCGCTGGTCGACCAGGGTGCTGTCGGCCAGGGTCTGCTTGCTTGTGTCGATCCAGTGCAGCATGTTGGTGGTTTCACTGGTGTTGACAGCCCACTTGCCGTCGGGGCTCACCGCCATGCCTTCGGGTTCGATACCGACGTCGATCTGCCCGAGCACCTTGTCGGTGACGGTGTCGATCACCGTCACCAACGCGTCGTCCTCATTGGACACGTACAGCCAGCGGTCGTTGGGGTGCAGGGCGAACTGCTCGGGGTCTTTACCCGAGGGCAGCTCCTTGATGATCTTGCGGGTGGCCACGTCCATCACCTGCACCCGGTCCGAGTCGCTGGCGCAGATGTACAGCAGCTTGTTGTCGTGTGACAGCAGCAAGCCGCGCGGGCGTTGGCCCACCGGCAGGGTCTCGGTGACTTCCAGGTTTTGCATGTCGATCAGGCTGAGGCTGTTGTCCTTCTCGTTGGAGACCCAGGCAGTGGCGGCCATGGCGTGCCCGCAGGCCAGCGCCAGGGCGCCCGACAGCAGGCTGGGGTAAAGCAGGGCCCGGTGGAAGAGAGGGCGGCGCATGGCGTATTCCTTATTGTTGTGGTTATCGGGTCAGGGGTAGCTGCAAGTCACTTCGGGCTTGTCGTAGCCCAGGCTGTCCATTTCGTTGAAAGGGTGCAGGAAGCCCTCCTGCGGCGAAGTGCTGACAAGGGCGCGCGGCTGCACCAGCGGGATTGGCTGGCGCAGTTCGCCATTCCAGGGGCGATAGCTGAGCTTGCGGCCCTTGAAACCGTCCAGCGGCAACTGCTCGCTGAGCAGCAGTTGCTGCAGCGCGCGTGGGTCTGCCTGGCGCAGTTTGCTGACCGCGATGGCGATACTGCGCACGGCCATCCAGGCGGCAAAGTCGCGGTCATTCATCCAGCGCCCGGCCTGGGCTTCGAAGCGTTTTTGCAACTGCGCGGCGCCAAAGGTTTCGACGGTCTTGTGCCAGCCAGTGGGGGTCAGGCCCTGGGTGCCGGCCACGGGGCGGGGGTACCAGGTCTGGTAGGGCAGGTACTCGCCAAAGTCGCCGCGCTCGTCGGCCACCAGCACCACGTCGTATTCGGCGGTCTGGGTGAACAGCGGCATGTCGGCCTGCGCGCTGCGGCGCTGGTCGTTGTCGAAGGTCCAGATCTTCTCCGCTACCAATTGCACGCCAAAGCGCTTCACCGCGCGGCGCAGGGCGGCGGCGTAGGCCTGGTCGTCTTCGGTCTGGCCAACCACCAGCAGCGCCCGCTGCCACTTGCGCAGCACCAGCAATTGCACCAGTGCATCGGCCAGCATGGCCCGCCCTGGCAGGCTGTGCAGCACATTGCCCAGGCACTGGCTGCTGCGCAGGCGGTCGTCGGGGCTGCCGGCGTTGAATAACAGGCTGTCGGGCAGGGCGGCAGACAACGCGCGCAGGCTGGCGGCCGGGGCATTCACCACGAACAGCCGCAGGCCTTGGTCGTGCTGTGCCTTCGCTGCCTGCAGCAGGGCCTCGGGGCTGTCGACCGTGGCGTTGGTCAGCTGGAATTGCTGCTTCAGGAAGCGCCCGGTGCTGTTGCTGTCGACAATCGCCAGTTCGGCGCCTTGCCGCCCGGCATCGGCAGGTTCAGGAATGACATTGGACAGCAGCGGGCCGGGATCGGGGCGATAGCCCAGGTAACCGATGCCCACGTGCAGCGGTTCTGCGGGCCGATCCTGAGCGGCGGGGGCCAGGGGCGCAGACAACGTCGCGGCCAGGGCCAGCAGGCAGGTCAGGACAAGGTGGGCAGGCTGGCGCATAACACACTCCACGGCAGATGGCGCCAGCATAGGAAGCCCGTCGGGAGGGGGAAATATGCAGAAAGTAGCGCTCGGCCGGTACCAAGGTAGTAATTCGGCGCGGGTGCCGCGGCTTTAGGATGGGGCGCACGATGGGCCACGACGCCCCGAGGAGAATCACCTGTGCGCCTTGTCAACCTGTCGGCCCTGTGGCGGATCAACCTTTGGGTCACGCTCTGTTTCGCCCTGGTGACGCTGGCCTGTGCCGGCGTGCTGTTGCACCAGGCAGTGGCTGATGTCGAGCGTGAGCTGCAGTCTGCCGAAGCTGTGGTGGCGTACCTTGGTGACACTGCCGAACGCGACCCGGCAAGCCTGCAACCCCGGCTGACCCAGAGCCTGCGCCATGTGCGGGTGCATTGGCTGGCGGCGGGTGAAGCGCTGCGGCTACCGGCGCAGACCGGCCTGGATGCCTGGTTGGGCCGCCAGCTGTTTGGCGAGCGCCACAGCAACAGCCGGCTGCTGGACCTGGATGACGGGCGCCGGGTGTTGATCGCTGTCGATCCGCGGGATGAGATCGACGAAGTCTGGGACTCCCTGCAGCAACTGCTTGGCCTGTGTGGCCTGGCCTTGCTGCTGAGCTTGCTGACCATCCGCTGGGCGGTACGGCGCGCCATGGGCCTGCTGGATGAACTGCTGTGCGCCTTGCGCCAGGTTTCGGGCGGGCAGTTGACTGCGCGCTTGCGCGAGGCGGGCCTGCCGGAGGCACGCCAGCTGGCGGCGTACTTCAACCATATGACCGCGACGCTGGAGCAGGCCCGGGCCGACAATGCGCAGCTGACCCAGGCACTGCTAGCAGCACAGGAGCAAGAGCGTACCCAGCTGGCGCAGGCGCTGCACGACGACCTGGGGCAATACCTGGCAGGTATTCGTGCCCAGCTCTGTCTATTGCGTATGGTGGCCGAGCAACCTGCGGTGGTGACACAGACGGCGCACGACCTCGAACTCAATTGCGAGCGCCTCCAGCAAGGTTTTCGCGCCCTGGTGCACAACCTGTATCCGGTGGCGCTGCACTACATGCCGCTGGCCGAGGCGTTCGGCCTGCTGGTGAGCCAGTGGCAGGCCAGCCAGGGCATCGAATGCCGGCTGCGGGTTGGCGAGCACTTGCCGGCGCTGCCCGGGGCGAGCAGAACGCACTTGTACCGCTTGCTGCAAGAGGCGCTGACCAACGTCGCCCGACATGCCGGCGCCAGCCAGGTGCGGGTGCGCCTGCAGCGCAGTGCCAAGGGTTTGCGCCTGTTCATTCGCGACAATGGCCGCGGTGCGCACCCGCCCCAGCGCCCAGGGGTAGGCCTGCACTCGATGGCCGAGCGTGCCCGCAGCCTTGGGGGGGAGCTACACATCTTGAGCCGCCCGGGTGGCGGCTGGGCGCTGGCCCTGAACATTCCCAAGGAGGTGTGATGAATATCGTATTGGTCGATGACCATGCTGTGGTCCGCCAGGGCTATGCCAGCCTGCTGCGCACGGTGTTGCCGGCGATGCAGGTGCGTGAGGCCGCCAGTGGTGAAGAGGCCTTGGCCCGTGTTCAGGAGCAAGTGCCGAACCTGGTGATCATGGACTTCGGCCTGCCGGGTATCAGCGGCCTGGAA
This sequence comes from Pseudomonas sp. BP01, assembly GCF_022760795.1. NCBI lineage: Bacteria > Pseudomonadati > Pseudomonadota > Gammaproteobacteria > Pseudomonadales > Pseudomonadaceae > Pseudomonas > Pseudomonas sp. BP01. The sequence continues at coordinate 173,886 of NZ_JAFBKA010000002.1, forward strand.
ACCACCCGCCGCCTGCGCCAGCGCCTGCCTCAGCTACGGGTGCTGTTTTTCAGCATGCACGACGAGCTGCCGCTGGTGCGCCAGGCGCTGGAGGCGGGGGCTTCGGGCTACCTGACCAAGAACTCGGCGCCCGAGGTGTTGATCGAGGCGGTGCAACGGGTGTTGGCCGGGCATGCCTACATCGAACAGCCCTTGGCTACGCAGTTGGCGTGCATGTCGCAACAAAGCACCAGCGACCCGCGCTTGCAGCGCATGACCCAGCGTGAACTGGAGATTTTCACGATGCTGGCCAAAGGTACGCCGATGCGGGTGATTGCCGAGCAGCTGTGCATCAGCTCCAAGACTGTGTCCAATCATTTGACCTTGCTCAAGAGCAAGTTGCAGGTTAGCTCGCATGCCGAGCTGGTGCACCTGGGCATCAACCTGGGGGTGGTGCGGGTGGCGGGGTGAGGTGTACTGCGATCCTGGGCTTGCGCAGATGATTGTAGGAGCGGCCTTGTGTCGCGAAAGGGGTGCGAAGCGCCCCCGGTATCTTTGCTTTGCTGCAGCATTGTCGGGGCCGCTTTGCGGCCCTTTCGCGACACAAGGCCGCTCCTACAAGGGGTTCGCGCAAGCCATCAGTTGTCCCATGTATCCGGGCACCCCTTGCACCCCTCCATGTTGGCCTCCTGGAAATTCCCGTAATGCTGCCGCGCCCCGCGCAAATCGGCATGCGCCAGGTTGCTCTGGCCAAACTTGGCCTCTTGCAGGTTGGCATCGCTCAGGTTGGCCCCTTGCAGATCAGCCTTGCTCAGCCAGGCCATCTCCAGGTCCGCCGCCTGCAAGTGGGCCTGCTGCAGCTTCGCCCCGGACAGCCTGGCGAACTGCAAGTAGGCTGCACTGAGGTCGGCCTTTTCAAACTGTGCCCCTTGGGCGAACAAGCCCCAGCCCTGAATGGCCACCAGCTTGCTGTTGCTTAGGTCAGCCACACGCAGGTTGCTCTGTTGCAGGCTGGCGCGGGTCAGGTTGGCGCCCTGCAGCCGGGCTTTTTCCAGGTTGGCCAGGTCCAGCCGGGCATGGCGCAGGTCGGCATCACGCAGGTCGGCGCCGGCCAGGTTCATCTTGCGCAGGTCCTGGTTGGCCAGGTTTGCACCGCGCAGGTTGGCCCCCGGGCACTGGCTGGCTTCGGCAATGACGCAGCCATTGATGGTCAAGGGGGCATCGTTGCCATCGTCGTCGGCACTCACGGCCAAGGCAGGGGACAGTACCAACAGCAAGGCAAATGGCAGGTAGTTCATGGCGAAAGGCTCTCAGTTGGAACAGGGCAGTTGCGGGGCCGCGTTGCGGCCCATCGCCGGCAAACCAGCGCCTACAGGGACTGCACAGCCCTTGAGATCTGCACCGTAGTGTGGGAGCTGGCTTGCCGGCGATGGGCTGCAAAGCAGCCCCAGTAACGCTTTACCTCAGGCAGTCAACGCTGCGCAGTCTTGTTGTCCCAGCTCGGGATCTTGAATACCCAGAACGAGCCGCCCTGAGCCACTGGCTTGGTCAGCTCGGCCATGTCGCCGCCCCACAGCGGCACGGCGCCGCCGTAGCCCACGGTCACGCCGATGTACTGCTCGCCGTCCTGCTCCCAGGTAATGGGCGGCGAGACGATGCCGCTGCCGGTCTGGAACTTCCACAACTCTTTGCCCGTCTTGGCGTCGAAGGCCTTGAAGAAGCCGTCGCCAGTGCCGGTGAACACCAGGTTGCCCTTGGTTGCCAGCACGCCCGCCCACAGCGGCAGGTGCTCTTTGTGCTCCCACACGAGCTTGCCGGTGCTCGGGTCCATGGCGCGCAAGGTGCCGACATGGTCGTCGTACATGCGCTTGATACGGAAACCCATGCCCAGGTACGCCGAGCCCTTCTTGTAGTTCACTTCCTCGGTCCAGTATTCCTCTTTCCACTGGTTGCCCGGGATGTAGAACAGGCCGGTGTCCTGGCTGTAGGCCATCGGGTTCCAGTTCTTGCCACCCAGAAACGGCGGCGAGACTTCCACCGGTTTGCCCTTGGTTTCACCAGGCAGCGGCTTGGCCGGGCGCTGGCCGGGGTTTTCTACCGGGCGCCCGGTCTTCAGGTCGATATGGCTGGCCCAGGTGATGTTGTCGACGAACGGGAAGGCGTTCTGCAGCTTGCCGTTGTTGCGGTCCACCACGTAGAAGAAGCCGTTGCGGTCGGCGTGCCCGGTGGCCTTGACCACCTTGCCGTCCTTGCCCTTGTAGTCGAACAGCACCAACTCGTTGTTGCCGGAGAAGTCCCAGGCATCGTTTGGCGTGTGCTGGTAGAACCACTTCACCTCGCCGGTGCTGGGGTCGACACCGACCTGGCCCGAGGTGTAGAGGCTGTCGTAGTCGTGGGGGTTGCCATCTTTGGAGGTGCGCGCCCAGGTGTTCCAGGGGCCAGGGTTGCCAGCGCCAACGATGATGGTGTTGGTCTCGGCATCAAAACTGGCGCTTTGCCAAGGGGCGCCGCCGCCGTGGCTCCAGGCTTCGACCTTGCCGGTTTCGGTGGTCGGGTCGTTTGGCCAGGACGGCGCCTTGACGTCGCCGGTCGGGGTGCTGTCCTTGCCGTTCAGGCGGCCCATGTGGCCTTCGACGAAGGGCCGCATCCACACCTCTTCTCCAGTGTCCGGGTCGCGGGCGAACAGCTGGCCGACTACGCCGAACTCATCGCCGGAGCTGCCATGGATCAGCAGCACCTTGCCGCTGGTCTTGTCTTTGATCAGCACCGGGGCGCCAGTCATGGTGTAGCCGGCGCTGTGGTCGCCGAACTTCTTGTTCCACACCACCTTGCCGGTGTGCTTGTCGAGGGCGATGAGCCGTGCGTCGAGGGTGCCGAAGTAGATCTTGTCGCCGTAGATTGCCGCCCCGCGGTTGACCACGTCACAGCACGGGCGAATGTTGTCGGGCAGGCGGTGGTTGTAGGTCCACAGGCGTTTGCCAGTCTTGGCATCGAGGGCAAATACCCGCGAGTACGAGCCGGTGACGTAGACCACGCCGTCGCTGACGATGGCCTGGGACTCCTGGCCGCGCTGCTTCTCGTCGCCGAAGGAGTAGGACCAGGCCGGGGTCAGCTTGAACACGTTCTGGTCATTGACCTGGGCCAGTGGGCTCCAGCGTTGGGCGTTGGTGCCCATGCCGTACTGCAGCACGTCCTGGGTGGTCAGGTGGTCGTTGGCGATGTCTTCCCAGGTGACGCTCTTGCCGGCAGGTGCAGCAGGTGGGGTGGCCGCTGTTGCCACGTTGCCCAAGGCCAGGCTACCGGCCAGTAGCAGGGCGCGCACGCTCAAGGCCAGAGGGGAAAGGGCGGGTAGCGATCTTATTGTCATGGTTGCAGTTCCCAGTGGAGGTTTTGGCCTGCACAGGGTGGGGCGGGGGCGCTGTTGCGGGATACGGAAAAAGTCCCGCCCTTGCCGGGAAGAGTTCCCGAATGGCACCTCAATTCGCCCTTCGCCACAAGCCCTACTACCAAGGGAGTAAGGCCCGGCCACCAAAGCAGCATTCGAGCGCCCGCAGGCTGTTTCTAAGATGGCGGCACGGCCTCTGTGGTTGAGGCTTTGCGTGCAATGGTGAGGGCATAACAATGACAACAAAACGCAATGTGTTGGTTGCTGCAGGGCTGCTGGCGGCGGCGGTGCTGACCGGTACGGCCTGGGCCCATGGCAACGTAGTGCCGCAGGCGGTGGAGACCAAGGGCCTGACCCCGATCAAGGACGCAGGCGTAAGCCTGGACGGCGACGGCTGGGCGGCAGTAAACCCTTACCGCAGCTCGCCCGAGCACGACAAGGCCGTGGAAATCGGCGCCTCGGCCTACAACCAGAACTGCGCTGCCTGCCATGGCCTGGAGGCCAAGTCCGGTGGCATCGCCCCCGACCTGCGCATGCTCGATGCCGGTGACGCCGGGGATGAATGGTTTGTCGAGCGGGTACGCCACGGCGCGGTCCGTGATGGCCGGGTATACATGCCGAAGATGGCCGACTACCTCAGCCAGGAAGCCCTGTGGGCGGTGCGCACCTACCTGGACAGCGTGCACGTCGAGGAGTGACGGCCATGCGTCTGTTTGCCGTGCTGTTTTGTAGCCTGCTGCTGTGCTGCGCGACGGCCCAGGCGCAGGTACGCAACTACGACGCGATCATCGCCGCCGGCGAGCTGAAAGTGGCGGTGTACAAGGATTTCGCGCCCTACAGTTTCGAGGACCAGGGCAAGCCCCGCGGTGTCGATGTAGAGCTGGCGCAGGCGTTGGCCTCGGCCTTGGGGGTACGCTTGCAACTGATCTGGGCACCGCCCGGGGAAAAGCTTGACGACGACCTGCGCGACTATATCTGGCGCGGCAGCCCGCTGCGCCACCAGCAGCTGGCCGACCTGATGATGCGGGTGCCCTACGACCAAGCCTATGCACAAAAGCGTAACGAACTGGGTGAGCTGGAAAACGCCCAAGTGGTGATGTTCGGCCCTTATCAGCAAGAGCGCTGGCAGGTGGCCTACGACCAGCGTCGTCTGAAGTCGGTGGCCAGTGTGGCTGTGTTCCAGCAGCACCCTATCGGGGTCGAGGTTGATAGCGTGCCGTCTTTCTACCTGACCTCGGTGTTCAACGGCATGCTCAGTGCCAAAACCCACCATTACCCCGGCGTGCAGCAGGCGTTCAGCGCCATGCAGGCTGGCCAGGTGGACGCAGTGATGGCGATGCGCGGCGAAGTCGACTGGCAGCTGTACCAGGCTGCCGACTCGCAACTGGCCCTGGCGGAAAACGCCTACCCCAACCTGGGCAAGCAGGCCTGGGAAATCGGCATGGCCGTCCATGAAAGCAACCGTCAGCTGGCCTATGCCGTGGAGGAGGCCCTTGAGGCGATGATCCGCGATGGCCGGCTCAAGGCGATGTATGCCGCTTACGGCCTGCGTTACGAGGTTCCTGAGATGTATCAGTAACAAATTGCCCAGGCCCGCGGATTCGCGCAGGCAACACAACCCCCTGTGGGAGCGGGTTCACCCGCGAACACCGGCGAAGCCGGTGCCATGCACCGCGTCGGATTCTTCGCGGGTGAACCCGCTCCCACAGTGGCCTTGGTACCCCTGAAGATCCTGTGTTGATCCATGGGAGCGGATCATGAACTTGAAAGCGACTTTCCTGCTGGCCTGCTGGATACCTTGGTCAGCCCAGGCTGCCACCCCAGCCCCCCAGACGGATCCGGTGCCCTCGGTGATGTGGGGCTTCTACCACAAGCAGCTGCTGGGCCAGGCCGCGTTCGTCTTCGATGACCGGGTCAAGCTGCTGGCGCCGCCCTTTGCCGAGGACGCACGGCAGGTGCCGCTGGAGATCGACGCCCGGGCATTCGCTGGCGAGGTGGTGCGGATAATCGCCTGGGCCGAGCTCAACCCATTGCCGCGCATTGTCGACTTTCAGCCCGGCGAGCGCGTGTTGCCCTGGTTGTCGATCCGCATCCGCATCGAACAGGCCACCCCGCTGCGCGCCGCTGTGCTGACACGCGACGGCCTGTGGCACGTCGGCTCGACCCTGATCGATGCCGCCGGCGGCGGCTGTACCGCGCCCAGCGTGGTGCGCACCCAACCCGGCTGGGAAGAACACCTCGGTGAAGTGCTGGGCGGGCGCTACCCGCGCGGCGACAGCAGCCGCTTGCGCTTGCAGGTGGCCCACCCGATGGACAACGGGCTGGTCAGCGGTATTCCCGAGTTCTTCCTCAACCATGCCGAGTTGCAAGACGCGAACGGCCAGCGCCTGGCCAGCCTAGAGCTGTACCCGGCTGTCAGCGAAAACCCCAACCTGGGTTTCGATATCCAGGGCGCTGGGTCGACCCGGCTGCTGTTGCAGGACAACAGCGGCAACCAGTTCGAAGCGGCAGTGCCCTGAGCACATTGCCCGATTTCACCCCTGACCAGAGGCGCTCTTCATGCGTTGGATGATGCTGTTGCTGCTGTGCCTGGGGCTGCCGGCCCAGGCAGACCTGGACTATCGGCTTGTGCCCCGGCAGATCGCCGAGGGCACCTGGCTGCTGGAGGGCAGCACCGACAACTTCGCCAAGGCCAATGGCGGCAATATCGTCAATACCGCGTTCATCGTCACCGACAGCGGCGTGGTGGTGATCGACAGCGGGCCGTCGAAACGCTACGGCGATGCGTTGCGCCATGCCATTGCAGCCACCACCGACAAGCCGGTGCTGGAAGTGCTGCTGACCCATCATCACCCTGACCATGTGCTGGGCAACCAGGCGTTTGCCGATGTGCCTATCGGCGCTTTGGCCGGTACCAACGACTTGCTGCGCCAGCAGGGCGAGGCCATGGCCGAGAACATGTACCGCCTGGTTGGCGACTGGATGCGCGGCACCGAAGTGGTGCTGCCGACCCGGGTATTGCAGCCTGGTGTCCACGAGGTGGGCGGGCACCGACTGCGGTTGCTGGAGCTAGGCGGGCATACCGGCGCCGACCTGGCGATTCTGGATGAGAAGACCGGCGTGCTGTTCGCTGGCGACCTGGTGTTCTACGAGCGTGCCTTGACCACCCCCAACAGCCCGGGGCTGGAGGTGTGGCAAAAGGACCTGGACACCCTGCAAGCCTTGCCCTGGAAGCTGCTTGTGCCCGGGCACGGGCCGGTGGCCAGCGATGCCCGGCCGTTTGCCCAGATGCGTGATTACCTGGGTTGGCTGGACGGGCTGATGCGCGACGGCGCGGCGCGCGGCGACGACATGGCCGAGATGATCCGCAGCCCCATCCCAGAACGCTTTGCCGGGATCAGCCTGACCCGTTATGAGCTGATTCGCAGTGTCAGCCATCTGTATCCCCGCTACGAACGCCAACAACTCCAGCGCGTCGACGCCAACCCCTGACGCGACCCCCAAAGGAATCGCGCATGTCTTGGGGACCCGGCCCTGTACCAAGGAACTAGAAAACTCCGCACTGCGGGCAATTGTTGGCAACCGGGTCGGGACCAAGAATTCCCGGCACACCGGGAAATTTTCCCGGGCACAACAAAAAAACCAAAGGTAGCCGTCATGACCCGATCCCCGCGTCGCCCCTTGTTCGCCGTGAGCCTGGTGCTCAGCGCCATGCTGCTTGCCGGCGCGGCCCACGCCGCTGTCAGCAATGAAGAAATCCTCCAGGACCCGAAGAACCCGCAGCAGATCGTGACCAATGGCTTGGGTGTGCAGGGCCAGCGCTACAGCCCGCTGGACCTGCTCAATGCCAACAACGTCAAGGAACTGCGGCCGGTCTGGGCGTTCTCCTTCGGGGGTGAAAAGCAACGCGGCCAGCAGGCCCAGCCGCTGATCAAGGACGGGGTGATGTACCTGACCGGTTCCTACTCGCGGGTGTTTGCCGTGGATGCGCGCACCGGCAAAAAACTGTGGCAATACGATGCACGCTTGCCGGATGACATCCGCCCCTGCTGCGACGTGATCAACCGCGGCGTGGCGCTGTACGGCGACCTGGTGTTCTTCGGCACCCTGGACGCCAAGCTGGTGGCCCTGAACAAGGACACCGGCAAGGTGGTCTGGAGCAAGAAGGTGGCCGACCACAAGGAAGGCTATTCCATCAGCGCTGCGCCCATGATCGTCAACGGCAAGCTGATCACCGGCGTCGCCGGTGGCGAGTTCGGCGTGGTGGGCAAGATCCAGGCCTACAACCCGGAAAACGGCGAGCTGCTGTGGATGCGCCCCACCGTGGAAGGGCACATGGGCTACGTGTACAAGGACGGCAAGGCCATCGAAAACGGTATTTCCGGCGGCGAGGCGGGCAAGACCTGGCCCGGGGACCTGTGGAAGACCGGCGGCGCTGCGCCCTGGCTGGGCGGTTACTACGACCCGGAAACCAACCTGATCCTGTTCGGCACCGGCAACCCGGCACCGTGGAACTCGCACCTGCGCCCCGGTGACAACTTGTATTCCTCGTCGCGCCTGGCGCTGAACCCGGACGACGGCACCATCAAGTGGCACTTCCAGAGCACGCCGCATGACGGCTGGGACTTCGACGGCGTCAACGAGCTGATCTCGTTCAACTACAAGGATGGCGGCAAGGAGGTCAAGGCCGCCGCCACGGCCGACCGCAACGGCTTCTTCTACGTGCTGGACCGCACCAACGGCAAGTTCATTCGCGGCTTCCCCTTCGTCGACAAGATCACCTGGGCCACCGGCCTGGACAAGGACGGTCGGCCGATCTACAACGACGCCAGCCGCCCGGGCGCACCCGGCAGCGAGGCCAAGGGCAGTTCGGTGTTCGTCGCCCCGGCCTTCCTCGGCGCCAAGAACTGGATGCCGATGGCCTACAACAAGGACACCGGGCTGTTCTACGTGCCCTCCAACGAGTGGGGCATGGACATCTGGAACGAAGGCATCGCCTACAAGAAAGGCGCGGCGTTCCTCGGCGCCGGCTTCACCATCAAGCCGCTCAACGAAGACTACATCGGCGTGCTGCGTGCCATCGACCCGATCAGTGGCAAGGAAGTGTGGCGGCACAAGAACTACGCGCCGCTGTGGGGCGGGGTGCTGACTACCAAGGGCAACCTGGTGTTCACCGGCACGCCGGAAGGCTTCCTGCAGGCCTTCAACGCCAAGACCGGCGACAAGATCTGGGAATTCCAGACCGGCTCCGGTGTGCTTGGCTCGCCCGTGACCTGGGAAATGGACGGCGAGCAATACGTGTCGGTGGTCTCCGGCTGGGGCGGCGCGGTGCCGCTGTGGGGTGGCGAAGTGGCCAAGCGGGTCAAGGACTTCAACCAGGGCGGCATGCTCTGGACCTTCAAGCTACCCAAGCAGCTGCGGCAAACGGCAAGCGCCAAGCCGTAAAGCAGTGGCCTGAGGCAAGCGGCCGTACTACCAAATGACGAGAGCCCCGCTGCCAACGATGCATTCGCCTGGCACGCGGGGCTTTTTACCATCGGTCCATCGCCTGTCGTGGGACAGGCATCGACCCGCAGAGGCTCAGCATGATCTACGCACAACCCGGAACCCCAGGCGCCGTCGTGTCCTTCAAGCCACGTTATGGCAACTTCATCAATGGCGAGTTCGTGCAACCGTTGGCTGGCCAGTACTTCACCAACAGCTCGCCGGTCAATGGCCAGCCGATTGCCGAATTCCCGCGTTCCACTGCCCAGGACGTCGACCGCGCCCTGGACGCCGCGCATGCAGCCGCCGAAGCCTGGGGCAAGACCTCGGTGCAAGACCGCGCCCTGGTGCTGCTGAAGATTGCCGACCGTATCGAACAGAACCTGGAAGTGCTGGCCGTCACCGAAAGCTGGGACAACGGCAAGGCGGTGCGCGAAACGCTCAATGCCGATGTGCCGCTGGCAGCGGACCACTTCCGCTATTTTGCCGGTTGCATCCGTGCCCAGGAGGGCGGCGCGGCCGAAATCAACGAAGGCACCGTGGCTTATCACATCCATGAGCCGCTGGGCGTGGTTGGGCAGATCATCCCGTGGAACTTTCCGCTGCTGATGGCCGCCTGGAAGCTTGCCCCGGCCCTGGCCGCCGGCAACTGTGTGGTGCTCAAGCCGGCCGAGCAGACGCCACTGTCGATCACCATTTTTGCCGAGCTGATTGCCGACCTGCTGCCGGCCGGCGTGTTGAACATCGTCCAGGGCTTCGGCCGTGAGGCCGGCGAGGCGCTGGCCACCAGCAAGCGCATTGCCAAGATCGCGTTCACCGGCTCCACCCCGGTGGGTTCGCACATCATGAAGTGCGCGGCCGAGAACATCATCCCGTCCACCGTCGAACTGGGCGGCAAGTCGCCGAACATCTTCTTCGAAGACATCATGCAGGCCGAGCCCGCGTTCATCGAGAAGGCCGCCGAGGGCCTGGTGCTGGCGTTCTTCAACCAGGGCGAGGTGTGCACCTGCCCGTCACGGGCACTGATCCAGGAATCGATCTACGAGCCATTCATGGCCGAGGTGATGAAGAAGATCGCCAAGATAACGCGGGGCAACCCGCTGGACACCGATACCATGGTTGGTGCCCAGGCCTCGGAGCAGCAGTACGACAAGATCCTTTCCTATCTGCAGGTTGCCCGGGAGGAGGGCGCGCAGCTGCTCACCGGTGGCAGTGCCGAGCGGTTGCAAGGCGACCTGGCCAGCGGCTACTACATCCAGCCGACCCTGCTCAAAGGCAACAACAAGATGCGTGTGTTCCAGGAAGAAATCTTCGGCCCGGTGGTGGGCGTGACCACCTTCAAGGACGAAGCCGAAGCGCTGGCAATTGCCAACGACACCGAGTTTGGCCTGGGCGCCGGCCTGTGGACCCGCGACATCAACCGCGCCTACCGCATGGGCCGCGGCATCAAGGCCGGCCGCGTGTGGACCAACTGCTACCACCTGTACCCGGCGCACGCAGCGTTTGGCGGCTACAAGAAGTCTGGCGTGGGCCGTGAGACCCACAAGATGATGCTCGACCACTACCAGCAGACCAAGAACCTGTTGGTAAGCTACGACATCAACCCGCTGGGTTTCTTCTGATTCACATCACTGCATGAGTTGACAAAGCCCTTGTAGGAGCGGCCTTGTGTCGCGAAAGGGCTGCATAGCAGCCCCACGGTTTCAGCGGTGATACAAACATCGCCGGGGCTGCTGCGCAGCCCTTTCGCGACACAAGGCCGCTCCTACAGGTATTGCGCAGATATTGGATATCGTCCAAGCCCTACCAACGCACCCCGCAAGTTCCTTCCAAAGTAGCATTCGGCCCTGGCGCCCCCCGTGCATTAATGCATCTACCGGACTCCCCCGGCACAAGAAGAGGACTGCCCATGTGGAATAAACCCGCCTTTACCGACCTGCGCATCGGCTTTGAAGTGACGATGTATTTCGCCAATCGTTGATGTGCCCCCGGCCATCGTTACGGTGGCCGGTTCCTCTGTTTGCCCGTGGCTGAGCCAGTGCTGCTCATTGGTCTGGTTGCTTTCGCTGCGGGATGCTTTACGCTGGCGGTTACCTTCCAGAACAATAAGAACAGGCTTGCCAATGAGCCAGAGTTTCAGCCCGCTTCGCAAGTTCGTATCGCCTGAAATCATCTTTGGTGCCGGCTGCCGGCATAACGTCGCCAATTACGCGAAAACCTTCGGTGCCCGCAAGGTGCTGGTGGTCAGCGACCCGGGCGTGATCGCCGCCGGCTGGGTGGCGGACGTGGAGGCCAGCTTGCAGGCCCAGGGCATCGATTACTGCCTGTATACGGCCGTGTCGCCCAACCCGCGGGTCGAAGAGGTGATGCTCGGCGCCGAGATCTACCGGCAGAACCACTGCGATGTGATCGTCGCCGTCGGCGGCGGCAGCCCGATGGATTGCGGCAAGGCCATCGGTATCGTCGTGGCCCATGGGCGCAGCATCCTCGAATTCGAAGGCGTGGACATGATCCGCGTGCCCAGCCCGCCGCTGATACTGATCCCGACCACGGCCGGTACCTCGGCGGACGTGTCGCAGTTCGTGATCATCTCCAACCAGCAGGAACGCATGAAGTTCTCCATCGTCAGCAAGGCGGTGGTGCCGGACGTGTCGCTGATCGACCCGCAAACCACCCTGAGCATGGACCCGTTCCTGTCGGCCTGCACCGGCATTGATGCGCTGGTGCACGCCATCGAAGCCTTTGTCTCAACCGGTCACGGCCCGCTGACCGACCCTCACGCGCTCGAAGCCATGCGCCTGATCAATGGCAACCTGGTGCAGATGATTGCCAACCCGTCCGATATCGCCCTGCGCGAAAAGATCATGCTGGGCAGCATGCAGGCGGGGCTGGCGTTCTCCAATGCGATTCTGGGCGCAGTTCACGCCATGTCCCACAGCCTGGGCGGCTTCCTCGACTTGCCCCATGGCCTGTGCAACGCCGTGCTGGTGGAGCACGTGGTGGCGTTCAACTACAGCTCGGCGCCGGAGCGTTTCAAAGTGATTGCCGAGGTGTTCGGTATTGATTGCCGCGGCCTTAACCACCGGCAGATCTGCGGGCGCCTGGTGGAGCACCTGATCGCGTTGAAGCACGCCATCGGCTTCCATGAAACCCTGGGGCTGCACGGGGTACGCACTGCCGATATCCCCTTCCTGTCGCACCATGCGATGGGCGACCCGTGCATCCTCACCAACCCCCGTGCGTCAAGCCAGCGTGATGTCGAGGTGGTTTATGGCGAGGCCCTCTGAAGAACAGCAGCGGGCACTGGCCGGGCTGTTGGGGCTGGGCGACCACTCGGCCCGCAAAAGCCATTACCCAGAGCTGGCGGCCCGCCTGGACGAACTGGAAGCCGAACGCAACCGTTACAAATGGCTGTTCGAAAACGCCGTGCACGGGATATTCCAGGCCAGCCTGCAAGACGGTATGCGTGCCGCCAACCCGGCGCTGGCGCGCATGCTCGGCTACGAAGACCCGCAAGCGGTGCTGTTTTCCCTGACGGACCTGGCCGCCAACCTGTTTGACGGCGGTGCCGAGGAGTTGCAGGCGATTACCGCAATCCTCGCCCGTGAGCGCAGCCTGCACGGCTACGAAACCCGCTTGCGACGCAAGGACGGCAGCCACCTCGATGTGCTGATGAACCTGCTGCTCAAGCCTGGGCAGGAAGGGCTGGTGGAGGGTTTTGTCGCCGACATCACCGAACGCAAGCAGGCCCAGCAACGCCTGCAACAGCTGAATGACGAACTGGAGCAACGGGTCGCTGCGCGTACCGATGAATTGTTGGAGGCCCGCGACGCCGCAGAGGCTGCCAACCGCAGCAAGGACAAATACCTGGCCGCTGCCAGCCATGACCTGCTGCAACCGCTGAACGCCGCCCGCCTGCTGATCGCCACCTTGCGCGAGCGGCCATTGCCACACGCCGAGCACGTGCTGGTGGAGCGTACCCACCAGGCCCTGGAGGGCGCCGAAGACCTGCTGACCGACCTGCTGGACATTTCCCGGCTCGACCAGGCAGCGGTGAAGCCGGATGTGGCCGTGTACCGCCTCGACGAGTTGTTCGCACCACTGGTCTCGGAGTTCCGCTCGGTGGCCGATGCGGAAGGCCTCAAGTTGCATGCGCGCATCCCGGACTGTGCCATCAGCACTGACCTGCGGCTGATGACCCGTATCCTGCGCAACTTCCTCAGCAACGCCTGCCGCTACACCGACGAAGGCCGGATCTTGCTGGGGGCAAGGCGCCGGGGTGGCCATTTGCGGCTGGAAGTGTGGGATACCGGGCGGGGTATTGCCGAGGACCGGTTGCAGGCGATTTTCCTTGAGTTCAACCAACTGGACGTCGGCCGCGCAGCGGATCGCAAGGGCGTGGGGCTGGGGTTGGCCATCGTCGAGCGGATTGCCAAGATTCTGGGCTACCGGATTGAGGTACGTTCGTGGCCGGGGCGTGGCTCGGTGTTCAGCATCGAGGTCCCGCTGGGTAAAGAAGTGCCGCTGCCCGCTCACCAGGTTGTGCCGCTGCCAAGCGTCGGCAACCCGTTGCCGGGCCGCCGCCTGTTGGTACTGGACAACGAAGTGAGCATCCTCGAGAGCATGGGCGCGTTGCTTGGGCAGTGGGGCTGCGAAGTGGTGACCGCGACCGATCAGGCAGGCGCCTTGCTGGCCTTGCAGGGGCGGGCCCCGGAATTGATCCTGGCCGACTACCACCTGGACCATGGCGTGGTGGGTTGCGAGGTGGTCAGGTATTTGCGTGAGCATTTTGCGGTTGCCATACCTGCGGTGATCATTACCGCCGACCGCAGCGATCAATGCCGGCGGGGCTTGCAGAAACTGGGGGCGCCGCTTTTGAACAAACCGGTCAAGCCTGGGAAATTACGCGCGGTATTGAGCCAGTTGCTGCAGGAGCATTGATTGCGCAGGGCTCATCGGGGGCGCAGTTACTGCTTTGCCTGAAGCCTGCGCTGTACCTTTAAGAGCGGGCTGGCCCGGGAAAAGATGAAGTGGGGTGGCGCTGTACACCCCCCGCTGATTTGGAGTTGCCCTGCGAACAACGGAGTAGAGCCGTGAAGGCCCGTTGCGAAGTTTGGATCCAGTGACCAGAAAACTTTACCGTTCGGTCAGCTTGCAAGAAGTTAGCAAACTAACTAATGCTGCTTTAAATGCCGCTGGTCGGTGCTTTTGCTCAAGAAATGAACGATTTCCCTGTTGATGGCTCATATTTGCCAGCAGGTGTATTCGCATGAACTGCACCTCGCACCTTTCAGGAAGTGATCAACCTTAAAACTCATGTGCGCCGCAGGGATGCACATGGGCATTTTTATTATCTTTGATTATGGAGTAACGCCTATGCCAAACCGAGGCTCAACGGTTGAGCCGCTGTGTATTCAAGTTTTAATCCGCTGTTTCAATTAACGATATGAATGGGCTCTTGCCGCTGCGACCGCGCCGTTCGCACGCCTGTAGCAAGGCCCGCTAGCGCTAATGCATTACGTGGAGAATTCGACGTGGAGTTTAATACAATTATTAGCCTGTTCGGGCAGAAAGAATCCATGGAGCTGGTGCGGTTGTCGGTTATTTATGTTCATTTGCTGGCCTGCTGCGTTGCCATCGGGCTGGTGTTTGCCAGCGATGCCGAGATGGTCAGGGACTTGTTGAAGGGTCATCAACAGGCTGGGCATGACGGTAGGCATATGGCACGTTTGCAGAAGTCTGTAACGAACGCCTTGATGTTCTTGTGGCTCACCGGGGCTGCCGTCATCGGTATCGACTACCTTGAAAAAGGCATGAGTTACTTTGCCAATCCGAAACTTCACGCCAAAGTTATTATTGTCCTGTTGCTGACATTCAATGGCATGTTGTTGCACCGTTATGTCTTGCCGGCTTTACTCAAGGCGGGCTCTTTGCTTGACCTGAATTTCGGCGTGCGCATGTTTGCACTGTTCTCCGGCGCGTTGTCCGGTGTTTCCTGGTTATATGCGGCAATGTTGGGTGTCGGTCGGCCGCTGGCCTGGAAGTATTCGCTGACCGAGTTGCTGCTGGCCTATCCCGTCATGATCCTGCTCGGCTTTGCCCTGATGGCCGCACTGACCCAGTGGGCGCGAAAACGCACTATGGCCAAAGCGACGCAAGCACCTGTCTGGCCGCTGGCGGGCATTCCTTGCTGATAGCCTGAGCCACGGCTGTGAACGCAGAACGCTGCGAACCTGTAACGCGGGTTCGCGGCGTTGTTGAGGCTTTGGACATGACACAGGCTGAACTGGCCCCGTTTGTTCCTCAGCCAGTCCTTGGGCTTGCACTGACCGCTCCTACAGGTCAGTGCAGGCTTCTTTCACGAGCCAGTCGATCAACACCTGCAGGCGTTTGGGCATCGGGTCATGATGCGGGTAGACCAGGTAATAGCCATAGTTGGGGGTGTCGACGAAACCACCGAACGGCAAAACGAGCTCACCTCGTGCAATGCGATCCTTGACCAGCTGTTCGCGGCCAATGGCGATGCCTACGTGATTCAGCGCGGCGAGCGTGCACAGGTCGGAGCGATCGAATGTGAGGAATCGGCGCGAAAGGCTGATACCCGCACCTGTGGTGTCGGCCCAGAGCTGCCATTCTGCATCGAATGCAGCGTTGTCCCAGGCCGCTACGTCATGCAAGGCGGTGCATTGATCCAGCAGGTGCAGGTCACCGGTCAATGCATGGGTTTCTGCGTAACGGGGGGAGCACACCGGGGCGATCCGCTCGTCCATCAAGTGGATGCTCTGCAACCCCGGGTGATGGCCATCCGAATAACACAGGACCAGGTCGATCTTGCGTGTGCGGTAATCGATGCTCTCGTTGCCCACCCTGATATCCAGCTGGATATCAGGGTAGCGGGCGGTGAACTGCGCCAGCCGCGGCACCAGCCAGCACTGTGCGACTGACGGGCGCACATACAGCGTCAACTGGCCGGCGATTTCGGCGTGAGCACGTTCCTGCACGGCCTCGCTTAACTCATCCATGGTCCGTTGCATGACCGCGAACAGGCGCTCGCCGTCTTCGGTGAGGCTGACCTTGCGCGGCATGCGGTGGAACAGCTTGAGCGCCAGCTCATCTTCCAGGCGATTGATGCGATGGCTCACGGCACTGGCCGTCAGGCACAGCTCGTCGGCGGCGCGCGAGAAGCTCAAGTGCCGTGCCGCCACCAGAAAGACATGCAGGCTGCCCAGGTGCGAGCCATTGAGTTTCACGGCGCCGCCTGCACGCTACGCCCTTTCGCCAGATAAGCGTTGAATTCATCGTCCGGCACCATGCTGCCACCCGTTCCCCAGACCAGGTGGGTAGCCTGCTGCAGCTGGGTGGGGGTAAAGCCCTGGCGAGCCAGGTACTCGCCTGCTTGCAGTACCCGCAGCATACCGGGTACGCCGGCCAGGGCAGAGGGTTCCAGTTTGACCCTGTCCTGCTCATGGGCGATGACCATCAAGCGGTACAGTTCTTCGTCAGTCACGGTGTAGTAACCATCGATCAGGCGCTGCATGGCTTTGCCGACAAACCCTGATGGGCGCCCGACCGCCAGGCCGTCGGCGGCGGTGATGTTGTCGATGCCGAAGTCCTGCACGCTGGTTTCATCGTGCAGGCCGGTATAGACACCCAGCAGCATGCAGGGGGAGTGGGTGGGCTCGGCAAAGATGCAGTGCACCGCATCGCCGAATACCAGCTTCAGCCCGAACGCAACACCGCCTGGGCCGCCCCCTACGCCGCACGGCAGGTACACGAACAACGGGTGATCTGCATTCACCTGGATACCCGCCTGCTCGAATTGCCGCGCCAGCCGTTCGGCGGCCACGGCATAGCCGAGAAACAGCTGTGGGGAGTTTTCGTCGTCGACAAAGTAACAGCTGGGGTCTGAAGCCGCCTGCTGGCGACCTTGCTCGACCGCCACGCTGTAGTCAGAGGCGTGTTCTACCACTGTTACGTCGTTGGCGCGCAGCTTGTCCTTCTTCCATTGCCTGGCGTCAGACGACATGTGCACGCTCACCTGGAAGCCCAGCTTGGCGCTCATGATGCCAATCGACAGCCCCAGATTGCCGGTCGAACCCACGGCGATCTTGTATTGGCTGAAGAAGGCGCGGGCCTGGTCGCTTGCCAATTTGGTGTAGTCATCCGATGGCGTGATCAGGCCGGCTTGCAGGGCCAGGTCCTCGGCGTGCTTGAGCACTTCATGGATGCCGCCCCGCGCTTTGATCGAACCGGAGATAGGCAAGTCACTGTCAGCCTTGAGCCACAAGCTGCCCACGTTCTGCAGCGAACCCTCCTCGACAAGCAGCTGGCGCAGCTTTGGCAGCGGGGTGATGTGCGACTCAATGACCCCACCGGCCGCTGCCGTTTCGGGGAACACGGTGGCCAGGTAAGGCGCGAACCGCTGCAGCCGGGCGCTGGTCGCTTGCACATCGGCAGCCGTCAGGCCCACATCGTGCAGGGCTTCTGCAGCCTTGGCGATACCAGGGTTGAACCAGCTGGTTTGTTTTAGTGCAACCAGCTCGGCGATGATCGGGTGGCTTTGTTGCCAGGCTTCCAGGGTTTTTCCGTGAATCATGATTTCACCTGTAGTGCGGTATGTGCAGAGTAGATCAGACAATCTTCGAAAGGAGCAGGGTCAGGCACAAGGCGACTACCGAGGCCAGCACTGTAGCGGCAGTGAACTTCTTCAGTGCATCACTCAGGGAAAGGCCCAGGTATTCCTTCACCATCCAGAACGCCGAGTCGGTGATGTGGGTCCAGCCGATGGCGCCCGCACCGATGGCGATCACCAGGATTTCCCGGTTGTATTCAGGGTGCTGGCCAAGGATCGGCATTACCATGCCGGCCGCGCTGATCATCGCGACGGTGGCCGAGCCGACGGCAAAGTGCATGATCCCGGCGATCAACCAGGCGAGGATGATCGGGTTGAGCTGCGTCTGGTTCAGCACATCGGCCAGTGCCTTGCCGATGCCGCTGCCCACGAGCATGTCGTTGAAGGCACCGCCGGCACCGATGATCAGCAGAATGCCGGCCAGGGGAGGGAAACAGCGCTGGGTCAGGCTCAGCAGGTGCACCATATCCAGGCCGCGACGCAAGCCCAGCGCCCAGTAGGCGAACACCACCGACAGCGTCAGGGCAATCAGTGGGCTGCCCAGGAAGGCCACCCATTCGTACAGCGCAGAGCCCTTGTCCAGGACCGTGACGGCCAACGTTTTGCCGACCATCAACACCAGTGGTAGCAGTACGGTGGTGAGTGTGATGCCAAATGCGGGCATTGCCTGTTCTTCTGCTTGGGCTACCGTGCGTGCAGACAGGAAGGCCTGCTGGGATTCGCCAGCTTCACGGCTACAGGTGAAGCGAACCCACACCGGGCCCGCGATGATAGCGGTCGGAAGGCCAACGATCAGGCCGTACAGGATGACAGTACCGATATCCGCATTGAGCATGCCGGTGATGGCTGTGGCGGCTGGGTGTGGCGGGAGAATACAGTGCACCACCATCAGCGAAGTGGCCAGCGGCACGCCGAGGTACAGCATGCTGATGCGGGTTTGCCGTGCCACCACGTAGATCAACGGAATCAGCAGGACGAAGCCGACCTCGAAGAATACCGGGATGCCGGCGATGAAGCCGACGAGCATCATTGCCCACGAGGCATTGCGTTCCCCCAGCCTGTTCAGCAGCGTGGTGGCGATGCGCCTGGCGCCTCCGGATTCCTCCAGCAGTTTGCCGAGGATACTGCCCAGGCCGATGATGCCGGCAAGAAAGCCCAGCGTGCTGCCCATGCCTTTCTCGAATGCCGTCACGATTGCCGTGGGCGCCATGCCAGTGCCGACACCGACCACCAGGCTTGCGGCCATCAAGGCCAGAAAGGGGTGTACTTTAAGTTTGCTGATCATGACGACGATCAGGAGTATCGCAGTGCCAAGGACGAGTAATGAGAACGTTGGAGTCATCGTGTGGTTTTCTCTATCGCTGATCGCTTCCGTGCGAGCTTCTTGTTGGTTTGCACCCATTAGATTTCAGCGATTTGATCGACTCAAACGATCACTCCTCACCCCATAGGTGAGCCCATGTCATGCATGGCGCCCGCGCTCAATGCCGCGCCGACCAGGCACAATTCAACGCTGCCACCGCAACCGCCAGTGCCGCCCCGGCATAGGCCCAGATCGCCGGTACCTGCGGCAGCAATACCCCCGCAAGCATCGGCCCGAGCCCGGCGCCGATGTCGCGCCATACGGCGTTGCCAGCCAGCGCCTGGATGCGTTGTTGCGGGTTGCGCATGGCGACCAGGGTCATCACCAGCGGCAGTTGCAGGGCGCGCAGCAACAGCACGAAGAAGGCGCCGATGAACAGCCAGTGGCTGCCGAACAGCAGCAGCGCCATGGACGTTGCCAGTGACAGCACTACCAGCATGCGCAGCGCCCCGAAACGGTCGGCCAGGCGCCCCCCGAAGGGGCTGAAGAGCATTTCGCTGAGGTAGCGCACCGCCATCAGCACACCCGCTGCCAGCACGCCGGACTCACCCAGGTGGGTTTGTGCGTAAAGCGAGAGGCCGAAGATGAACAGGCCGTCCAGGGTCACCCCTTCGATGAACGACCAGGTGGCGATGCTGTCTGGCAGGCGCAGGCGCCGGCCACCCCGGCTGGCGACCGGGTGGCCAGTGCTGGGCAGGGCACGCGCCCGCCACAGCCCGAACAGGGCACTGATGCAGAGCACGAAGAACACACTGCGCGGGCCGTAGGCCTGGGCCATCAGCGCACCCAGCGGCAGGGCCAGCATTGGCCCGATGGAAATGCTCGCCCGCGAACGCCCGGCACGCCGCGCCGCGCCTTGTGCTTCAGCGGTGGCGAGGGTCTGGGTGCTGAGGTTGAAGGTGGCGAAGCACAGGCCCCAGACCAGGCGCAGCACCAGCAGCGCGGCGAAACCGGTCAGCACCGCGTTGCCCAGTGCACACACCGCGGCGGCGAAGGCGGCGAGGCTGCAGGCCGCGCGGTCACCCTGGCGGGCGTAGAAGCGCACTACCCACCCGTAGCCGATGATGCGCACCAGGCGGTTGGCCGCAAGCAGAATGCCAGCCTCGACCAGGGTCACGCCGAAATCGGCTGCGTACATCGGCAGCAGCAGGTAGAGCAGTACGTCACTGGGCAGGCACAGGCTGAGCACCTGGGCCGCATTGCGGGAGTCTTGGTCGGCGCGGTGGGTTTGCACCGGTGTGGCAGCGGACGACATGACAGTCTCGTGACAGGGGTGAGGGGGGCAGGATAACCCACAGAGTCTCGAACATTGCACATTGGCTTCACTGACGTGTTGCCTGTAATGGCCTCTTCGCGGGCTTGCCCGCTCCCACAGGTACTGTGCAAATATTCAAGATTGTGATGATCCTGTGGGAGCGGGCGAGCCCGCGAAGAGGCCGGTACAGGCACCAGAGGATCTGAGCAGTTTGCTCATTCAGCCATAAGGCGGCGCTGGCAGTTCGGCCAGCAGGGTTTTCAGACCGTCACTCCACTGCCTGCGAATCTGCTGGTAATAGGCATCTTCGCTGCTGATGCGCTGGCGGGTCATGCTTTCCAGGCTGTTATTGCGGTACACCAGCAAGTCCAGCGGCATGCCCACCGACAGGTTGCTGCGGATGGTGGAGTCGAACGAAATCAGACCGCAGCGCAGCGCTTCTTCGAGCGGCGTGCGGTAATCCAGGTTGCGGTCGAGTATTGGCCTGCCGTATTTACTTTCACCCAGTTGCAGAAATGGGGTGTCCGGCGTGGCCTGGAAGAAATTACCTTGCGCGTAGACGTTGTAGATGGCCATGGGCCCGCCGGCTATCTGGCCGCCAACAATGAATGAACTGCTCAGGTCGATGTCGGCCGTAAGCTTGCTGCGGTCTCGGCTGACCACTTCGCGCAGGGTGTCGGCAACCAGCACCGTTGCATCGTAGAGCGTGGCAACGTTCAGCAGATGAGAGCCGCTGCCTTGGGTACGCTGGCGCAGCAGGTTCACCACCGACTGCGAGGTCGCCAGGTTGCCGGCGGTCTGCAGCACGATCAGACGCTCGCCCGGCACGCTGAAGACGAACAACTTGGCAAAGGTGGAGATCTGGTCGATGCCGGCGTTGGTGCGCGAGTCGCTGATGAAGACAAGCCCGTCCTCCAGGTGCATGGCGACACAGTAAGTCATGCGGTTTCCCTTGTGTTGCGTATGGAGTGGTCTTGCCGCACCCGCGCGGCAAGACCGGCCTGCAGCAAACCCGTCACTGGCGATGCACGTGGACGCTGGCCTGCATCGCTTCGGCGCCACCGCCGCGGCGTACGCCCCTGACCGGGCAGGCGTCCAGGTAGTCCAGGCCGACTGCCAGCTTCAGGTGACGTTCCGGGCGTGTCAGGCGGTTGGTGATGTCGAAGCTGTACCAGGCGTCGTCGACCCAGGCCTCGGCCCAGGCATGGCTGGCCAGGTGCTGTTCGTCCTCGGTGCACAGGTAACCAGACACATAGCGTGCCGGTACCCCAAGGCTGCGTGCGCAGGCCAGGAAGGCGTGGGTGTGGTCCTGGCACACGCCTGCACCACCACTGAACGCTTCGATGGCCGTGGTGCCCACCGAAGTGGCCCCTGGGCTGTAGGGCATGTGTGCGGCCAGGCCTTGCATCAGCGCGATCAGCGCTGCGCGGTCGCGGTGGCTGCCGCATTGCCGGGCGGCAAACGCGATCAGTGCGTCATCGGCCTGGGTCAGGTGGCTGCCGCGCAGGAACGGCAGGGGGGACTGGCTCTCGACTTCGTGTTCGCAGTCCGGGTCGATCTCGACCTGGCCGCGGGCGGTCAGCGCCAGGTGGCCATGGGGTTTGTCCAGGGTCAGTACATGCAGGATGTTGCCATAAGGATCGATCTGGCCCTTTACCTTGCAAGGCAGGTCCAGTTGCCATTCATCGATGCGCTGGCGTTCGCTGCTGCGCGGTGTCAGGCGCAGGAGCTGAATGCTGTTGCTCACGTCGCTGGCGTAGCTGTAAGTGGTGTCGTGGCGAATGGACAGTTTCATACGACCTCCAGGTAGGAGTGATGGACGGCCTGGCCCAGCTGGTTGATGCGGCCGATGAAGTCGCTTAGCCAAGGGTGCAGCCCGGCGTCGAGTATTTCGTCGATTGCGGTGTAGCGCAGGCGCGCGTTCAGTTCGGCGGCCATGCGCTGGGCGGCGCGGCCGCTGCTGCCCGGCAGGCCGGCCAGAATCAGGTCCAGCTCCTCGATGCAGGCATGCAGCGAGCGCGGCACGTCCACCCGCAACAGCAGCAGCTCGGACACTGGCCGGGCACTGGGCGCGGCGCGATACAGCTCGTTGAAGGCTTCATACGAGGTCAGCGCGCGCAGCAAGGCGCTCCACTGGTAATAGCCTCGGGCGGAGCTGTCGCTGACCTCTTCGGAAGCCTCGCCGAACATTTCGTAGCGCGCATCGAGCAGGCGCAGGGTGTTGTCCGCCCGCTCCAGGAAGGTGCCCAGGCGGATGAAACTGTAGGCATCGTTGCGCATGATGGTGCCAGAGGTGGCGCCGCGGAACAGGTGCGAGCGTTCCTTGACCCAGTCGCAGAACTGGCTGATGCCATAGCGGCCAAGGCCATTGCTGGCGATGTTGCGCATTTCGATCCAGGTGGCGTTGATGTTCTCCCACATGTCGGCGGTGATCCGGCCGCGCACTGCATGGGCATTGGTCCTGGCGGCCTGCAGGCAGCAATAGATGCTGCTGGGGTTGGTCGCGTCGAGGGCGAAGAAGTGCAGCATGCGCTCGGGGTCGAGTTCGGTGTGCCGGCGGATGTAGTCGTCCAGCGTGCCAGAGGCCAGCAGCGACATTGCAAGCTCGGCATGCCCGTCGCTGCGCCCGGCCTGGGGCATCAGCGACAGCGAATAGCTGACCTCGAGCATGCGCGCGAGGTTTTCTGCGCGTTCCAGGTAGCGGGACATCCAGTACAGGTCGGAAGCGGTTCGCGAAAGCATGGTTCAGTCCTCCACCACCCAGGTATCTTTGGTACCGCCGCCCTGCGACGAGTTGACCACCAATGAGCCTTCCTGCAACGCCACGCGGGTCAGGCCGCCAGGCACCAGGCGCGTTTCACTGCCCGAAAGCACGAACGGGCGCAGGTCGATGTGGCGCGGCGCGATGCCGCTGTCGACGAAGGTCGGGCAGGTCGACAGGCACAAGGTGGGTTGCGCGATATAGGCGTGCGGGCGGGCTTTGATACGCGCGCGGAAGTCTTCGATCTGGGCGCTGGTCGATGCCGGCCCGACCAACATGCCATAGCCGCCAGAGCCCTGGGTTTCCTTGACCACCAGGTCGGGCAGGTGGGCCAGGACATGGGACAGGTCCGCAGGCTTGCGGCACTGCCAGGTCGGCACGTTGTTGAGGATCGGCTCCTCGCTCAGGTAGAAACGGATCATGTCGTCCACATACGGGTAGATCGACTTGTCGTCTGCCACGCCCGTGCCGACGGCGTTGGCCAGCACCACATTGCCGGCGCGGTACACCGAGATAAGCCCCGGTATGCCCAGCGTCGAGTCGGGGTTGAAGGACAGCGGGTCGAGGTAGTCGTCGTCCAGGCGCCGGTAGATCACATCCACCTGCTGGGGGCCGGCCGTGGTGCGCATGTAGACATGCTCGTCACGCACGAACAGGTCTGCGCCTTCGACCAGCTCGATGCCCATCTCCCGGGCCAGGAAGGCATGCTCGAAGTAGGCGCTGTTGAAACGGCCGGGGGTGAGCAGCACGGCGGTGGGGTTGTCCAGCGGGCTGGCGCTCTTGAGCGTGTCCAGCAGCAGGTTGGGGTAATGGTCGATGGGCGCGATACGCTGGGCGGCAAACAGTTCGGGGAACAGGCGCATCATCATCTTGCGGTCTTCGAGCATGTAGCTGACGCCGCTGGGGGTGCGCAGGTTGTCTTCCAGTACGAAGTAGCTGCCATCGCCGTCACGCACCAGGTCGACACCGGCGATATGGGCGTACAGCCCACGGTGCAGGTCCAGGCCCTGCATGGCGATCTGATAGCCCTCGTTGGCCAGTACTTGCTCTGGCGGGATGATGCCGGCCTTGAGGATGCGCTGGTCGTGGTAGATGTCCTGCAGGAACAGGTTAAGGGCCTGCACACGCTGGATACAGCCACGCTCGACCGTGCGCCACTCGCTGGCGCGGATGCTGCGCGGGATGATATCGAAGGGGATCAGGCGCTCGGTGTCCTGTGAGTCGCCGTACAAGGTGAAGGTGATGCCGGCGCGGTGAAACAGCAGATCGGCCTCACGCCGGCGCTGCTCCAGCAGCTCCAGCGGGGTGTTTGCCAGCCAGCGGGCGAACTCCTGGTAATGCGGGCGGCAACTGCCGTTCGCTTCGTACATTTCATTGAAAAAAGCCCGGGACATACCCACTCCTTGCCGCCGTCGCCGGCAGCTTCATTGCGGTTCATCTGCGTATTTCAGGGTGCTGCCTTGCTGGGGTAAGTGGGTGCTGTGTCTGGCGTAAGCCTCGGTTGCGATTGATTGCCTGTGCGTTGGGCACAAACAGCCTTTGCAATGAAAATGCCAGTGCGGGAAAGGAAGGGGAGGTAGGGCGTAGAGCGGGTCTGCGCCGACTGGCCACAGTGGCCGATGCATCAAAAAAGGGCGTTTTGGGAAAGTGGAGTCTTGCGGGTGCATGTCCTGGGGCTGATGTGGTGCGTATTTCGAGCGCCGCCCACGCGGCGCTCGATCGTACAGACGCTGAATACCTCCAAGCGAGCGCCTTGACGCCCTCAGAGGCAGGCGTATACCACCAGCTCCACCAGCATTTCTTCGCGTGCCAACCCCGCCACTACGATTGCCGCGCGGTTAGGGTAGGGGGCCTGGAAGTAGTCGGCATACAGGCTGTTGACGGTGGCCAGGTATTGGCGGTCGGTCACATAGATCAGCACCTGGGTCACGGCATCCAGCGAACTGCCGGCGGCCTCCAGGGTGTGGCGCAGATTGTCCAGTGTCTGCCGGGCTTGCGCCTCGATGCCGCCGGCAACCACTTGCCCCTGTGCATCGATGGGGATCTGGGCGGTGTACAGCGTACCGTTGCCGACCACCGCCCATTCCAGAGGGGCCCGGGAGGCGAACAGCTCGGTCTTGATTGCATGTTTCATGGGTTGGTTTCCTGAGTGTTGAGCGGCTTCAGTCAGCATCGCTGCCGCCGCCTGCGCCGTGGCGACGCGAGGCATCGGTGCTTTCGACGAGGATGTGTTCGGCCAGCTGTTTGAGCCGTTGCCAGGTGTGGTCGTTGATTGTAAAACCCTGCTGCAAGGTGCTCTGCGGGTTGGCTGGCGC
Organism: Pseudomonas sp. BP01; assembly: GCF_022760795.1. Classification (NCBI taxonomy): domain Bacteria; kingdom Pseudomonadati; phylum Pseudomonadota; class Gammaproteobacteria; order Pseudomonadales; family Pseudomonadaceae; genus Pseudomonas; species Pseudomonas sp. BP01. The sequence goes on from NZ_JAFBKA010000002.1 coordinate 199,060, forward strand.
CGTTGCGGTCTGGCCAGGCCGGCTGAACAGCACCGTGACGCTTTGCTCGGCCGCGTCAATGGCGCCGGGCCGGGCTTCACTGAGCAGTGCCGGGCGCTGGATCCCGGCGGTAAAGTCGGCCAGGTGGCACTGGCGGGCGTCCTCCCAGCGGGCTTGCACGTGCAGCCCCTGCACAGCTGCCCGGCTCAGGTAACCCAGCAGTAGCAAGCGGTTGTGGCATTGGTGGATGCGCAGCTCGGCCTGACCACTGCGCATGGCTTTGGCTACCGCCAGTTCCACTACTGTGGCGGCGCAGCGCAACACGCTCTGGCCCTTGGCGTCGATCACCAGCAGGGCGTTATCCTCGTGGCTCAGGGTGTACGGCCTGGCAGCTTCGGCTTGCAGGTAGAGCAGGGCCTTTTCCAGCGCACCCACGCCGTCGAGCCCTTGCAATTGCAGCCAGCCCACCAGCTCGGCGGCGTCCTCGCAGTCGCCGGGGGCGAAGCCCATGCCTTCGAATGCCTTGCGGCACATCACCTGTATTTCGTTAAGCGATACGCGCATGGTCAAAGTTCCCCTTGCGGCATGACCGCAAAATTCCAGTCGTCTGCGAATGGCTGGCCGATGTCGCTCACCAGCGGTGCGCCCTGGAACAGCGTGATACGCACCCAGCGGCTCGACTTGGGGTCGAACTTGCCCGCGCCGAAAAACGCCAGTTTGCAGCGCAGCAGGTGAATCGGCAGCATGTCCCGGGCCAGCAGGTTGGCGCGGATTTCGCCGTAGGTCGTCTGAGCCATGCCTTGCAGGCGGCGCACCGTGCCCTTGAACGCCGGTTGGGCGATCAGGAAGTGCGCGGTCAGCGCCTGAGGCTCCAGCTGCAGGTGCTTCAGCAGTGCGGCGTGGCACTGCTGGATATTACGGGCAATGCCCAGCTGCATTTCTTTTTCGGCCCCCGGTTCCTCGGCGCGCATGCCCAGGCGCGGCTCCTCTTTCTCGGCCGAGCGGTACCAGAAGAAGTGCTCGGCATCCACGGCACTGAAGTCGTACTCCAGCGCCCAGCCGTACTGCTGCTCGATGAGCTGGCGCAGTTGCCCAAGGGGCATCTGCGCGTCCAGCTGCCAGCTTTCGTTGACGCCCATGTGCTCGGCCAGTGGCGTGACCTGCTCGGGGTACAGCTCCAGCAGCAGGCTTGCCAGCAGTTCCTGGCAGCCCACCCCCGCCTGTGCCTCAGCCCAGGCCAGCAGGCGCGACCAAAGGCCCGCGTCGGTGGCTTGTGCGCCCAGCCAGGTGGTCAGTAAAGCAAGCTCGGCCAAGGTTTGCAGGTTCTGCTCATGCTGGCGCTGGTCTTCGGTCCGGGACTGTTCCACATGCAGGCGGGCGCGTGCCAGCAGTGCCTGCAGGCGCACCAACCGGTCCGGGTCGGCCGGCTGCGCCAACACCAGGGCCAGGGCGGTTTCCCGGGTGCTGATCCAGCGTTCCACCAGTTGCGGGTGGTTGATCAGGAACGGGGCCATGCCCAACCCGGTCGCGTTGCCGACCCCCAGGTAGCGCTGCAGGGCCGGCGCCAGTTGCACTGCCCGCTGCGGGTCGAGTGCCTGGGCCATGTGGTTGATCTGCTCGATGCTGAAATGGCGCAGCAGGTAGACCGTGAACATCTGCGCGCTGAACGGCTGGCTGAAGTCCGGGTTGTCCTGCAGGCAGCCAAAGTCGGCGATGCCGAACTTGCCGTTGCCGTACACCGCCGTGGTGCGATACAGGTAGCCGACCTCGGCCAACTGGCTTGGGTCGGGCTGTTGCCCCTCCGCCAGCGCCGCCAGGAACCGGTCGAAATTGCGCAAGCTACGGTTGGCCCGTGACAGTACCAGCACGCGGGCATCGAAGCGGCCAGCCTCCTGCAGCGGCACGTTACGCTGCAGGTCGGCCAGTTGCTCGGCATCGACATCACCCTTCACCAGCACGAAGGTGACGTCCCACTGGTCGGCGATGACCCGGTCGCTGCGCTTTTCCGGCGGCAGGTAGGCCGAGAAGATCACGCATTGGTAATGGCCATTCGGCGTGTCGATGCGGTAGATCGCGGTGCCGAAGCCATGGCTGTCAAGGTCGAAGCAGCTGCGCTGGATGTGCCAGTGCTGCTGCATCATCCGGCGCATGCTGCTGCGCACGAAGCTCAGCGGGCTCTGGAAGTGGCTGCCCAGCCGGGCCAGGTCCATGACCTGGCTTGCAGGGCGCAACGCGGGTATTGCAGGCACGGTGTCGGGCATTGTTGTTGTACCTGGATGGATCATGTTCAGACGCCTTGTTCGCGGGCCATGTGCCGGGCGATGCGCACTGCATCCCACAACGCTGGCAGAATCACCAGCGACACCGGCACCGCGGTAATGACAATGAAGGACTGCAGGGCTGTCACGCCGCCTGCGCCAATGGTGATCAGCACCACCGCTGCCAGGCCCATGCCGATGGCCCAGAAACCGCACAACCATTTCTTGGGTTTATCGTTACTGGACATCGCCAGCGCCACGGTGAAAGCCATGGCGTCGCCATTGGTGGCCACCGAGATGAAGCTCAGGAACAGGAACAGCGCGCTGATCAGGCCCCCCAGTGGCAGGTTCTGCGTCACCCCCAGCAGCAGGTCTTCGGGCTGGGCGCCATGGGCGGTGACGATGCCTGGCGTTTGCAGCTCCAGGCCGATACCGGTGCCGCCGACCACGGTGAACCAGAACATGGTCACCAGCGGCGCGATGATCGACAGCGTCATGATGATCTCGCGAATGGTGCGGCCGCGCGAGATCCGCGCGACGTACAGTGCCACCATCGGCGCATAGCCGATGAACCAGCCCCAGTAGAACACCGTCCACCAGTCCAGCCACTTGGGGTCGGCGCGGAACATCGCCATCGGCAGGAAGTGTTCCACATGCTCGGCAAAGGCCGCCGGGAAACTGCCGAGGATGAACAGCGTCGGCCCGAATACCACCATGAACAGTGCCAGGCCGATCATCAGCCAGACGTTGATCTCGCTGACAAAACGGATGCCTTTGAGGCCCACCAGGCACGAGACGGTGTACATGGCCGTGACCAGGACAATGGTCAGCGACTGGGTGACGATATCGTTGGGCAAGCCCCACACCGCATGCATGGCGCTGCTGATTTGCAGGCCGAGGAAGCCGATCGGGCCGATGGTGCCGGCCACCACGGCGATGATCGAGGTGGCGTCGGCCAGGGTGCCGATCGGGCCTTTGAGCGCCCGCTCGCCGAACAGCGGGTAAAGCAGCGTGCGCGGCGCCAGAGGCAGGCCCTTGTCGTAGTGCAGGTGCATCAGCACGATCGCCAGCAGGCTGCCCAGCACGGCCCAGGCCAGAAAGCCCCAGTGCACGAACGATTGCGCCAGCGCCGCGGTGGCCGCAGCTTCGCTGTGCGGTTGCAGGCCGGCGAACAAGGGCGGCGGGCTGGCAAAGTGCATCAAGGGCTCAGCGGCGGCCCAGAAGGCGCCGCCACCCGCCAGCAGGGCGCACATGATGACGGCGATCCAGTTGAAGGTGCTGATGTCCGGGCGCTGGGTGACGCCGCCCAGGCGTACGCGCCCGCATCTGGAAAAGCCGATGAACAGGCTGACGGCGAAGGTTGCCAGCATCAGCACTTGCCAATAGAGGCCAAAGGCTTTGGTCGACCAGGCGAAAAGCGTGTTGACCAGCGCCGACACGCTGTCGATGTCGATCAGTGCCGCCAGCAGGAAGGCGCCGAGGAACCCGCCGCTGATCAGGAACAGCGGCCAGTCGATGTCGCGGGCCATTGGCAGGCCCATGGCCTGGCCTTCAGCCTGCACGGTGGTTGGGTTTTTCATGAAGCCTCCGGAACCTGCGATTGTTGTTATTGTTGATGCTGTCCGTGCAAGGGGCTCAGGCCTGTGCCGTGGTGGCGGTCTCCAGCAGGCGCAACCAGTTCAGCCCCATGATGTTGGCCACGTCCTCTTCGGCAAAGCCACGGGCGCGCAGGCCCTGGGCGATGTTGCCGAAGTCGCGGCTGTCGCGGAACCACTGCAAGGGCGCCGGCCAGTTGGCGTTCTCCTTGGAGCCTTCGCCGTAGTCCTTGTCCTTGCTCCAGCGGCCGTTGCGCATCCATTCCAGCACGGCCAGCGGTTGCGCCTGGCACAGGTCGGTGCCGATGCCGATATGCTCCACGCCCATCAGGTCGGCGGTGCGCGCGACCATGTCGCAGAAGCTTTCCAGGCTGCACTCCGAGGCACCCTTGAGGTGGAACGGGTAGGTGCTGAAGCCCAGCAGCCCGCCGGATTCAGCGATGCCGCGCAGCACCGCGTCGGACTTGTTGCGCTTGGCCGCGTGGAAGCTGGCCGGGTTGGCGTGGGAGATGATCACCGGTCGGCTCGACAGCTCGATGGCCTCCAGCGTGCTGCGCTCGGCGCTGTGGGACATGTCGATGAGCATGCCGACGCGGTTCATTTCGGCGATCACCTGGCGGCCGAAGCGGCTGATGCCGTTGTCTTCGCGCTCATAGCAGCCGCTGGCCAGCAGGCTCTGGTTGTTGTAGGTCAGCTGCATGACGAACACCCCGAGCTGGCGGAAGACTTCCACCAGCGCGATGTCGTCCTCGATCGGCGAGCAGTTCTGGAAGCCGAAAAATACCCCCACCCGGCCTTCCTCGTGCGCCAGGCGGATGTCGCTGGCCGTGCGCACCGGGCGGATCAGCTCGGGCCAGGTCTCGAAGCGGCGGTTCCATTCGCCCAGGCGCGACAGGGTTTCACGGGCGTTCTCGTGGTAGGCGATGGTGGCGTGCACCGCGCTCAGGCCACCGGCCTGCATCTGCTGGAATATTTCCGGGCTCCAGTTGGAGTACTGCAGGCCGTCGATCATCAAGAGGTCGTGCATGGCGTGTACTCCTTCAGGGACGCAGGTAGGTGGTCTTGACCACGGTGTAGAAGTCACGGGCGTACTGTCCCTGTTCCCGTGGGCCGAAACTGGAGGCTTTGCGGCCGCCGAACGGCACGTGGTAATCGGTGCCGGCGGTGGGCAGGTTGACCATCACGCAGCCGGTCTGGGCGCGGCGCTTGAAGTGGCTGGCGTGGCGCAGCGACTGGGTGATGATGCCGGCAGTGAGGCCGTATTCGGTGTCGTTGAGCGTGGCCAGTGCCTCTTCGAAGTCACGTACGCGGATCACGCAGGCGATGGGCCCGAACACTTCCTCGCGGTTGATGCGCATGTCATTGCGGCTGTCGATGAACAGCGCCGGGCGCATGTAGTAGCCGTCGCTCTCCAGTTGCAGGCGTTCGCCACCTTCAATCAGGGTGGCGCCTTCGGCCTGGGCCAGCTCCAGGTAGGCCAGGTTCTGTTCCAGCTGGCGCGCGTCCGCCACCGGGCCGATCTGCACGCCGGCCTGAAGGGCATGGCCGACCTTGAGCTGGCGCATGCGCAGGCGCAAAGCCTCGACGAAACGGTCGTGGATGGCGTCGCAGACGATCAGCCGCGACGACGCGGTGCACTTCTGCCCGGTGCCGAAGAAGGCGCCGTTGAGCGCGCATTCCACGGCGAGGTCCAGGTCGGCGTCGTCCATGACCACCAGGGCATTCTTGCTGCCCATTTCCAGCTGGCAGCGCACCAGGTTACCTGCGGTGGCGACCGCCACGCGCCGGCCAGTCTGCAGCGAACCGGTGAACGTCAGGGCATCGATGTCGGCGGACTGCACCAGCGCTTCGCCGACCTCGGCGCCGCTGCCCATTACCAGGTTGAAGGTGCCGCTTGGCAGGCCCTGGCGGCTGATGATCTCGGTGAGTGCCCAGGCACTGGCCGGCACCAGGTTGGCCGGCTTGAACACCACGGCGTTGCCGAAGGCCAGGGCCGGGGCGATTTTCCAGGCGGCGGTGGCCATGGGGAAGTTCCATGGGGTAATGATGCCCACCACACCCACGGGTTCGCGATGCACTTCGATGTCGACCCCTGGGCGCACCGAGGCGGCTGTCTCGCCCATCTGGCGCAGCACTTCGGCGGCGTAGTAATGGAAGAACTGCCCACTGCGGTTGACCTCGCCGATGCCTTCGGCCAGGGGTTTGCCTTCTTCTCGGGAGAGCAGCTCGCCGAGTTCTTCCTTGCGCGCAATCAGCTCATCGCCGATGGCCATCAGCACCTGCTGGCGGGTTTCCAGGCCGCTGGCGGCCCACAGGGGTTGTGCAGCGCGGGCGGCCTGGATGGCCTTGCGCGCCTGCTCGGCGCTGGCCTGATGGTACTGGCCGATCAAGTCGCCAGTGTCCGAAGGGCTGTAGTTGCCCAAGGTGGTGTGGCCTTCGCACCACTGGCCATCAATGTAGTTGTTGTAGGTCTTGTGTGACATGGATGAGCGCCTCTGTTTGCATGGCATTCATGATGCGAGCAATATGCAGCAAATAAAAATTAATAAAAAAAATGCTTTGATAAGGAATGCTAACCATGTTGCCCGAGCTGAAGATCGCCCAGTTGCGCTACTTCGTACTGGTCGCCGAACTGAAGAGCTTCCACGCCGCCGCCCGCCAGGCCTTTCGCACCCAGCCGGCGATATCCCTGGCCGTGCGCGAACTGGAGCAGAAGCTGGGCCAGGCATTGGTCGAGAAGGGCGGGGGGCGGGCAGAGCTGACGCCCTTCGGCGAGCATTGCCTGCCGTTGTTTCGCGGTTTGATCGAGCACCATGACCGTATCGCCCGTGAAGCCACGCTGCTTGCCCGGCATGAAATCGGCCAGGTCAGCATCGCCACGGTACCTTCGGTGGCCAGCCGCATGCTGCCAGGGCCGCTGGCCCGCTTTGTGGCCGCACACCCGAACGTGCAAGTCAGCATCCAGGATGGCACCGCCGAACGTGTGCAGCAGTTGCTGGCCCAAGGGCAGGTGGACTTCGGCATCAGCAGCTTGTGGATGGACGACGAGCAGCTTGAATTTGCCTCGATCGTGAACGATCAGGTGGGCGTGGTGTGCCGTAGCGACCACCCATTGGCGCAGGCGGGTGATCCTCTGCACTGGGCGCAGTTGCAGGGCGTGCCTATGATCCGCAATGGCACCTCGCAACTGCTGGCAGGCACTGAGGCCGAGGGTTTGCTGACACACAGCCGGCTGTTCATCTCCAACATGATTTCGTTGATCGCCATGCTGGAGGAGGGGGTGGGGATCAGCACCTTGCCGTATCTCGCCTTTCCGCAGGAGAACGACAAGCTGGCGTTCGTACCGCTTGTGGAGCCCAAGGTCGAGCGGCATATCGGCATGCTCACCCGCAAGGGGCGCAGCCTGTCACCTGCGGCGGGGGCATTGATGGCGTTTCTGCAGGTGCAGTTGACACAAGCCGGCTGAGCCTGCGGCTCATGGCACCCAATTTCGCTCTGAAAAGGGAGGGAATTAAAAGTTGGCATGGAAATCTCATGTACAGCGCTTGGCATACGATTTTCGTAACCTTGCGCTCACCTCCATGGACAAAAACAAAAGGGGGCTTACATGAGTTGTCTGATTTGCGCGGGACAGGCGCAATCCGTTGAGTGCACCCAGGGATGGGAAGAGCGGCATTGTTCCCAGTGTGGATGTTACCGAATGTCACAAGCACTCATTCTGGTGATGATGGAAGAGGGGCAGATTTTCGACACGGCGCGCATGCGGGAATGGCTGGCGGCCCGGCGAGCTCTGGTGCCTGTTCCTTCCATCGACCATACCCAGGCGATACTGGCGCGTTGAACCGGCGCTGCGGTGGGCATGGTGTACCTGGCTTGGTGGACTGCGGCATCATGGCGTGCCCGGCCATCAATGCATCCAGGAGATAACGATGATCAAGACTGGCGATCAACTGCCCGACGTTACGCTTTACGCCTACAACAACGACGAAAGCGCCTGCGCGCTCGGCCCGAATGCCTTTTCCATTCGCGAGCGCTGCAAGCAGAAAAAAGTGGTGATTTTCGGTTTGCCTGGCGCGTTCACACCTACCTGCTCCGAGCGCCACGTCCCGGGTTATGTCGCTGAGGCACAAGCGTTGTTCGCTGCGGGCGTTGACGAAATTCTCTGCGTTTCCGTGAACGATGCCTTTGTCATGAATGCCTGGGGCAGCAGCCTGCAGGTGGGCGAAGCGGTGAGGATGATCGGCGATGGCAACGGCGAATTCAGTGACGCACTGGGATTGATTCAGGACCTGTCGGCGCGTGGCTTGGGGCGCCGTTCGCTGCGTTATGCCATGGTGGTCGACAACCTGGTAGTCAAACACGTTGCTGTCGAAGCGCCTGGCAAGTTCGAGGTCAGTGATGCGGCGAGCGTGCTGGCTGCGTTGCGTCAGCTTTAACCGCAAGGCCTTTCAGCCAAGGACTGTCAGGGTCGCCGAAGCATAGTTCAAACCGACCCGATAACAACAAGGTATACCCGGTTGAAACTTCACCAACTCAAGGCGCTGGTCGCCATCCATAACGCAGGCAGCATTCTTGAAGCTTCCAAGCTCATGCACATTACCCAGCCTGCGCTGAGCCGTTCGATCAAGGACCTGGAACGGGAAGTCGGCTTCAGCCTGTTGCAGCGGTCACACAAAGGCATGGCCCTTACCGAGGAAGGCAAGCGTGTCATCCGCCACGCCAACCTCGTGGTGGAAAGCATCCGTCGCCTGCAGATCGAAGCCGCGAGCATTCAGGATGCCGCGCTGGGCGCGGTATCGATCGGGGTCACATCGCTGACGGCGATGCTCGATGGTGTCGATGAGAGCATCCTGGCGTTCCGCCGCAAGTACCCGCGGGTGAAGATCACCATCACCGACTTGCGCCCCAGCCAGATCCTGCAACGCCTGCGCGACGGCAGCCTGGACTTTGCCATTACCTCGCAGCAACCGCTGAGCCGGCTGAGCCTGGACTGGGAGGCGCTGGGCAGTATCAAGGGCAGGGTGATCTGCCACGCGTCGAACGCGCAAAAGTTTGCCAAGTCACTGCGCACCTTGCAGTACGGCCACTGGATCAGCCTGGATGAGCTGTCGGACCAGGCTTCGCAGTTTCACCAGCTATTCGAGGTCAACGGCCTCCAGGTACCGCAGAACACCGTTGAATGCACCTCGGTGATGATGGCGCTCAAGCTGCTGAAAAACACCGAATCGTTGATGACCATCAGTGAGCTGGCGGTGGACCAGGGCTTCACTCTGGGCGTGCATGGCGAGTACGTGGCCATGGCGGTGCAGGAGCTTATTCCGGACTACCCCATCAACCTGGTCTGTATCGACCGCCACAGCCTAACGGCGCCTGCCCAGGAGCTGTTCCACAGCTTGCGCGGGCAGGTACTCAGGCAAACACGCCCCGTGGCCTCAGAAGTGGTAGTACATGCCTAGCGAGACATTGCCAGGGTTGTCGCCAACCTGGTCCACCGGGGTGCCGGCGTAGGTGACTGACGACGCACGCTGGTTGGCAATCAGGCCGAGCCGTCCGTAGACGGCCCAGCGTGGGTTGATGAAATGGTCATAGCCGATCATCACCCCTGCTGCGTCCTTGTCGTGGGCCGTGACCTGGCGTTGCATCACGGCCAGGCGCAGCACATCCAGCTCGCCGACGGGCGCCATCACGCCGAAGGTGTACAGCGTGGTACTGGGCGTGCCGGGCTGGTCTACGTCCTGGCGCTGCCAGGTCAGGCTGGTGGCCAGCGGGCCGAAATCGTAGAACGCCGACAGGCTCTTGTAGTAGTTGGCGGTCTGGCGTGAGCTGCCAGCATCGTCCCAGCGGTCGCTGTAGTACAGGTTGTAGGAGGCCAGCAGCATCACCCGGTTATTGCGGTATTGCAGCTTGGCACCGCCACCACGCACGGTGCGCCCTTGGCTGGCGGCATCGTCGAAGCCGAAGCTTAGCGCGGTGCCGATGCTGAAGCCGTTCAGGTTGGGGCTGGTGTAGGCCAGGGTGTGCTTGGGGCGCAGGTCCAGGTAATACGCGCCCTTGCCGGCAGCAGGCAGGGCCAGGTAGGTGTAGGGCGAGCCGTAGGTGGCCAGAAACGGGTCGGCGTAGGTTGGCGTGCCCATGCTGTAGGTCTTGCCGAACTCAAGCTTGCCCAGGGTTCGCGAGCGCAGGGCGACCGTTGCCAGGCGCAGGGTGCCAATGGTGTCCCAGGTCCCCTCCAGGGCTTTGCCATTGACGTTGAAGCCTTCCTCCACGTCCAGCTCCAGCACGGTGTCGGGGTTCAGCCCCTTGCGGGCATACAGCCCGAGCTTGTTGGTCCATGCGCCGCCGCCGGCCAGGCGAAAACCCGAGTGGTGCTGCGAGTCGTGATAGCTGGCGAATGCATCCACGGTGCCGTAGACCTTGAGCGTGTCATCGAAACCGTAATCGACCCCGTAATACCCAAAACCTGGCGCAATCCGGCTGAGCGTCGGAAAGCCCTCGGCCTGTGCCTGCACGGCCAGGCATGCCCCTTGGATCATCAACAGCAACGACGCAGTGCGAGTGTTCATTCACGACTCCAGGCCAGCACAGTGATGTGGTGGCTGTAGCGTCGGTGAACAGCAGGTTGCAGCGTGATTGCTTATTCGGCTACGTCATGCCGTTTGGTTAATCCAGGCCCCGCGGGCGTTACGGATGGCGAAAACGTCTGGGGTAGAGACGCTTCGAGCACGTTGCCAGGCCGCGCTTCTGACCCGGTTGCGTGAGCACTATCGGGGCAGCGCGCAGAGACAAGGCAATCTGTGCGCCACCTTAGGGCAAATTGGTCAACCCCCGGGCCGGTCAATTAACCATTGGTTAGCCACATGCCGAAACTGCAAGTGTGTTGGGTGCCCGATTGGCCGATATTCGCTGCACGCCGCGAATTGCCATCGGAGATAACAATGACTACACCGCTACCCGCACCGCCTCTCATGCAGACGGGCGCGCATTCAGCCGCGCAGGCATCGTCCTCACGTAAAACCTTGGTTGCCTGCTCGCTGGGCAATGCGCTGGAAATGTACGATTTCACGATCTACAGCTTCTTCGCTGTGCTGATCGGCAAGCATTTCTTCCCCTCCGAGTCGGCGATGGCGTCGTTATTGATGTCGTTGGCCACCTTCGGCGTCGGTTTCCTGATGCGCCCGGTCGGGGCGATGGTCATCGGTCGCTATGCCGACCGGCGCGGGCGCAAGGCGGCATTGAGCCTGACCATCGGGCTGATGACCCTGGGTACTGCGCTGATCGCGTTTGCGCCCACCTATTCGCAGATCGGCATTTTTGCAACGGTGCTGCTGGTGGCTGGCCGGCTCATCCAGGGCATGTCGGCAGGCGGGGAGGTGGGTACCGCGTCGGTGTTCCTGATGGAGTCCAGTGCGGTTGGCAAACGTTGCCAGAACGTCAGTTGGCAGGCCGCTAGCCAGGGATACGCTGCATTGCTGGGTGCCGGCTTTGGCTTTGCCCTTAGCCAGTTGCTCGAGCCTGCCGCCCTGGAGAGCTGGGGATGGCGGATACCGTTCATTTTCGGCCTGCTGATTGGCCCGGTCGGTTGGTACATTCGCACGCGCTTGCCAGAAACCCATGCGGCCGCCCCGGCGCACAAGGCCGAACAGGCGCTGGACGCTGAACTGCTCAAACGTATCGCCCAAGGCATCGGCCTGATGGCCAGTTCGACCATAGGCATGTACCTGTTCGTGTTCTACATGCCCACCTACCTGACCACGGCCTTGCATTACCCGCCAGGCAGCGCGATGGCAATTGCCTGTATCAGCAGCGGCTGCATGGCGGTCATCTGCCCGTTGGCGGGCAAGTTTGCTGACAAGTACCAGCTGCGCAAGCGCCTGCTGGGGTGGACGGTTGCCATGCCGGTGGTGCTGACCCTGCCGGTGTTCTACCTGCTTGGGCAGGTGCAGCACATGGGCCTGGCCATGATGTGCGTGGCGGTGCTGATACTGCCTACCTGCATCGGTGCCGGCGCGTTCTTTGCGCTGATGATGGAGGGCTTCCCGAAAGCGCGGCGCTCGTTCGGCACCTCGGTCAGCTACAGCCTGGGGGTAACGATTTTCGGCGGGTTTTCGCCGCTGGTGGCGACCTGGCTGATTGCGGCGCTCGGCACCCCGTTGGCGCCGGCGTACTTCCTGCTGGCCGGTGGTGTTGTCAGCCTTGCCTGCCTCAAATACTTCCCCGAAAACAAAGGATGCGAGTGATATGGGCACTTTGAACATGACTACGTTTGACAGCAATCAACCTCAGCCCCCGGCAGCAGGGCTGGAAGAGTTCGTTGTGATCCGCCGGCAGATTCATGCCGCACCGGAGCTTGGCGGAGACACGCCTGACACGGCGGCGCTGGTGGCCGACAAGTTGCAGGCCTGGGGTTATGAAGTGCATTGCAACGTAGGTGGGCATGGCGTGGTCGGGGTGTTGCAAGCAGGGGACAGCCCGCGCAGCATCGGGCTGCGTGCAGACATGGACGCATTGCCCATGAGTGAGAAAAACCCCTTTGAGCATGCCAGCAAGATCCCCGGTCGCATGCATGCCTGTGGCCATGACGGGCATACCGCGATCCTGTTGGCAGCCGCTGCGCAACTGGCGGCCACGCGCAGCTTCAACGGCACCTTGAACGTGATCTTTCAGCCGGACGAAGAGGGCCTGGCCGGGGCCAGGGCGATGATCGACGACGGCCTGTTCGAGCGCTTCCCGTGTGACTCGGTGTATGCGCTGCACAACATGCCCGGCATGCCGGTGGGTACCTGCGTGGTGCAGGCCGGGCCAACCATGGCGTCTTCCCAGCGCGTCAGCATTCGTATCACCGGCAAAGGCGGGCACGGGGCGATGCCGGAACTGTCGGTGGACCCGGTGATGGCGTTGAACAGCCTGATAAGCGGCATCCAGACCATCAAGTCGCGCAACCTGAGCGTCGAGGAATATGCGGTTATCAGCATCGGCATGATCCAGGCCGGTACCGTCTACAACATCATTCCTGACGAAGCCAGCATGCTGCTGAGCGTGCGCACCGACACGGCCGAGACCCAGCAGAAGATCAACAGCCGCATTGACGCCCTGGCGAGGGGGCATGCCGAAAGCTTTGGCGTGGAGATCGACGTTCAATACACCCAGCTGGCCCCCGCGTTGTGCAACAGTGATCACGAAAGCGCGTTGCTGCGTGAAAGCCTGAGGCCGTTGTTCGCCGACGGCGCGCTGCTGGACAAGATGCCGAAGAAGGTCATGGGCACCGAAGACTTTGCCTACATGTTGCAGGCACGGCCTGGGTGTTACTTCATGCTGGGGAATGGTACAGGCGAGTTCCATGGGTGCTCGGTGCATAACCCGCACTACGATTTCAATGATGCATTGGTGAAGATTGGCGCCGATTGTTGGGTGAAGTGGGTTCAGGACTACCTGCGTTGATGCCATTGCCGGGCGGGGCGCCGGCCCTCCATGCTTCCCTTTGTGATAGCAACTGGTTTGCAGGCGAGCACCATGGGAGCGCAGGCTTCAGGCTCACACAGGCCCTGAGGGAGCGGCTTTAGCCGCGAACACCGGCGAAGCCGGTGCCATTCACCGCGATGGATCCTTCGCGGGCATGCCCGCTCCCACAGGTATCGCGTAGGCTTCAGGCCTACGCAGTACCTGGGCTGCCTCCCGGAAGCTGGATGCTGATCCGGCAGCCAACCCCGGCGCGGGCTACAGCAATTGAACGTCCCGCCACGCCAGGGCTCTCACAAGCAAAGGGTACAGCGAGGACGCCTTCATGAGCATCGAACGCAGCATTCCCGAACTTGAAGCCTGGTACGCCCAGTACGATGACATCAGTTACCGGCGCGAGTCACCGGATGCCTACCACCATGAACTGGTTCGCACCGCCGAGGCCCTGCGCGACGATGGCGCCATCGACTGGGATGACTGGTTGGCGCTAAAGGCGCTGGCTGATGAGGCGCATATCCGCGCGCTGGAAGACGCCGTGCAGGCCCATGTAAGCGACCCCGACGCATGAAAGCGCTGAAGATTGCCACCTTCAATATCAATGGCATCCGCAGCCGCTTGCCAGCGCTGCTGGCCTGGCTGGAGCGCGAGCAGCCCGACATCGCCTGCCTGCAGGAGCTCAAGGCAGCCGATCAGCAGTTCCCTCGCGCGCAGCTGGAGGCGGCAGGCTATGGCTGCCTTTACCAAGGGCAACCGTCATGGAACGGCGTGGCCATCCTGGCACGGGGCAGCGATCCGCTGGAGGTTCGCCGCGGCTTGCCAGGCATGGAGGATGACAGCCAGAGCCGCTATCTGGAAGCGGCGGTACATGGCGTGCTGGTGGCGTGCCTGTACTTGCCGAACGGCAACCCGCAGCCAGGGCCCAAGTTCGATTACAAGCTGCGCTGGTTCGAATGCCTGATCAAGCATGCGCATAGCCTGTATGAAAGTGGCCACCCCACGCTGCTGGCCGGTGATTTCAACGTCGTGCCCACCGACATGGATATCTACAACCCGCGCTCCTGGCTGAAGGACGCTTTGCTACAGCCTGAGTCGCGCGCGTGTTACCAGCAACTGCTGGATCAGGGCTGGGTCGATGCCATACGCCATCTGTACCCGGACGAGCGGGTCTACACCTTCTGGGACTATTTCCGCAATCACTGGCAGCGCAATGCCGGGTTACGCATCGACCATCTGTTGCTAAACCCCGAGCTGGCGCCTTACCTGAAGCAGGCGGGGGTTGATGCTTGGGTGCGCAACGAGGTCAAGGCCAGCGATCATGCACCCGCCTGGATAGCGCTGGGTACACGGCGCGGTCGATCATAGACAGTGTGAAAAACGCCTGGCCCGCGCAGCGGCGCGGGCACTTCTCTGGCGTCATTTTTTGCCGGGCAGCACTGAGCTGAGCACTTGCTTGGCCGTCTGCACGATGACCCCGGCCTGGTCCGGGTCGCCCTTGAGCAACGTGCTGGCAAACTTCTTCGCCTGCTCCAGCTTGATATGAGGTGGTAAAGGCGGCACGTTCGGGTCGGTCTTGAACTCGATCAGTACCGGCCGATCAGCGGCCAGGGCGCGTTCCCACGCCTCGGCGACGTCCTCTTCGCGCTCTACGTAGATACCTTGCAGGCCAATGGAAATGGCGAACAAATGGTAGGGCACGTCAGGAATGGACTGCGAAGCCTCGAACTTGGGGTCGCCCTCCATTACCCGTTGCTCCCACGTGACCTGGTTGAGGTCTTCATTGTTGAACACCGCACAGATCCACTGTGGGTTGTCCCACTGCCGCCAATACTTGGCCACGGTGATCAATTCAGCCAGGTTGTTCATCTGCATTGCCCCATCACCCACCAGGGCAACCACCGCGCGTTGCGAGTGGGCGAACTTTGCCGCGATCGCATAGGGCACGGCGGCGCCCATGCAGGCCAGGCCACCGGACAGCGAGCACTGCATGCCCTGGCGGATCTGCAGGTCGCGGGCAAACCAGTTGGCACAGGAGCCAGAATCGCTGGTGATGATGGCGTGGTCGGGCAGGCGAGGGGACAGTTCATGGACCACACGTTGCGGGTTGATCGGGTCGGCCTTGACCAGCGCACGTTTGGCCACGGTCTTGTCCCACTGTGCACGCCAGGTCTCGACCTTGTCGCGCCAGCGCCGTTCGGTCTTGTCCTCAAGCAGTGGCAACAGTGCGCGCAAGGTTTCACTGGCATCGCCGACCAGGTTGACTTCCATCGGGTAGCGCAGGCTGAGCATGTCGGGCTGCAGGTCGATCTGCACGCCGCGCGCCTGGCCTTCCTTGGGCAGAAACTCGGAATAGGGGAAACCGGAGCCGATCATCAGCAACGTGTCGCATTCGGTCATCAGCTGATAGCTGGGTTCGGTGCCCAGCAGCCCGATCGACCCGGTAACCCACGGCAGATCGTCTGGTAGAACAGCCTTGCCCAACAGCGCCTTGGCCACGCCAGCGCCCAGCGTTTCGGCGACCGCAATAACCTGATCAGTCGCCTGCAGGGCGCCGGCCCCTACCAGTATCGCCACCTTGCGCCCGGCATTGAGCACATCGGCGGCGCGCTGCAGGTCTTCGTCGAACGGCACCACCCTGGGCTTGCTGTAGCCGATGCCGGAATGCACGGTACCGTGAGCCCTGGGGGGTTCGTGGTAGGGCAGGTCCTGCAGGTCGTTGGGCAGGATCACGGCAGTGACGCGGCGTTCGCCGACGGCTGTACGCACTGCACGGTCGAGCAGGTGGCGCACCTGTTCCGGCGTCGAGGCTTGTTGCACGAACGCACCGGCGACGTCCTTGAACATGGACACCAGGTCGAGTTCCTGCTGGTAGTGCCCGCCCAGTGCCGCACGGGCCTGTTGGCCGACAATGGCCAGCACCGGCTGGTGGTCCATGCGCGCATCGTACAGGCCAGTAAGCAGGTGCGAAGCGCCCGGGCCGGAGGTGGCGATGCAAACGCCAAGTTCGCCGGTGAACTTGGCATGGGCGCTGGCCATGAAGGCGGCCATTTCCTCGTGGCGGGCCTGGATGAATTCGATCTTGCCGTTGGCCCGGCTCAGCGCGCCGAACACGCCGTTGATGCCGTCGCCGGGGTAACCGAAGATGCGCCGCACCCCCCATTGATACAAACGCTCCACCAGAAAGTCGCCTACCGTGCCGGTCATTGCCTGCTCCCGTTCTGTGATTGATAGGTGTCTGGACTTGGCACGCGTCGGTAAAGTTTCAAAGGAAACAGAATGTGTGATGGCAAGGCGTCAACGGGTCACCGTTGCGCCTCCTTTCTCTGGCGGTCAAGCCAGTGACATCAGCTACGGCCAGCTTGACGAGGTCAGCATTTCCTCAAGCAACGTGGTCGCCCGTGTAAGCGCTGTAGGTAGCTGCTTGCCGACTTGTTCCATGCGGTGTTTGCGACATCTCTTTTCATACAGGACCTAGTATTTTTGCCAGGTGACAGCTTCTTTTTTTCGCCCAAAATAACGGTGCGATACAGACAGTGATGAGTACCCGAATAATTAAAGGCCTAGGCACCTAGCGCCTCGCCGCATCCTGGGAGTCAATGATGAGTCGCTTTTCCGAAATAACCATAACGGGTTACAACAAACAGATTATTGATAAGCTGAAGCTTAAACGTGGCGACAAGTTGAAGCTTCCCGATGCGGTTGATAAGGTATGGTTTATAGATGCTGACGATAAGGGAATTGCAGTAGACTATACGGGTGAGGAGGGGCGCCATGCAATAAGAAAGGAATACGTCAACATCGCTACTGGGCACTCAGCATTGACCATCGAGGGTACTCCGGCTGAGTCGATTAGTCTTTATAGCACCAACCCAACTCAATACGGCCATTACGATAAGATTTATGATCTTCTTCGTACCGAACTGGTGGGGGCTGGCGGCCAGGCAAAGTCGGCTGCAGACGCGAAAGACCTTGCGACACTCAATACGTTCGTACTGATCGAACTTAAAAACGCTTTACCCCGCGCTTTTGATCCTTTCACTGACCGTGGCGGCCAGACCAGCGGAACACGACCTTATGGCCGTGAAGGCTGGGGTGGCGCGACCCGCCCAACACTTCCAGATTACCTAAAAGACTACGGGGTGCTGGGTTTCTTGAAAAAACCTGACGCAACGCCTGGTGCCTTGCAGGCGGTCACAGTATCGTTTGATGAAACACTGAAATCTTTTCACAAAGGACTTACCGACACGTATGACGTGCTCAAATATTTCTCTTTGCCTACCGGCGAAATAAGCATCCCCCTGAGTAATGTAAGGGCGCTCTACGCCTTGACGGATCTGGTTGGCGCTGAGCCGATCATACAGGAGCGCGCTAATCTTGAAGAACTGCTCGAAGCTGGGGCAGTTAGCATGAATAAATGGGACTGGAAAAGTATCACTCCAGCGTCGGGACCCTATCTGGTGTGGACAAAATCTCCGCTCAGCAAGCACGAAGGTTACTCCGGCAGTTATGGCTACGTCAGCGTGAGCGATTCCTGGTCACCAACATTTACAGTCACTTGCAGTCCCGACCAGAAAAAAACCTATGAATCGCAGAGCGCTGAACACGCAGTGATTGCGAAATTCGCGCCGCTGGAAACGGTAGAAATACCGCAGTCCAATATTGCAGCAATCTACAGTTTATCGGGCATTGCCTCGCTTTCCGACCCCGGCACTCCCGAAACCCGAGCAATCCAGTCCATCATCCCCTATACCTTGACAACCCAGGCCGACGGCTACCTGCCTGATATGAGCGACTTCCTGCTCAAAAGGGTTGGCAGCATCGACGGCGGCTGGACTACCACCAGCACCATCAAGGCAGGCCGCGACCTGGCCAAGGGTGAGGTGTTGAGCGCCTTCCTCATCGACAGATTGGTTGGCGATATCCGCAAAATTGATTACACCGCTGAAAAAGGCAAGCTTTCAGCCACGCAGTGGCCAACAGCTTTCGCCGATCATCTGGCGGCTGCCAGCGAACCGATCACCGCCGGTAACTGGAGCGACGACAATACCTTTTCCACCGCCACCGAGCCCCTGCGGCTGTGGAGCCCGGTACGCTATCGCACGTTCAGCAATGCGCCGTTTGCCGCCAACCTCGTGCAGGCACTGGCCTGCGACGAGTCGGTCAGCCTGACCGTCGGCCAGACGCTGTGCCTGCAGGTTCGCGACCTCACTACCCAGGCACTTTATGAACACCATTTCTTCACGCCGTCGGCCGAGCAAGATGGCGTGAACTGGCCCCGAGCCCTTTGCCAACAAGTCAATCGCGACAGCCGCCTGCTGCGCGCGGGCGTCCTCGACGGCTGCGCTGTGACGCCCGCCGAAAGCGGCAATGCGTTCTGGGTGCCACAATGCGCCGAACTGTGCGTGACACTCACCGAGGCGCGGTGGTGGCAAAGCCAATCGGTGGATGGCACACAGGCGCTGGCGGCAGGGCAAACCCTGCAAGCCTGGGTGTACGATGCCTTCTCTGGTCGACTGCTGGCTGAGTACCAATGGTCGCCCAAGAATAATAGCGAAAGGGCCGCGGACAAATGGCATAAGGCATGGGCAGCCGACCTTAATGTATCCCCGGTTTCCAGCTATTTGCGCGTGGCCACGGGCAACCCGGACGCCAATCAGGCAGACGACCCGGGCAACCTTCACCTGTGGCAACGGGGTGATGCGCTGCGTATCTTCACCACGCTACCCAGCGATGCCAACCGCCTGACAGGCCCTACGCTGCTATCAGCCTGGCAGGCCGATACCGAACATGCGGTGCTGGCCACGGTACGCCATCCATTCAGCCACCAGTTGCTGCACTGCGCGCTATTCAAGCCTCAGGATGTCGATACGGTCAGTGACCGGGATACCTGGTTGCAAGCCCTGGCCGATTTCCTCAAGGCGCAGCGCTGGCCCGAAGTGCAGGTCGGTGCAAGCGACGAGCCGCTGTCCGTTCCTCGCTTCAGCGAGTTTCAGGTGCTGCTGGAAAATGTCGGCGATGGCGAAACCTGGAGCGACGGTGACTACGTCAATCACCTGCTCGAGACCGACCAGTTGCCCGGCCGCCTCCCCGTTGAGCAAGCCAGCTTCACCGTGACAGAGGGCGCCGGCACCGTGCAGGTCGATGTGCAGGCGTTGAACGGGGAGCTGGAATTCCGCCTGGACAAGGCCGCTTACGATAAAGGCTACCGGGTGGCAGCCTGCACGCCACGCGCCAGTGAGCACCTGCAGTGGCCGGTAGACGTGACCGACAGCAAAGTGGCCTGGGCAGGGCCGATCAACAATGGCGTCTACGACCTTTATCTGACCTACCCGGAAACTGCTCGCGACAGTACCGAGCTGACCGTGGGCCATATCGGCGCGTTCCACCACGACCATTTCTGGCACGGTGTGCAAGCCGTCAAATTCACTCCGCCTGCCGCCATGCAGGCCTATGAGGCAATCAGCTTCCTGTGCGAGGACTACGGCAATACCAACCATTCTGAGGTCTTCGATACCAGCAACCAGGACCGCACGGGGGTGGACGAACGCAGCGGCCTGTTCCATGCCCATTATCCGATCGCGACCCTGCAAGGCTTGCTGGGGCTTGGCCCGGTTTGCGACCTGACGTTGCACTACTCGGCACTGCGAGCCAACGAAGCAGGCCTTGGCGATGGTTGGGCCTGGCGCTTCTCCCGCATCATCACCAGTTCCACCCAGGAAAGCGACAACCGCCTGCTCACACTGGCCGACGGTACGCCAGTGGCATTCAGTGCTGAACAGTGGACCCAACTAGGCGCAGGCCAGGCCATCAAGACCAAGGGCTGTCGGGTGAGCTGCACCAATGATTACAGCGAGTTCACTGTCGAGTTCCCCACTGGCCGTCAGGAGATTCTGAGTAAGCCGGGCGCGCCAGGCAGCGATGAGCTCGAACCTAACGACGAATTTCGCAAGAAGGTGCTCCAGGCCTTGAAGGCGATCAAGGACAAGAGCGAGCCGGACTTTCCGGCCTTGCCGGATAACTGGCAGCAATGGCTGCTGCTGTGCCTTAGCCCTGCTGGGTATTACATTGGCGCGGCCATCGATTACAGCGAAGCCGTCAAGGCTTGGAAAAATCACGGCAACACCAAAGAGCTGGACAGGCGTATCGCGCTGTATGAGCGGCCGTTCGTGCAACTGCTGCCTTCACGCATCGTCTCGCAGTATGGCGAAGCGCTGGACCTGCAGTGGAAGCGCCAGAAGGGCCAGTTCCTGCTGATGAGCATCAGCAGCAGCGAAACCACGCTATTCAGCGCCGAGTATGTCAACCCTGAGGTCAAGGCCAGTGGCCAGGTGAAGATGCAGCTGTGGCCGGGCAGCCCCGAAGCGTTCACGGTCGAGCTCACGCTGCAGCACTACTTGCTGCGCACACTCAAGCGCAAGCAAGGCGAGCGCATTGTGCAACAGGTGGATTGCGGCTACGACGACGACCCGACGCTGGACAGGGTGCTGTGCCGGCTGCAGGAGCTGGACGGCTCTGTCGAATGCGTCCAGTACGTCAAGGGGGACGCGAAGCTGAAAAGCTCGCCTGCCTTGCCGCGGGTGGCGTTGCATGCGTTGCTGCCCGGTGGTGGGCAGCAGAACCATATCGACCGCTACACCTATACCGGCAGCTTCCAGCACCCGGATGACCAGCTGTTCATCGCCGCCGTGGAAAGCGGCCCTCATGCCAACGTGGTGCATGACCTGCAGGCGTTCGGATTGGACCCGGAGGGCAGTCGAATCCCGCTGCTGCGGGGCTCGGGCACTGCTCAGGCGCATTGGCTGGAATTTTCCCTGCCCCAGGGGCTGGCCACAACCTCCTTCCGCTACACAGGCTGGGGCGATGAACTGGTCGAGATCATCAAGCAGATGGTCATCAGGGTGAAAGGGAAGCAGGTCGAAATTACCTCCAGCGCCACACCGGTCGAGCGTAAGAAGGCCGTATTGCAGTTGCTCTGGCGGTACTCGACAAAGAGCCGCAAGCAACTGCACCTGGCAATCGAGCACATGCTCAGCCTGGCGCCCAAGGCGCAGCGCGAAACCCTTGGCAAAACCGTGGACGCCACCACGCTCCTGTCAGACGCACAAGGCAACCCCCTGCGCCTGCATGTCAAAGGCTCCCATTCGGTTCATTACTGCTACTACGGTGAGCAGACGCAAAACCAGATCGTGCTGGGCGAGGTGCAGGGGCTGTACGAGGTGCCAACCCTGGAATGCCCGTTCGTGCCGGCCTATGCCAACGCCCCGCTGATGGCGGAATACCAGTGCGACGACTATGGCAACCCGCAGGGCCTGAAACTGTACGGTTATCGCAAAGTTACCCGCGCCGACCGTGATTACCTGGAGCTGGCCGAAGTGGTGCTGGTGGACGGCATACGCGGCACGCTGGCCAACGACACGCTCGACCCGCAATCCAGGTGGCAGCTGGCTGATACGGACGCCGTGTGGCACCAGATCAGCACCACCCTCTCGATCACTGCCAGCAAGAAAACCCCCAGCGAGCAAAGCAAGGTCAAGGAGTGGTCGATCACCAACACGCAAACGACCCATCTTGACGGCGAGACCGTTGAGCTGACCAATGTGCAGACATTCATCGACAACCCCACCCAGCCCGGTATTCAGGTGATTGTCAGCGCAACGACAGCCGCCGGCACTTCCCAGGTCAGCAAGGAAGTCCGCTCGCGCCACAGCAGGCGCGCCCTGCAAAAGGTAGAAAAGGGTGTCGAGACGCACTGGGAGCGCGATGCCTCAGGTCGGATAACCAAAGAAACCCGTTACCTGCTGGCATCCGGTCATACCAGCAAGACGACCAAGCAAAAAGCCGACGAAATTATTGAGTCGGTATACGACGACACCGGTAAAACGGTAGTACGCACCCATAAGGATGGCAGCCAGAGCCGCTCGCACATTGACGGCCTGCAGAGGGCGTGGCGCACCTCCTGGCGCAGAGCCGATACCGAGGGTTATGTGCCCTTGGAAGAACACTGCTTCACCGATCTGGACGAAGCCTCCGTGCTGGGCAGTTGGGCGTGGGATTACCTGCCGGGCGGGCAAGCCGTGCGCAAGGGCACGTCTTTGAGTGGATCAGCCGGTCGGCAGGCCTGGATGGCGCAGGAATCAAACACGGTGGCAGAGCTTACTGCCGAGGCGGATACGCTCGTGGCCGTACAGCCCCAACGTTCCGTAACGCGAGCTGATAAGTTGATCAGTGACATACTGGATGCGCTTGCAAAGATTGACACTGAAAACCCACTCAAAAAACTTGACTACAAGTGGGATGGAAGGTTCGTCAAGGTAAACACTATCGGCCACGTATACTTTGAAATATGTGCCATCCTAACAAGCCTTAGCGAAGAAGCCGCCCGCCTCAAAAAGTCAGCCGGTGTCCATATAAGTGACCACGATCAACTAGTTAAACAAATTCAGGTCTTTGCCGGACTTACAGGGATGGAAGGGCTTGACCAAGATAACCAATGGATTTCCTTCAGGACAATAGCATCAGGCTTGGTAGGGACCTCCGATATTTTCGATACACTTGAGCTGCTCACCGCAGAACCTGATTATATTGAACTGCACAGTGTTAGATATTCGGTTACCGTTAATGCCCTGATCGAGGAGCATGAGCTCAAGCAAGCATTAGTAGAAGCGAAACAAAAATATCGAGATAACACGCAAGTCGAGCACCTCTCGACGACTGCAGACTCAACCGTACAGCTAACCGAACAACAAGGATTGGGCACCCAGCGTCTGTCAAAGCGCATCACCACCAGCACGGCAAAAGCCGACGGCAGCTTGCAACGCTCGATGCAATGGGCGGATGACGCCGGCACGCCGCACCTGCAACTCGACCAGCACTACGACGCT
Organism: Pseudomonas sp. BP01; assembly: GCF_022760795.1. Lineage (NCBI taxonomy): Bacteria > Pseudomonadati > Pseudomonadota > Gammaproteobacteria > Pseudomonadales > Pseudomonadaceae > Pseudomonas > Pseudomonas sp. BP01. Next base: position 222,226 of record NZ_JAFBKA010000002.1, read on the forward strand.
GACGGCCGCGTAACCCGCCACGTCCGCACCCAGGGCGAGCAAACGCAGGCCTACACGCTGGAACGCGACCGCCTCGGCCGGATAACCAAGGTGACCCGCCCCGATGCCACCACCATTGAGCGCGCTTACCACGGTCTCACCAATCACATCTGTACCTTGACTGTGGACGGCAAGGAGATCGCGACGCAAACGCTCAGCGATGCTGGCAAGCTCACGGCACGCAAGGTAGGCAGCCGCGAGTATGGGTTTGTCGACCAGACCATTACGCTGCCCGATAAAACCCGGCTGCAGACGCAGCAGAGCGCCAATGGCGCACGCTTCGAGGCCGATGGCAGCGCTCTGTACAGCGAGGCGAGCGACAAAGGATCGACCGTGCTCAGTGCCGCAGGCGCTGAACCCGGTACCAGCTGGCGACACACAATCAATAACGTGCAGGTGCCCGGCCGACGGATAATCAGAGAAAAATCGCCCCGGGGTACGGTCCAAACCGCCGAATGGCAGAGCCTGCGCGGGCAAAGCATCGCTGTGCTGCGTGCCGACGGCCACACACGGCGGGAATTTCTAGATAACGAGGGGCGGTTGTTGCGCAGCTGCCAGGAACACGAAGACGTTCTGTACCGCTACGACGAGCTTGACCGGCTGCAGGCGCGCCAGGTGCACGCGCTGGCCGGCGCCGGGCAATGGCAGGTGCGCAGTGAATATGACGGCTTCAACCGCGAGACCGTGCGCACCTTCCTGCGTAACGGTGCCAGCTGTTTCAGCCAGCACATGACCTGGCGCGGGGACGGGCGCATGGCCAGTAAAGCCAGTTACCGGGATGGCGAGCTGTTGCGCACCGAACGCTTCACCTATGACCTGCTCGACCGCCTCGCAAGTTATGCCTGCGAGGCGACGCAAGCCGAACACTGCCCCCAGGATGGCAACGGTACACCGATCAAGGCTCAGACATTCAGCTGGGATAGCCTGGACAACTTGACCGGCTGCACAAGCACCTCGTTCAAGGGCGATGCGGTGACGCAAACTTTCACCTACGCAGCCACCTCTGACCCCACTCGCCTGAGCTCGGTGAAAACCGGCAAGCAGACAACCGCCCTGACCTGGAACAGCAATGGCCTACTGCAAACGGACAGCGCGCAAAGGGCGCTGGCCTACAATGCGGCCGGCCAGCTCAGCAGCGTCAGGGACAGCGACGGCGCTTTGCTCACCCGCTACGAATACGACGGCATGCAACGTCTGGCGGCGCAGTACGACGAACAAGACCAGGCCACCGTCGAGTTGCGATACCACGGCGCAGAACTGATCGGCCAGTCGAGTTTCGACGAGGCTGGCGAGCCCACCGGTCATACCAGCATTTCTCCCGGCCTGGCGCAGTACGACGACGGCCAAGTGCGCTGGCTGATCGACGACCCGCAACTGGGTATCGTCGGCCAAGTCTACGACGACGAGCTGCAAATGGCCCCCCTGCTGCCGTTTGGCGAAGGTGCGGCATTGGAGGGCCTGGTCAGTGGCTACAATGGCATGCGCCGCGACCCGGTGACCGGCCAGTATCATGCAGGCAACGGTTACCGCTGCTACGACCCGGCCCTTCGCCGTCATGCCCAGCCTGACTGGCTGAGCCCGTTCGGTGAGGGCGGCATCAACGACTATGCCCACTGCCCCGACCCGGTCAACCAGCATGACCCCAGTGGCGCGATCATGCTCAGCCGTTGGGGGCAGGAAAAAGAGCTGGCCAACTATGCGCAGATTCTGCGTGAAACCCAACCCATGCCGGTCGGCGGGCGTTGGCGCGGCTTGGCACTGTCGGCCGTACTGACGGTAGTGGGTATCGCTGCGTCGGTGATGACGGGGGGCGCCGCCTCGGTGTTGTTTATCGCGATGACGACCTGCGCGGTACTCTCTTTCGGCTTCGAGGTGGCCTCGGTACTGACGGAGGAGTCCAACCCCGAACTGTCCAAGCAGCTAGGCTATGCATCGCTGGCGTTCGCGGTGGCATCGCTTTACGAAAGTGCGCTGGGCCTGGTCAAGAAGATACCGGCCCTGTTCAAAGGTGCCATGCGGACCATGCGGCAGATCGGCAAGAAGCTTTCGCGCCGCTGGTCAAGGATGAATCGCATTACCGTGCTGCGTCCCATGTCCGCGACAGAGAACCGCTGGGCCATGGCCGCTGCCGCCGCCAGAACGAGGCAACCTGCCCGTCTCGGAGCGTGGGACGCTTTGAAGGATGCCGGTCGAAAACTGGTCAACTACCTGGGAGAGGCGCCTGTCAAAGACCTCGCCGATCCACGCTATGCGCGCATGGGGATCTATGGCAAAGGCTTACGCCAGGCGCACAGGCTGAACAACTTCGCGACCAAGTCCCGGATCCTGAGCGCGATCGCCTTCGTAACGGGCAAGGGGGTTGAAACCTACATCGTTCAAGGGTCAATCATCGCCTTCATCGGCATCGCTAGTGATGATGCGTCGGCCCCTACCACACCGTGGGGGCGGTTCAGCGTGCCGCTGGACGATTTGTACAGCTGGAATTACGGGGGCGGCGGGCATCTTATCGCCTAAGTCGCAAAGCATATTGTCGGTTGTTGCACAAAAAAGTAACAACCGACAATTGTTGAAACCGACGGTGTTCACGCGTATTTCGCATTGTCGGTTTTTTACTGAAACACTGACGGTATCCCATGCAGGAGCTAGCGCCATGAGTGATGTAAAAACTGCAACAGTCAAAATGTACAACACCAGCCTGAAAGCAGGATTTCTCGACTTCGAAGTCGAGGAGGACGACGTCATCCTGACAGCGGAGGAAGTGGGCTCACTGAAGTTGAAGAATGGCGACGAAGTCACATTCGAGGTGAAGAAACACGGCGATAAGCATTACGCCACCAACGTACGGATCAAATAAGCACACAGAAGCGGTGTCGGCGGGTTGGCCGGCGGATGCACTTGGCCAACCCGCAGTGCCCGGCCTTGTACTCAAGCAGCCCGCTGCTCACCCTTGAGCAGTTTTTTCTGGGCTTCCATGGCGGCCCCCAGTTCGTCCAGTTGGGCTTTACCCAGGAGCTTCTTCGCCGTGGGGAAGAGTTCCTCTTCCTCTTCCTCTATATGATGCTCCAGCAGCTCCTTCATCACCTTCACCCGACCGGCAAATTCAAGGGTGCCGGTGTCCGTATGAAGCAGATCAGGGAGCACCAGGGCGTCGACAGTCCGGTGTTCTTCCTTGGCTTCGTAATACATCTTGGCTTCCTCCTTGCCACCGGCCTGCTTGATCGCGGGGTAGAGGATGTCTTCCTCCAGGGCCGTGTGGACCTGCAGTTCCTGCTCGATCCGGTGCAGCAGATCAGCGCGCTTCTTCACAGCGCGCTCGGTGGTCGAGGAGAGCTCTTCCAACAGCTTCTTGACCAGTTTGTGGTCTTGCATCAGCAGATCGATTGCATTCATGGTGTCACCTCGTTGCGGGCGAATGAATAATGGCTTCCTTGGTGTTGAGTAGCGGTACACGGCAGGGTTCAACGTTGATGATGTCTGGTAGCACAGGCTCGATGCCGCAGGCCCAATTACCTCAGGCGCGCTCGCCCCTCAGCCAGCGTTCGTGATAGTGAACCAGTCGGGTCAGCCCGTAGACGGCGCCATCGTGCATGACCTGCGAGCGCTCGCCAAAAAAACGCTGGGTGCGGGTAAACACGGCAATGGGCTCGCCGGCAAACGCCCAGGCGAAGCACAGCGTGCCGGGCAGGATCCCCGATTGCGGGCTTGGCCCGGCTACGCCGGTGGTCGCGATGACCACGTTGGCGTCGCTGTCCTTCAACGCCCCCAAGGCCATCTCCCAGGCGACTGCCTCGCTGGTCAGGCCATAGCGCTCGATCGTGTCCGGGTTCACCCCTAGCAGGCGCTTCTTGGCAGTGGGTGAGTACACCACATAGCCGCTTTCCAATACCTCCCCTGTACCTGGAAAAGCCGCCAGCAAAGCCACCATGCACCCTGCGGTGCAGGACTCGGCCGTGGTGAGTATCAATTGATGATCTTTGAGGTAGCCGAGCACGGCCAGTACTGGATCGCACGCCATTTTCGAATCGACTCACGGGTTGTTGTGCGGTGGACGCACGGGCAGTGCAAATGGTTCAGGCAGAAGCACTGGGGTCCGTGCATACAGGCCCCGGCAAACCATTCAGAGGATAGGTTTGCCCCCTGTAACGCCGTAGCGCGAACCCGAGATGTAGCTGGCTTCATCCGAACCCAGCAAGACGTAGATCGGCGCCACCTCGACCGGTTGCCCCGGCCGCCCCATCGGGTAGCCTGAACCAAAATTTTTTACCGCCTCGTCAGGCATGGTGGCCGGGATCAGTGGTGTCCAGATCGGGCCGGGGGCCACGCTGTTCACCCGAATCCCTTGCTTGCCCAGCAACTGGGCGAGGCCTGCAGTGAAATTGGCAATCGCCCCTTTGGTGGCGGCATAGGCCAACAGGCTGGGTGACGGGTCGTCGGAGTTGACCGAGCTGGTGTTGATTATTGACCCGCCTTTGGGCATTGAGGGCAACGCGCGCTGGCAAATGCGGAAAATGGCAGTGATGTTGGTGTCGAACGTCATCACCCATTCATCGTCGTCAATGTCGGCCAGGCTTTCATGGGCCATCTGGAACGCGGCGTTGTTGACCAGGATATCGATGCGACCGAACTGTGCCACGGTCTTGTCGACAATGTCGTAGCAGTGCTGTTTGTGTGCCAGGTCACCGGGCAGCAGCAGGCACTGACGGCCAGCGGCCTCGACCCAGCGCGCCGTTTCCTGCGCATCCTCGTGTTCATTCAAGTAGGCAATGGCAACGTCAGCGCCCTCGCGGGCATAGGCAATAGCTACCGCGCGGCCGATGCCGCTGTCGGCACCGGTAATCAGCGCGATCTTGCCTTCGAGCCGGTTGTTGCCGGTGTAGGTCTGCTCGCCACAGTCCGGATACGGCTCCATCTTGCGTTGTGAACCGGGCACGCTTTGCGGTTGGGATGGGAAGGGCGGGGTAGGGTAGTCGCTCATGGTGATATCTCCAGCAGTCGGAAACGCTCGTTACCGTTCGAGGGGGCGCGCGCAGCCGGTGTTGAAGTGGATCCTGGCTTTGTGCGACGGGCGGTTGTCACGCGCATTGCCAATGAATTTTCGTCGCATGGACAGCTCTACCGCTCACCGGCCTTGCGCTGTCACGGGCAAGGCCAAGGATTTCAAGGAGTATCGCAGTGCCTCGAATCATCACGCCCGCCACACCTGAACATGAGATCGATCAGCAAAATGCAAGGATGTTCGGTACGCCGAAAGAGCGGCTGGACTTCTATCGACGCGAAATTCAGTACGAGACCAGCATCCTGGCCAACCGAACCGATGCCTATCTCACTGCGCAGTCGTTTCTGGTCATCGCGTACGTCTCGGCGATGAGTAACCTGAACCAGGGCTGGGGTGAGATGTTCACCTTGATGGTGCCGGCTTTTCTCGCACTGCTCGGCGTGCTCAGTACGCTGAACGCTTGGCCAGGCATTCGCGCGGCCTTCCGGATCATCGAGCACTGGCAATTGAAGCAAAGCCATCTGCTGCGCAGCGAGCCGATGATGGGCTTGGCTTATGATGAATCGCCGCTGTTCTGCGAGGCAGAAACCTCCCAGGCGGGGCACCGCAAGTCGCTGCTGTTTTCCCTGCGCACGCCCTGGATTTTCCTCGGCTTCTGGATCTTGCTAGGCAGCTATTCGGTTTACATCCAGCTGGCGTGACCAGCGCCTCCTGATCGACACCCGGTGCGACCAGAAGACGCGCTGAAGATGATCAGATTCAGCCGGCCAGCGCTTTGATCAGGTGCTCGTTGAAGGCGGGAATGTCATCCGGCTGGCGGCTGGTGATCAGGTTGCGATCCACCACCACCTGTTCATCCACCCACGTACCGCCGGCGTTGCGGATGTCATCCTGCAAGGTCTTGTAGCTGGTCATTCGCTTGCCTTTAGCCAACCCGCACGATACCAGCAGCCACCCACCGTGGCAGATGACCGCCAGCGGCTTGCCCGCCGCATCATGGCTTTTTACCAGCTTTTGCGCGCCGGGGATCAGGCGAATCGTGTCGGAGTTCTGCACGCCGCCGGGCAGCACCAAGGCGTCGTACAGGTCAAGCTGCACGCTGTCGAAGGTAGCGTCCACATTGAATTCGTCGGCGGGTTTGTCATGGTTCCAGCCACGTACGCTGCCTTCCTTGTCGCTCAGGATATCCGCCACTGCGCCACTGTTTTCCAGCGCTTCACGCGGGCCGGTCAGTTCTACTTGCTCGAAGCCATCGGTGACCAGAAAGGCCACGCGCTTGCCGTTCAGTTGTGCACTCATCATGTGTTTCCTCTTACTGATAGGCCTTCCATAGGGGCCTGCGAACAGCGAGCAAAGTTCCTGCTCGATGCTCGGCGGCTCGTTCTGCCATGGGTTGGACCTTGGGCCCGGCGGTAACGCGCACCGGTAACTTGGCCTACAGTTAGCGTCACAGAAGATGGCGCAATGAAATTATTGATCAGCGCCACAACTATCTTCACCGGTAGATGTCATTGTCGAAGCCGGCGCAAACATTGGTGAGCCGGCCAGGCATTTTTCAGGAGCGAAGCGCACATGGCAGCACTGCAGAACAGCACGTTGGAAGCAATTGTCGGTAATCAGGCGCAGTTGCTGGCGGAATGGATCAGCGCCCTGGAGGCCAATGGCGCGACACGCAATATTCGTGAACACGACTTGCGCCAGGAAACGCATGACTTCCTGCAGTTGGTGATTGACGGGCTGCGCAAGGAGGCCGGTACGCAGATTGGTGCGCAAGATTGGGAGGAAGCCCGGCGCTTCCTCGAAAAACTGTCTGCAAGCCGTGCCCAGGTCGGGCAGGAATCGCACCAGACGGCCTATTTCATCTTCGCCCTCAAGGGGCCGCTGTTCAGGTTGTTGCAGGCCCATTACGGAGAAAAACCAGCACTGCTGGCCGAACAACTGTGGGAAATCTCCCAGTTGCTCGATGCGTTCGGCCTGCACACCATCCGCACCTATCAGAAAAACCGCGAAGGCGTGATCAAGCGCCAGCAGGAAGAGTTGCTTGAGCTTTCCACCCCGGTGGTCAAACTCTGGGAGGGCGTACTGGCCCTGCCGTTGATCGGCACACTCGACTCGCAACGCAGCCAGACAGTGATGGAGTCGCTGCTGCAGCGCATTGTCGATACCGGCTCCGAGATTGCCATCATCGATATCACCGGTGTCCCAACTGTGGACACCCTGGTCGCCCAGCATCTGCTCAAGACCGTGACGGCCATCCGCTTGATGGGCGCCGATTGCATCATCAGCGGTGTTCGCCCGCAAATCGCCCAGACTATCGTGCACCTGGGCCTTGATCTGGGCACGTTGACCACCAAGTCCAACCTTGCTGACGCCTTGAAGCTGGCGCTTTCGCGTCTGGGTACCAGCACTGGCGAGAAGGTGTGAGGCGATGGAGCGTATTCCCATTCTGCAAATGGGTGAATTCCTGCTGGTAACCATTCAGGTCGACATGCACGACCAACTGGCGCTGCGCCTGCAGGACGATCTTACCGACCGAATCGACCAGACTTCAGCCCGCGGCGTGCTGATCGATATTTCCGCGCTGGATATGGTCGACTCGTTCATTGGCCGCATGATCGCCAGTATTTCCGGCCTTTCACGGATAATGGATGCCGAGACGGTGCTGGTCGGCATGCAACCCGCGGTGGCCATCACCCTGGTGGAACTTGGCCTGACCTTGCCCGGGGTAAGCACTGCACTGAATGTCGACCGCGGCATGCATCTGTTGCGGCAGCGGGTAGGCCACTCATGAGCATCCGCCAAAGCGGCAGCCAGCCGGTACGCCTGGAGCAGGACGTGGTACTGGCCCGTCAGCTGACCCGCAAGATTGCCACTGACTGCGGCATGCGGTTGGTCGACCTTACCAAACTGGTCACGGCTGTCAGTGAGCTGGCACGGAACACCGTGGTATACGGTGGCGGCGGTGACATGGACTGGGAGGTCATCGAACAAGCCGGGCGGGTTGGCCTGCGCCTGGTGTTTCGTGATGAGGGGCCGGGCATTGCCGACGTCAAACTGGCCCTCACCGATGGCTGGACGTCAGGCGGCGGGCTTGGCCTGGGGTTGACCGGCGCTCGCCGGCTGGTAGACGAATTTGATCTGGACACCACTCCCGGGCAAGGCACCCGGGTAACGATCACCCGATGGGCGTGAACCTGGCAGCGAGTTTGACGCAGGTGCTGCGCCTTGATGAGGCCAGCCAGGTCGGGCATGCCCGGCGTGTTGTCCAGAAGCTGGCCGAGCAGCTTGGTTTCTCTGCCGCCGACGCTGGCCGTGCGGCCATTGTTGCCACCGAGCTTGCCAGCAATGTGCTCAAGCACGCCGAGCGTGGCGAATTGCATATACGCGTGCTTGCGCATGGCGCCGATCCGGGAATGGAGCTGGTGGCGGTAGACCGTGCCCACGGGTTCGACCTGGCCAGCTGCCTGGCTGATGGCTATTCCACCGGCGGCACCCAGGGCATCGGGCTGGGGGCGGTCAGCCGCTTGGCGCAAGTGTTTGACGTGCACGCCGACGCGAAGGGTGCTGTGGTACTGGCGCGCATTTACCGGCAAGATCATACGGCCAGGGATATACGCATCGGCGTGACCCAGCATTCGCTGCATGATGACCCGGCCTGCGGTGACAGCTGGCACGTAACGCTTGCCGACCAGCATTTCAGCGCTGTGATGATCGATGGCCTTGGCCATGGCGAGGAGGCCGAGCGTGCGGCCAAGGCGGGCATCCAGGCCTTTACCCTGGGGCCCTTCAGCGCGCCGGAGCACGTGCTTGGCGAGATGCATCATGCAATGGCCGGCACCCGTGGCGGTGCGGCTGCCATCGCCCAGTACGACGGTACCGGCGACCGCCTGTCGTTTATCGGCATCGGCAATATCGGCGCAACCCTGGTCGGCACCGAACGGCCTCGCGGCCTGGCCTCGCACCCGGGCATCGTCGGCGGGCAATACCGCAAGGGCCAGGTGTTCGACTACGCTCACGTGAAGGGAAATCTGTTGATCATGTTCAGTGACGGCCTGCAGTCTCGTTGGAATCTGCAAACCTACCGCGGGCTTGTTCACCGCCACCCGGCGGTTATAGCCGCCGTACTGCATCGCGATTTCTGCCGTGGGCGGGATGACGTGACGGTGTTGGTCATTGACCTGGAGACCGTGCATGGCTGAACCATCATCCAACAACAGCGCCGAGCAGGCCGACCTCGTCATCCGCTTGCAGGCCGAAAACCAGGCGCTGCGCGCCGAGCTGGAGGACACCAACCAGGGGGTGCTGGCGCTGTATGCGGAGCTGGACAGCCAGGCTGAGCAACTGCGCCAGGCGTCGGACCTGAAAAGCCGCTTTCTCTCCTACATGAGCCACGAGTTCCGCACGCCCTTGGGTTCGATCCTGAGCATCACCAGCCTGCTCGCCGACGAGGTAGACGGGCCGTTGAGCAAGGAGCAGCAGTTGCAGGTGGCGTTCATCAATACCGCGACGCGTGAACTGGGCGATATGGTCGACGACCTGCTGGACCTTGCCAAGATCGAAGCCGGCCGCATCACCATATCGCCTGCCTGGTTCGATATGCTCGACCTGTTCGCGGCCTTGCGCGGCATGTTCCGCCCGATCGTCGACACCGGCGCGGTAGACCTGATCTTCGAAGAGCCGCAGGGCCTGCCGAAGATGTATACCGATGACAAGAAGCTGGCGCAGATCCTTCGCAATTTCATCTCCAACGCCTTGAAGTTCACCACCCGCGGTGAAGTGCGCGTGTCGGCGCAGCTTCTGGGTAACGACCAGGTCCGCTTTGCCGTGAGCGATACGGGGATTGGTATTGCCCCCGAGCTGCTCGGCGGCTTGTTCGAAGACTTCGCCCAAGTGGACTCGCCGCTGCAAAAACGCCTGCGTGGCACTGGGCTGGGGCTGTCGCTGTGCAAACGTTTTGCGGCGCTGCTGGGCGGGAAGGTGGGGGTGGAAAGCACGCCTGGCAGCGGGTCGTGTTTTTTTGTCATTCTGCCGATGGCGCTGGCCCCGGAGAGCGCTGATGAACGCTGATATCCGCCTGCTGATTGTCGACGACAACGCCGCCACACGCTATGCGCTGCGCCGCCGCCTGGCACTGCATGGCTACACGGTGATGGAGGCTGGCACCGGCGGCGAGGGGCTGGCGTTGATCGGCCGCGAGCAGTTCGATGCACTGATCCTGGACGTCAACCTGCCGGACATGAGCGGCTTCGATATCGTCCGGTTGCTGCGTGCCAGGCCCGAAACGGCCTTGCTACCCGTGATCCACGTGTCGGCGGCGTCGATCCAGACGGGTGACATCATTACCGGGCTCGATGCAGGCGCCGACGCCTACCTGGTTCATCCCGTGGACGCCGACGTGCTGGTGGCCACCCTGGGTACCCTGCTACGGGTACGTGACACTGAGCGGGCCTTGCGGGAAAGCGAGGCGAGTTTTCGGGAAATCTTCACCAATGTGTCAGCCCCGATCGCCGTGGTTGATGCAGGGCTGAAGGTGCATGAATGCAACCATGCCTTCGAGCAGTTGATCCAGGACAACCGCAACCCCGATGCGTTGCAGGAATGCTTCGCCGATGACCAGCAGACCGCCATCGCCGATTTGCGTCAGCACCTGCTTGCGGGGCAGCGCTGGCGCGGCACGTTAGGCATGCACGTGGGCGGCATGCCCCGGGATACCGAGTGGCAGCTATCGCCCTACCGGGAGCCGGGATTGTGCCTGGTGTTTGTCGAGGACGTCACCGAGCATCGCCACCGCGAGCGCTCGCATCTGGCGCGCCTGGAGGACGCAAACACCCAGTTGGCGCGGGAAACGGCCCAGCGTGAGCAGACCGAGGCGCAACTGTTGCAGCTGCAGAAGATGGATGCTCTGGGCAGCCTGACAGGCGGTATCGCCCATGACTTCAACAACCTGTTGACCGGCATCATCACCAGCCTGGAGCTGATTCGTAAACGGGTAGCAGAGAACCGTATCGAAAAGGTCCCTGCATACGCCGACGCGGCCTTGAGCTCTGCCATGAGCGCTGCCTCGCTGACTCATCGGCTGCTCGCCTTCGCACGGCAGCAACCCCTGGACACGCGGCCGGTGGACATCAACGAGCGGGTTCGCTCGCTGGAGGAACTGATCAATCGCACCATTGGTGAGCGAATCGTGCTGCAACTGGAGCTGTCACACGAGCCCACCACTGCGCTGGTCGACCCCATCCAGCTGGAGAGCGCGGTACTCAACCTGGTGATCAACGCCCGCGACGCTTTGGCCAAGGGCGGGCATATCTGGGTGAATACGGCGGCGGCCTTCTCACTCGGTGACCCCAACCTGCGGGATGGCCCTTATGTGGCGGTGACGGTACGCGATGATGGTTGTGGTATCGCGCCGGAGCTGCTGGAAAAGGTATTCGATCCATTTTTTACCACCAAGCCGGTAGGACAAGGTACCGGTCTTGGGCTATCGACCATCTACGGTTTTGCCCGCCAGTCGGGCGGGCACGTGTCGATCCACAGCGCGCCGGGGCTGGGCACTGAAGTCACCCTGATGTTGCCTGCCAGCAACCAGCAGGAGTCTTGCGAGGCGCCCAGCCCGCAAGTCGACCAGCAAGGCGCCGGTGAATATGTGCTGGTGGTCGAGGACATGGCTTCGGTGCGGCTGTCAGTGGCAGAAGTACTGGCCGATGCAGGATATCGCTGCGTGCTGGCCGAAACCATCGAGCAGGCCCTCGGTCATCTGCGTGAAGATGCCGGTATTCAGTTGTTGTTGACCGATGTCGGCCTGCCAGGCATAAGCGGCCGCGAGCTGGCCGATATGGCGCGGACCTACCGGCCGGGGCTGCCGGTGCTGTTCATGACCGGCTACGCGGAGACCGCCCTGGACCGCCAGGCGTTTCTGGGCAGTGGCATGGACCTGCTGATCAAGCCGTTCCAGATCAGCGAACTGCTCGTCAAGGTCCGCCGGGCACTGGGTCATGCGACATGACGTTCACTTTGCAGCAACTGCCTGCATAAGGCCGGTCAATATGGCCCCGACTGCGCCGTGGTTAGCGGGACAAGCCCGCTTCCTCAGGTTGTTTACGGGGAACCGGTTATCGCAGCTGAACGACCCGTCGCCAGGGTAAGTCAAACCATAATCGAGCACTTCACCAAGGCAACTGCGCAGATGACCTTCATCGTATGGTTCGCCATGCTGGGCGCAGTCTTGCTGCTGCTGGCGCTCTCATCCTCCTATTTACGCTGGATCCCGGTGACATCCTCGGTGGTGTGTCTGGCCTTGGGCATCGGGCTGGGATCATCCGGGCTTGGTTTACTCCACCTGGATGTCAGCAGTTCCAAGGGATGGATGGAGCACCTGACCGAGGTCGCGGTGTTATTTTCCCTCTTCTTCAGCGGCCTGAAATTGCGCTTGCCCTTGCACGACCGCCGATGGTGGAGCGCGTTTTACCTGGCGGGGCCTGTGATGATGATCTGCATCGGTGGCGTAACGTTGCTGCTGCACTACGGCCTGAACTTTGAATGGGGTATTTCAGTGCTGATCGGGGCGATCCTCGCACCCACAGATCCCGTGCTTGCAACACTTGTGCAGGTGGCCGATGCCCAGGACGATGATCCTGTGCGTTTCAGCTTGTCGGGGGAGGCTGGCTTGAACGACGGAGTGGCCTTTCCCTTCGTCATCCTTGGGCTGCTCCTGCAACAGAACCCCGGGCAGGCCTGGCTCGGCGACTGGTTGCTGAAGGACATGCTGTGGGCAGTGAGTGCTGGTCTGCTGCTTGGCTACTGGATGGGGCGCGGGCTGGGCAAACTCACACTCTTCCTGCGACTGCGCAACGACGACAGTACCGTATCGCCCAACGATTACCTGGCCCTGGCACTGATCGCGCTGGCCTATGTGTTTGCCGAAACGATCCAGGCCTATGGGTTTCTCGCCGTATTCGCCGCTGGGCTGGGTTTGCGCCAGGCGGAGGCTCATACATCCAGCAACCCGGAGGAGCCGGCTGCCGAACATTTGGTGCAGCCCGTAGTGGGGCACCAGCATGTGGCGCCGGAGCTGGCTGTCAAAGGTGATGTGCGAGGGCTGGACGATTCTCAGGTCGCAGCGGGGATCATGCTGGGGGACATGCTGGCCTTCGGCAGCCTGATCGAGCGTGCAATGGAGGTTTTTCTCGTGACCTTGCTCGGGGTGGTGCTGATAGAGCATTGGGACTGGCGGGCGTTGCTGATCGCCGGAGCGCTGTTCCTGGTGATTCGCCCCTTGAGCATTGTGCTTTTCCCGGTCCGGGGAATGCTGGATATTCGCCAACGTGGGCTTCTTGGCTGGTTTGGCATCCGGGGTATCGGTAGCTTTTACTACCTCTTCTATGCCCTTGACCATGGGCTGCCTCCTGGCTATGCGGCACAGAGCACCAACCTGGTGTTGTCAGTGGTGGCGTTGAGCATACTGCTGCATGGGTTGAGCGTTCAGCCGCTGCTTGCCCGATACGAAACGTGGAAGCAGCGGGCGTGATGAGGGCGCTTCAAACCCTTTGTCTTTGATGCTTAACGGTCGACCCCTTGGCGGCGCCGGCGCTGCAAATGAGTGATCGCAAACCCGGCAATGGCCCCGAGCACGGCGGCACTCACCAACACCGCTGTCCTGTCTTTTCGGGCTCTCCAGCCACCGTCCACACTGCGCCGGTCACTCGGCGGTTCGAACAGGTTACCGGGCGATGTTCCGGCGCTGGGGCTACGGCTCAACCCCCAGCGGGTCAGCCATCCTGAAAGCAGCGGCAGCCCCGGGACGAGGTAGCTGGCCAGGTGGGCAAGGCGAGCGGTTGCACCGACCGTGGTGCGCGCACGAGGGGAGATGGCGCAAGCCACCATGGCCTTGGCCACCAGCTCCGGGTCGTAGACTGGCCCGGGGGGCGTCAGCGTGTGGCCAGTGTAGTTGCCACCATCCCCGAAACCCGGGGTATCCATGACCGCAGGATAGATATCGCAGACATGAATGTCGGTAAACGCCGTCAGTTCTCCGCGCAGCGCGTCGGTCAGGCCACGCAGGCCGAATTTGCTCGCCGAATAGGCCGCTGCATAGGGTTGCGCGATCCAGCTCCCGAGTGACAACGTGTTGATCAGGATGCCGCTGCGTTGCGCCTTGAAATAGGGAAGGGCGACGTAGGCGCCACGGAGGTAACCGATCAGGTCGGTTTGAATGACTTGCTCATGCGCCTCCAGTGGCGTGTCCTCGAAATTGCCGACCGCGCCGACGCCGGCGTTGTTGACCCAGATATCGATCCGCCCATGGCCAAACTCGGCAGCCTGCGCAGCCAGCGCCTGCACCTGGTCGCTGCGGCTGACATCGGTAGCGATTGCCACGGCGTCCGTACCGCAATCAGTGCACTCGTCCAGCACGTCGAATAACGCTTCCTCATCCCGCGCAGCAAGCACCAGGCGAGCGCCTTTGCAGGCAAAGGCATGCGCAGCGGCCCTGCCGATGCCACTTGAAGCGCCGGTGATGACCACGACCTTGCCGCGCAACGGGCCTTTTGTCGATACGGGCGGTGCAGGCGGTGCAGGCTCGGCAGCCTGGGGTGGCTCGATGTCCTCAGGCGCAGGCGCGAGGGTGGCGCTGGCTTCCATCATCGAGAGCTCAAGGGCGGTGCCGTCGACCAGCACCAGTTTCAAGCCCTCGATGGTGCCCGCTACCCGGTCCGCAAAGACCGGTTCGCCTTCTGCATCCAGGCTGTCATAAATGAACGTGGTCCCTTCGAGCCAGCCGACTGCAGTCAGCAGTTCTGGGCCAAGGTAATATTTGCCGTCCTGAAAGTAACCGGGGAATTGATGGGCGCGTTCGATGTTCTCCACGCAGTAGCGTTCGCCTGGTTTCATGCCTGTCGCTTGATCGATCATGGTGCAGAACCCCTTTCGAAGTGTGTCAGCAAGCGTTCAACCTTCGCTGTGTACAAAGGCATCGGGTAAGCAGGGGAATGCGTGGGGCGCTGTAAAGTTCAGGTCAGGGGTTCCAGTGGCGTGCTGAATTACAAGATGACCGCTGGTGTGCAGCGAGTGAACCTCTCTGGGTACCCGAGCCTCGACTAGGAGAGGGCACGAATGATGCGCAAGAGGGACGCTCAGGATGATTCATCTTGGTTGCGCAGGCTGGAACCTGTCACGGCTGCATGCCGAACACTTCCCCCTGCATGGGACCCATTTGCAGCGTTACGCGGGCCGATTGAACGCGGTCGAAATCAACTCCTCGTTCTACCGTGCTCATCGGTTGCAAACTTATGCCCGATGGGCTGCGTCGGTGCCTGAGCACTTTCGTTTTGCCGTCAAGTTACCCAAGGCCATCACCCATGAGCACCGCTTGCAGGGCTGTGCGGGCCTGCTCGAGCGGTTTCTCGATGAGTGCGGGCATCTGGGCGATCGCCTTGGGTGCCTGCTGGTGCAGTTGCCGCCGTCGCTGGCGTTTGAAGTTGACGTTGTTCATGCGTTTTTCACCGACCTGCGCGCGCGTTATGGGGGAGGGCTGGCGGTCGAGCCGCGGCACCGATCATGGGCGGCAGCGCAGTCGGTGCTCGTCGACTTTCAGGTTGCCCAAGTCGCGGCCAGCCCCTCGCGCTTTGGTGTGGATGCCCAGCCAGGCGGCTGGCAGGGCCTGGCCTATTGGCGCTTGCACGGTGAGCCACAGATTTATCGCAGCGCTTATGGCAGCGACTACCTGCAGCGCCTGGCTACCCAGCTGCAGAAGCGCGACAGCTTGCAACTACCGACCTGGTGCGTATTCGACAACACCGCAAGCGGAGCGGCCCAGGGCGACGCACTGGCGACCCAGGCCTGCTTGCAAAGGCGTTGATGTACTCGATTACAGCACCTTGTCGAGCGTGATCGGAAAAGCCCTCACACGCTTGCCCGTGGCATGGTAAACAGCGTTCGCCACTGCCGCCGCCACCCCGACCACGCCGATTTCACCCACCCCCTTGGAGCCCAGCTCGTTGACGATGTCGTCGTTCTCTTCAACAAAGATCACCTCGATATCGCCGCTGTCCGCGTTGACCGGGATGTGGTACTCCGCCAGGTTGTGGTTGACGATGCGGCCCAACCGGTGATCGGTCAAGGCTTCCTCGTGCAGGGCCATGCCCACGCCCCACACCACGCCCCCCAGGATCTGGCTGCGCGCGGTTTTCGGGTTGACCACCCGTCCTGCTGCGACGGCGCTGACCACCCGGGTGACCTTGATCGTGCCAAGGTCCTCGTCAACATGCACCTCCACAAAGACCGCCGAATGTGTCGCGGTGGAGAAGGGTTGGCGCCTGGCACCCGGCTCAGCTTCTATCTGCACTTCGAAACTTCGCCCCGGAGCGCTGGCGACTATTTCCGCCAGGGCCAGGCGATGGCTGCCCGCATGCAGGTAGCCCTCGGCGAAGACGATCTGCTTCATGGGGGTGCCGGCCACTTCGGGATACGAGTTGCGCGCATGTTCCAGCAGCTTGCTGCGCAGCACCAGGCAGGCCTGGCGCACGGCAGAGCCCACCGACGACACAGTGAACGAGCCACCTTGCAGCGGTGCTGTCGGCAGGGAGGAGTCCCCCAGCACGAAGGTGACATCCTGCACCCCGATGCCGGCTGCATCGGCTGCGATCTGGGTCATTACGGTGTAGGTGCCGGTACCGATGTCGGTGGTGGCGCTACTGACGGTCAGGTGCCCCTGGGCATTGATGCAGGCTTTGGCGCTGGCCTTCATCTGCATGGCTTCCCAGACCCCGCCGGCCATGCCCCAGCCGATCAGCTGGTGGCCATTGCGCATGCTGCGCGGTTGCGGGTTGCGGTTTTGCCAGCCGAAACGCTCGGCACCTTGCTGGTAGCATGCCAGCAACTCCTTGCTGGAGTAGGGCTTGCCCTCATTGCCATTGTTGGCGGCGAAGTTGCGCCGGCGCAGGTCGAGCGGGTCGATCTGCGCGGCGCAGGCGAGCTCATCCATGGCGCATTCGAGGGCAATCATGCCTGACGCGGCCCCTGGGGCACGCATGTCCAGCGGGGTGTATACATCGAGCGGCGCCAGGCGATAGCTGAGCGCAACGTTGTCGCACTGGTAGAGCATGCCGCTCCATTCCACCAGATGCTCGGTAAAGTCTTCGAAGCGTGATGTCTGGCCCAGTGCATCGTGGGCGATTGCCAGCAACCGCCCGCTTGCGTCAGCACCCAGACGCAGCCGCTGCTCGGTGCGGGGCCGGTAGCCGAAGGTGAACATCTGCTGGCGAGTCAGCGTGACGCGCACCGAGCGCTGCAAATGCAACGCCGCCATCACGGCCAGCGGTAACTGGTACTGTGGGCGCAGGCCCGAGCCGAAGGCGCCGCCGACGAATGCCGCGCGCACGCGAATGTTGGCCTTGGGCAGGCCGAACACCTTGTGCAGGTAGTCCTGGCAATTTTGCGTGCCTTGGGTCTTGTCGTGGATTTCGAGGGTGCCGTCGGCCTTGTAGTGCACGGTCGAAGCATGGGGCTCCATCGGGTTGTGATGCTCGTTGGCCGTCAGGTAGGTGGCATCTATCTGCACCGGCGCAGCGGTAAACTGCCCGGCGAAATCGCCACGCGGTGCCGGTGTTTCGGCGGGTGCCTCATGCGACTGCCGGGCTGCACCCAGGTCTGTCTGGTGGGCCTCCTCGGCATAGTCGATTCTGATCAGCGAGCCTGCGTATCGCGCCACCTCAAGGGTTGTGGCTACCACCAGGGCCAAGGGTTGACCGCTGTAGAGCACGCGGTCGTTGAACAAGGGGCGAAACGGCGACCCCTCGGCCGAGTCGGCGTCACTGTAATCGTCGTCATAACTGGAAATGTGCGGCCGATGGCCATGGTCCAGCACAGCGACTACCCCGGGCACGCGCATTGCCTGTGAATGGTCGATGGCGAGCACCCGACCACAGGCGATGGTACTGCACACGACGCTGCCATGGAGCAGCCCGGCTTGTGGGTATTCACCTGCGTAGCGCGCCTGCCCTGTAACCTTGGCGACGCCGTCCACGCGGTCCAGGGGCGTGCCGACTATGGGTGTGGTGTCGATCATGGTGTTGTCCCCCCGGCTGCGGCACCGAGCACTGCCTCGCTCAATGCCCGAACGATTGCACGTTGCGCGAGTGTTACCTTGAAGCCGTTGTGGCTCAGGGGTTGTGCCCCTTGCAGCAGGGTGTGTGCGGCTTGGGTGAAAAGCGCTTGCGAAGGCGCCTGGCCGGCCAGCATCGTTTCTACAACCGTGTCCCGCCACGGTTTGTGGGCAACGCCGCCCAATGCCAGCCGAGCCTGCTGGATCACGCCGTCATCGAGGCTCAAGGCCGCGGCGACTGATACCAGTGCGAACGCATAGGAGGCGCGGTCGCGAATCTTCAGATAACGGTAATGGTGTTCGAATACAGGGGGCGGTAACTCGATGGCGACCACCAGTTCATCGGTTGCCAGTTGGTTGTCGCGCTCCGGGGCGTCGCCGGGCAGGCGGTGGAAATCCGCGAAGGGTATCTTGCGTTCACTGGCTGGCCCCTGTACATGCACCACAGCTTCGAGCGCCGCCAGTGCAACGCACATGTCCGAGGGGTGCGTGGCGACGCAGGCATCGCTGGCGCCGAGAATGGCATGGATACGGTTCAAGCCCTTACGCGCTGGGCATCCGCTGCCCGGTTCGCGCTTGTTGCAGGGGGTGCCGGTGTCATAGAAGTAATAGCAACGGGTGCGTTGCAGCAGGTTGCCACCGGTGCTGGCCATGTTCCGCAACTGAGGTGATGCCCCAGCCAGAATGGCCTCTGACAGCAGTGGATAATGCTGTTGGATGATCGGGTCCCAGGCGAGGTCGGCATTGCTCACCAATGCACCGATCAGCACGCCGCCGTTCGAGGTGGGCTGGATGCCGTTCAGGCCAAGGCCGGAGATGTCGATCAGGCGGTTGGGGCGAACCACGTTTTCCTTCATCAGGTCGACGAGGTTGGTACCACCGGCAATGAAGCGCGAGGTGGCGTCTGCCAGGCTGACAGCTTCGCTGACCGATGCGGGCTTGTGATAACTGAATGGCGTCATGGGTTCGTCCCGCCTTGCGGCTGGGCCACGTCCTTCATCAATGGCATGGCTTCTTCCACTGCCGCGACGATGTTGCCGTAGGCACCGCAGCGGCAAAGGTTGCCGCTCATCTGCTCGCGAATGGCCTCGCGATTGTCGGCATGCCCTTCGTTAACAAGCCCGACTGCAGAACAGATCTGCCCCGGCGTGCAATAGCCACACTGGAAGGCATCATGGCGGATGAAGGCGCGTTGCACGGGGTGCAGCTCGCCGTCGCTGGCCAGCCCTTCGATGGTGACCAGCTCGGCCCCGTCGCACATGATCGCCAGCGTGAGGCAGGCGTTGATACGCTTGCCATCACGCAACACTGTGCAGGCCCCGCACTGGCCATGGTCGCAGCCCTTCTTGGTGCCTACCAGGTCCAGTTGCTCACGCAGCAGGTCGAGCAACGTGGTCCAGGGGTGCACCTGCAGTGATCGGGGCTGACCATTGAGGGTCAGGCGGATGGGGTGTTCTACGACACCCTCGGGGGCGGTTGCGCTCATGGATGGTCCTCACGGTCGGTCTTGCACAGTTGACTGCATCTCTGTGGTGCGACCGGGCCAGCTGTGCAAACGTTCAGCCGATCTGGCCGAAGTGCCCGTGCCTGGGTCTAGAAGCTTGTACAGTCCCTGTGGGAACGGGGCTTCCCGCGAACACGGGCGAAAGCCCGTGCCAGCACCGCGTAGTCTGCTTCGCGGGCTTGCCCGCTCCCACAGGGATCGCGACAGCTTTCAGGTTTGAATGATCGCAGGCAGATTTGGGTGGTTGGCTCAACCGCCTGAACCACCGCCACTACCGCCAGCGCCCGAGCCGGAACCAGAACCAGAACCAGAACCAGAACCGCCCGAGCCTCCGCTGCCGGCGTCCGATCCTGTGCCGCTACCTGGGGCGCCACCCGTGCCGTTACCCGCGCCGGTTCCCGTCCCCGAGCCGTTGTCGGTCCCGTCACCCCCAGTATTGTCGGTGCCATTGGTCCCCGTACCGCCAGACCCGGTTCCCATGCCATCCCCAGGCGTGCCGGAGCCGGTGCCATCCATCGGGCCGTTGTCCTGTGTCTGCGCACCAGGTGCGCGTTGGTCGTTCATGTCGGTGGCTGCCAACACCAACGGTGCACTGGCACCGATGCACAGTACGAGTAGCAGTGAATGGGCCTTGATGATGTTCATGGTGAATCTCCTCTTTGGGTTGTTCACTTCTTCTTCGTCCTGCCCGGCGGCGAACCGTGCGTCGGTACCGACAAACGGAATGCCCTTGCTGGCGCTGATTACCAGCGCATCCAAAGCCTCTGCGCCGGCTCCAGTGCCGCAGGTTAATCGCGTCATTTCTTTTGAGCCTTCAGGTAAATGTCATAGATCACATACTCTGAACTCCCGTCGTCATGCCTGCGTCCCCCGAATGAATGCCCAGTCATTGTTGTGGCATTCGCTCAACAGTCAGCTACGAGGGCATGACGATGGACAAGACCGATCAAAGCTCAACGTCCCCACCCGGCAACACTCAGGATCATGTGCATGCCATCACCAATGAGGCAGGTGCGCTGCTTGGTGAGGCAAGGGAGAAAGGCAGCGAGCAATTCGAGCACTACCGCGATAGCGCAGCAGATCAGCTTGATTCGCTTGAGGAAGGGGTGCGTTCGGCCGCAGCAGCGCTGCAAGACAACGACACGCTGGGGCTCTCGCGATACCTCAGCCAGGCCGCAGAATGCATGGGCGACTTTGCCGAACAGGTACGCCATGAAAGTGCCGAGCACCTGCTGCAGCGCGGTGCCCAGTTGGCGCGGAGCAACCCCGCGCTGTTCCTGGCCGGTAGCGTAGCGGTGGGGTTTGCAGTGTCGCGGTTCATACGCGCCAGCGCCAGCCATGGCGCCCAGGCTGCGGCCACATCCCATGAGGGGCACTCGTCACCCCCTGCGCAGGCCGTGACGCCTGATCGCGGTAGCGACGTTTCCATCCGGCACCCTTACACCCCTGTCGATCCGGTCGGGGCTGGTGCAGGCACGCCGGTCAGCGGCAGCCCGTTCGAGCGCGACCCGCTCAAAGGAGGTGAATGATGAACAAAGATCCCATGCATGCCACACCGGGATTGCACACGCCGGAAGACGACGCCGTCGGCGTCGGAGGCCTGTTGCGCCAGTTGATGCGGGAAGTACCGGATTTGTTCACCAAGGAACTGGCACTGGCCAAAACCGAACTGCAGCACAACCTTGCCACGCTCAAGGCCGGCACGGCGGCGGTTGCGGCGGGTGCGATCGTGGTACTGGCGGGCTTTATCATCCTGCTGCTGGCGGCGGTCTACGCATTGGCCATGGTAGTCGAACCCTGGCTTGCAGCCTTGATCGTGGGCGCGATCACCGTGGTGATAGGGTTCATCATGCTGCAGTCCGGCAAAAAGCAGTTCGAGCCTGCGCACCTGGCCCCTGAGCGCACGTTACACGCGATGCAACAGGACAAGGACACGCTGAAGAGGAAATTGCCATGACCACTTCCTTTGAACATGACGCGCAAAAAGCCCCGGACCTGCTCGAGCAGGAAATCAATGCCAAGCGCGAGCACATCAGCGACCTGATGGATGCGCTTGAACAGCGCCTTAGCCCAGGCCAGATGGTCGACCGGCTATTGGCCTACGGCAAGGGCAATGGCGGCGAATTCTTTCAAAACCTGGGCACTACTCTCAAAAACAACCCCGTACCCGCTACCCTGACTGTACTGGGCCTGGTCTGGCTGGGCCTGAACCAGAACCGCCCCTTCAACCCTGGGCCTGCGCACCAGGGCCCCGGATTGGGCGAAAAACTGACAGACGCCGTGGATACGGTAAAGGATGCGTTTGCCCATGCGGGGGAGGCGGTGCACGATGCCAGGCAGCAGGTGAGCATGAAAGCCCATGACGTACGCGAACGGGCCCATGATCTTGGCAGCGGCGTACGCGATTCCGTGGGCGCTTCGGCAGGCACCCTGCGCGACTCTGCACACAAGGTCGCAGACCAGGCTACGGCGCTGAAGGGTCAGTTCGATCATCTGCTCCAGGAGCAACCGCTCGTGTTGGCTGCCTTGGGCATGGCCCTGGGCGCTGCATTGGGGGCGGCGCTGCCCGGTACCCGCAAGGAAGATCAGCTGATGGGCGCCAGCAGTGATCGTTTGACCGACACGCTCAAGGAAAAAGCCAGCGAGGCGAAGGCATCTGTCGAGCAATCGCTCGATCAGGCGGGCCAGCAGCAACAGCCCCAGCAAGCCGGCAAACCACAAGGCTCAGACCTTTCCGCTGGCCTGGGCTTCACGCCTTGATCGGTTGGACGTGCAGTGCCAGCCTTTGCTGCCAATGCAGAAGGCTGGCACCTTTGGGCGAAACCCGCTAGCGGTTGCGCACAGTGACCAATGCAGGTGACCACACCGTATGACCGCAGCGTGTACATGCCATTGTGTCGTGCGCTTCATGATAGGTCGGAAAACCACAGCTGACGCAGCAGTGCAAGCCGGCGCCGGGCGGCGACAGGTACTCCGGACGGTGTTCAACCGGCAGCACCGACAGGCCGGGTCGTGTGTCCTCCTGGTCGTAGAAATACAGGCTGAGATCGCCATCGGTTTCCAGAAGGCCCAGGCGAACCTGGCCCAGATGCTCGACGCCTTGTTGGCGGAGTTCCATGAACAGTTCATTCGGTGAAATGTTCAAGTGACGCAGCGAATGAATCTCGTACATGCCATCTTTGACTACCGTAATGGGCAGCCCATCGATCCAGGCTTCGCAGGTTCTGCTTCGTCTCATGAGGTAGACCGTGCCTCGATAAAGCAGAAAGAGTGTGAGGAAAACCAGGGCCACCGGAAGCAGAGGCACATCTTCGTAAAAGGTCACATCGCCGGCGGCAGAGCCCAAGGTAAGAATCACTACGAGCTCGAAACGGGAAAGCTGCCTGATCCCGCGTCGGCCACTGAATTTCAGAAACAGGAACACGGCGAGGAAGGCCGCCGAAGCACGGACGGCAACTTCCAGAAGAAAGGTAAATGGGAACTCGCCTATCAGCATCCGTTGCAGATCAAACGAAACCATTCGCTCACCCATCCTTCCGTCATTGTCAGGTAATGGGTTGACTGTTTTCGTGCAGCCCTGGTTCATCGATTGATAGGTGCGGCGGGCATCAAATCAAACTGAACCGCGGCATTGGCGCGCCAGTCAGACCGTTTAACCTCATGAAAAAGGATGTTAGCGATGAAAGCGATGACTCGACTGTTCACAGGCCTGGCCATGGCCGGCGCATTGGCCAGCACTGCAGCATGGGCTGATCAGCCTGGGGCAGACTGGAAGGTGACCAAGGATCAGGCAGAGGCGACCCTGAAAGGTGCCGGCTACACGCAGATCACCAAGATCGAGGCCGATGACGGCCATTGGGAAGGTGAGGGCATGAAAGCTGACGGCAAGCAGTACGAATTCCAGGTCGATCCCCATGACGGCAAGATCATCAAGGATGAATTGGATCATTGATCATCTGTTCAACGGTGGTACGAGGTCTATGCGGCATGCGGTGTCTCTGCAATAGGGAGGCTGTGGCACAAGGTCTCTGTGCCTAAGGTCTCTGTGGGAGCGGGCTTGCCCCGCGAACACGGGCGAAGCCCGTGCCATCCGGCGCGTAGCCCGTTTCACGGGCTCCCCGCCGGATCACTTAGTCCGCCATCACTTCATCAAGGGCCTGCTCAAGAGTGCTGACCGTACGCTCGATGTTGTGCAGTTTTTCGAGCCCGAACAGACCGATGCGGAAGGTCTGGAAGTCGGCCGGCTCGTCGCATTGCAACGGCACGCCGGCGGCTATCTGCAAGCCGTGATCGGCAAATTTCTTGCCGCTCTTGATGTCGGCATCATCGGTGTAGCTCACCACAACCCCCGGGGCTTGAAAGCCGGCTGCGGCCACGCTCTTGATACCTTTGCCGGTCAGCATGGCGCGCACCCGATCACCCAGCGCTTGTTGTTCGCTACGCACCTTCTCGAAACCGTAGGCTTGCATCTCGTTCATCACGTCGTTGAACCGCGCCAGCGAATCGCTGGGCATGGTTGCATGGTAGGCATGTCCGCCTTGTTCGTAGGCCTGCATGATCTGAAGCCACTTTTTCAGGTCGCAGGCAAAGCTGCTGCTCTGCGTGTGCTCGATGCGCTCCAGGGCCAACGCGCTGAGCATCACCAGGGCACAGCAAGGGGAGGCGCTCCAGCCTTTTTGCGGTGCGCTGATCAGCAGGTCGACTGCGCACTTGTGCATATCAACCCAAAGCGTGCCGGAGGCGATGCAGTCCAGCACGAACAGGCCACCCACCGCATGCACCGCGTCGCCGACGGCCCGCAGGTAATCGTCGGGCAGGATAATCCCGGATGAGGTTTCAACGTGGGGGGCAAAGACGATCTGCGGCTTGTGCGCCTGGATGCTCGCCAGCACTTCCTCCAGCGGCGGGGGCGTGTAGGCGGCCTGGCGCCCCGCATCGACCGGTCGGGCTTTCAGCACTGTGGTGGCCGCCGGAATGTTGCCCGCATCAAGGATCTGGCTCCAGCGATAACTGAACCAGCCGTTGCGTATCACCAGGCATTGCTGGCCGGTGGCAAACTGTCGCGCTACCGATTCCATGCCGAATGTACCGCTGCCCGGCACTACCGCAACAGCCTGGGCGCCATAGACCCGTTTCAGCGTGCTGGAAATGTTCTTCATCACGCCTTGAAAGGTTTGTGACATGTGGTTGAGCGAGCGGTCGGTATAGACCACCGAGTACTCGATCAGCCCCTCAGGATCATTACTGGGATAAAGCGTGGACATGGGGTGACTCCTTGGGCAGAGATGTCAGTGACATCTCTGTAGCGTAGGCGGAATAAACCTTGGTAACAGGAGGTCTTATCGACCAGGCAGAGGATGATGCAAGCCTTCAACGATTGGAATGCCGATTACGGCCATGAATGAATGGCCGCTTGCGATCCATAGTTGCCAGTCGTGTCAGAGCTGATCTTTGTGGGAGCGGGTTTACCCGCGAACACGGGCGAAGCCCGTGCCAGCCTCCGCGTTGCCTGCTTCGCGGGTGAACCCGCTCCCACCGGGTTCGCGCCGGCCTCGGAAAAAGAGCAATGGCAGTGCTTTCGCAATGGCAGCTATGGGTCGAAGGCAGCCGCTCTCAATGTACTGCCTCAGGCCAACAGACGGTAAGCGCTCCGTTGAAACCCACAGTGGCTACCAGTTTTGCGTATGGGGTGCTGGCCCCCTCAGCGATGGAAACAGCGGCAGTACTTCTTCTGCCAGCTCCTGGATGATCTCCTGTGAAGGGCGCTTGGCCATCTGCATGCCCAATGCAGCATGATTGACCCCGGCTTCGCGCCACTCATGTAGCAGTGCGATCAACCCGTTGCGGCCAGTGCGCAACACGTAGCCACCCTGTAGCGGCGTGCGCGGGAAATGCGGGTCTTCATCGAGATCAATCCATTCATTGGTGACATGCGGACGGAAACCACCGCCAGGAATGGCTGCTCGCCAAGCCCGGATCTTTTCCGCCAAGCGCCGCGGACCAAGGACGTTATGAGTGGCTTCGGGGTAGGTAATCCAGCCATCGGCCTGTTCGCCAAGCCACTGCAGGGATTGGCGTGACGAGCCGGTCACCAGCAACGGGATGCGCCCGGTAACGGGGTGCGGGAGCAGCCGCGCGCCATCGAGTTGGCCGAGTGGCGAATGGATTGGCGCAGGCTGGCCAGCCAATAGCTGACGGAAGTAGTCCACGCTTTGCGCGAAGCGCTCTCCACGCGTCTCATGGGGCAGGCCGTAGGCGGGGAACTCGATGGGGCGGTCGCCCGATGCAATACCCAGCACCAGGCGCCCACCTGACAGGCAATCCAGGCTTGCCGCAGCTTTGGCCAGGTCGATGGGGTGGCGCAGGGCGAAGATCGCGCTACCGGTGGCCAAGGCAATGTTAGCGGTATGAGCTGTCAGATAGGCAAGGTAGGTGAACGGGTCGAATACCTGGCCGGCGTCACCAAATGCCGGGTCGTACAAGGGGACATCGCGTACCCATACGGCTGCGAAGCCCAGGCGGTCGATTTCATTGACCAGCTGCGCCTGTCCACGGAGCACAGCCATGTCACCGTCATGGAAACGAAGCGGGAGGAAGATGCCCAGGGTCAACTGACCCTGGGCGAACATGCGACGGTAACCGGGATGCTGGGCAAAGGCATCGGCGCTGGCACCTTTGCTGTTGATGAGGTTCATGGGCAATCCTTGCAGGGGTTCAGGGGCCAATGGCTGGCGCGGGGAGACGGATACCGCGTTGTACGGATGGGCGCTTCTCGACTTCTCGGTACCAGCGATTCAGGTGGTGATAGGGGCTGAAGTCGAACCCCACGATCGCGGCAATGTGCAACCAGGCGAAGTTGGCAATGTCTGCAATCGAATAGGATTCGCCGGCCAGCCACGCACGGGTGGCGAGTTGCTGGTCAAGGAGTGCGAAGGCATCTTCGGTGAGGGTGCGGTAGCGCTTCTGCGCCGCAGGGTTGGGTATGGCCTCGAAGCAGTCGAAGTGCACGCGCTGGCCAAGTAAAGGGCCCATGCTGGCGCTGTGGTGCATCAGCCAGGTAATCGCCATCCAGCGGGGTTGTGCGGCCTGTTCGAGCAGCTGCCCGCTGTACTGCGCCAGGTACAGCAGAATCGCTGCTGACTCGAACAGTACGATGCCGGCTTGGCGGTCTACCAATACCGGGATGCGGCCTGCCGGGTTGAGTGCCAGAAAGTCAGCCTGTTTATGTGCTCCCAGGTCGATATTCACGTGGATGAGACGATAAGGCAGTCCCAGCTCCTCCAGGGCAATGGTGATCTTGAAGCCGTTGGGGGAGCTGTCGGTGTACAGCTCGAATGAAGGACCCTGCATGGTATTCACCTTAAAAAAACTGATTCGAGTTTGTATGGCTGAACGCTATGCTAGGCATCAGCCAGCAGGCTTACTAACGATCCTTTCACTCGCTAACATCAGTTTTTCTAAGGTTGGAATACTATGGGTGCGGTCTTGCCGTTGCTCGCATTGCGCGCTTTCACCGAAACCACTCGGCTGGGCAGCCTGAAGGCCGCCGCCGAGCGTATGGGGGTTACACCGGGCGCAATCAGTCAACAGATTCGTCTGCTGGAAGACCGTGTTGGCGTCATCCTGCTGACCCGGAGCCGCTATGGGGTGCAGCTTACCGAGGCTGGAGCGAGCCTTTATCCTGGGCTTTCACGCGGTTTTGGCCAGATCGAAAGCGCGCTGCTGGACCTGGAGGCGCTCACTCGCGCTAAAACCCTTACGATCAGCACCCAGCCTTCATTCGCGTCTGGCTGGCTTGTGCCCCGGTTGGTGGATTTCAATACACTGCACCCGGAAATCGACGTGCGTGTGCAGTCCACGGCCGAGCTTGTCGACCTGCATCGTGATCCTGTCGATATTGCCCTGCGCCATGGCCTGGGCGATTACCCTGGGCTGGAATCGATACCGCTACTGGCGCCTGTGCTGCTGCCGGTAGCCAGCCCTGGCCTGCTTGCGGGCGGGCCGGCGCTGGATGAGCCGCAGGACTGCCTGCGCTACCCACTGTTGCAAGATGCCGACCGTGCGGACTGGGCGTTGTGGTTGCAGGCTCATGGTGTCGAGCCCGACCACCGCAGCCGCCGAGGGGCGAGTTTTGACGAAGACCTGCTTTTGCTACGCGCGGCCGCCAGTGGCCAGGGCATCGCGCTGGTACAGGCGCAGCACGCGGAGGAAGACCTGCGAAACGGCCGATTGGTGGTAGCGGTAGACCGGCCTTGGCCTTCGCGCTTCGCCTATTACGTGGTTACCCGCCAAGAGAACCTGAGCCGGCCCCATGTACGGGCATTCATCGACTGGCTTCAGGCGCAGCTTGAATACGATAGCGATCCTCAGTCACACGCCCAGCCCAGTTCCCTGTGGGTTTCATCCTGACAGGCACCGGGCAGGGCGCGACTGTATTCAGCTCGAAGTCTGCGGCGCTGCGCTCTCGGCAGCGGGGGCCGCAACACGCGCCTTCGACTTCGCACGATTTCGTCGGTCCTGGCTGCGATGCCGCGCAGCCTGCTGCTTCGCATGCGTCGCCTGAGTGGCGGTCACAATGCCAGCGACTTGACCATTCAAGTCCAGGCGCGGGGCATTCTCCACCATGCTTGCCCAGTAGCGGGTTCCCTTGCACCAGGTAGAAATGCCCAGCTTGAGCTGTTCGCGGGTGATTCCGAGCAGTTCCAGGTGTTGCTCGGCATCCTTGAAAATGCCCTCTTTGAGCGGAACCTTGGGGGCCGGATTGACAGGGAAGGCCAATGGAAAATGCTTCTGCAATGGCCAGATCGCTGCCACCGCCGGGTCCTGCTCACGAGGCTTGGCCTGTGGCGGGGCCTTGCGCTTGGGCTGATTGGTGCTATCGGCCTTTTCCTGCACTTTCTCCGCCCGCAGGCGGTCACGTAGCTCGGCTAGTTGTTCAAAACCCATTGTTCAATTCACTGCTTCGAAGTTGATTGCGAGGCACAAGGATATGCCATGCAGCGGCATAGATCAGCCTAAACAGATGAATTGTGCCAATTTTCCTGGCCAAAGCGGGTGCCTTTCGCCGGACGAAGGCTCAGTCCCGGTCCTACGGCACATCGGTATTTAGTGCCGCGCAGTATCAAGTCGCTGCATTTGGTATCGCTCATCCGAAAGGCCGCGAATAAATACATCCACGCCTGCAAGGCCGCAGTCGTATGAAGCACACAGGCCTTTCTGTGTCTGACTTGAGGTAAGCGATCATGGCTAATAATCAAGACAAGGGCGCCAACCAGGGCAATGCCAATAGCGGTACTGGCAACAACACCGCAGGTACCGGCCAGCAGGGCGGTCAAGGCTCGGGTGGTGGCATGCCCAACCAGCAGCAACAAGGTCAGAACCAGCCAGGGCAGAAGCCCGAGGACAAGATGAACAAGGACTGGGACCGCGATAGCGGAAGCAAAGGCGGCCGGCAGGAAGACAGCATGACCGACAAGCAGAACCAGGCTGATAAAGACCGCATGGGAGGTCAGCAGTCGCAGCGCGATAACCCACAGCGTGACCAAGACCGCTGATCGTCGCTGATGCGCACCAGGGTGGCTAGCCACCCTGGTGCGAGCGGGCCGCGTAGCGGCTTCAGATTCGTTCAGGCCGTTGCCTTGGCCTGCTGTTCCAGATGCACCTGCAATGCCGGGTCGATTTGCAATGCGCCGGCCAGTTCATCAAGGTAGGCCCGCTCTGCATCTTGCTGGTCATCCATCAGCATCACGCTGGCCAGGTACATTTCTGCGGCCATGGCCGGGTCGTGGGCGGACTGGGCCACTTCAGCAACATCAAGTGGCTTGCTGACTTCATCATCCAGCCACTGCTGCAGTTGCGGGTCGCTGGTGTGACGCTTTATTTCCGCGTAGATCAGCTGTTCTTCCTGCGGGTCGATGCGGCCGTCTGCCTTGGCTGCCGCAATCAGTGCTCGCAGGATCGCATGGCTGTGGTCTTCGGCCTCGGGGCCGGCCAATTGATCGACAGTACGTAGCGCCTGTTGCGGGGCTGCCGCCTGGCTGCGCTGCCAGCTTTGGTAGGCCTGAAACGCCATCATGCCCAACGACGCCAGTGCCGCGAAATTGGTGCCACCCGTGGAGCGCCCCTGGGGCAAGCCGCCCGTGCTGCCACCACCACGCCCACCTAACAGACCACCCAGCAAGCCGCCCAGGCCGCCAAGGCCGTTTTGCCATGGCAGGCCGCTGTTTCCTTCACGCGCTCGTGAACCTTGCCCCGCCCGAAGTAACTGTTCGAGTAGATCACTGGTGTTCATGGCACCGCCCTCGCTGGGTAGTCGTTGTCCAGACAAGCAACGATAGCCCTCTCAAGGCGCTTCGCCATGACCGTCTGGCCGACTGGAGAGGGCTTCTCGCAGGAGATGTCCAACCCGCGCTAATGGCCCGGCCGGTCATGTTTCGCGTTATTCCCGCGGGCGTCATGAGCGTGACTAAAGGTTCTGTGAAATCAATTCAGTTCCCACGGTCAATCCCCCAACCTAAACTGCAGGACAGTTACAGAGTATATGGATATTTGAGTGGGCTTCCCGCCATGACGAATAAAGACTTCAGTTTTTCCATCAAGAGCATTCGCTTTGATGAGCATTATCAACCCTCCGAAAAGACGCGCCTCACTACCAACTTCGCCAACCTGGCGAGAGGTGCGAGCCGGCAAGAGAACTTGCGCAGCACCTTGAAGATGATAGATAACCGCTTCAACGCATTGGCGCATTGGGACAATCCCAAGGGCGACCGCTACGCCGTCGAGCTTGACATCATTTCTGTCGAGATGGGTATCGGTGCTGAAGGCGTGGATCAGGCGTTGCCCCTTATTGAAATATTGAAAACCAGCATTATCGACCGACACACCGGCGAGCGGTTTGCGGGCATGGTGGGGAATAATTTTTCATCCTACGTGCGCGATTACGATTTTAGCGTGCTGCTGCTGGGACACAATGCAAACCAGGCGGTGTTCAGCATCCCAGACCATTTCGGCGAGCTGCATGGAAAGCTGTTCAAGCGCTTCGTCAACTCAAGTACTTACAAGGCGCACTTCGACAAGCCTCCCGTCATCTGTTTGAGTGTTTCAAGCAGCAAGACCTACCATCGAACGGATAACCAGCACCCTGTGTCGGGTTTTGAATATCAGCAGGATGAGTATTCGTTGACGGATACCTATTTTGAGAAGATGGGTTTGAAGGTGCGTTACTTCATGCCGGCAAACAGCGTTGCGCCGTTGGCCTTCTATTTTTCCGGCGATTTGCTCAGTGATTACACCAACCTTGAGCTCATCAGCACCATCAGCACCATGGATACTTTTCAGAAAATCTATCGGCCCGAAATCTACAATGCGAACTCTGCCGCCGGTAAATGCTATCAACCCAGCTTGCAGCATCAGGATTACTCGCTGACCCGTATTGTTTATGACCGGGAGGAGCGTAGTCGGTTGGCCATCGAGCAGGGGCAGTTTGTCGAGGAGCACTTTATCAAACCGCACCACGCGATGCTTGAGCAGTGGTCCGCCAATTACTGCTGCTGATTAACTTATATAAGGTCTTCCCTCGTGAAAAAGTTGTTACCCACTTCGACTGCCGGCAGTTTGCCTAAACCCTCCTGGCTCGCAGAGCCCGAAACGCTCTGGTCACCCTGGAAACTGCAAGATGAGGCATTGATTGAAGGCAAGCAGGATGCCCTGCGCTTGGCATTGCAGGAGCAACAATACGCCGGTATTGATATCGTCAGTGATGGTGAACAAACGCGCCAACACTTTGTGACGACCTTCGTCGAGCACCTGAGCGGCGTCGATTTCGAGAAACGCGAGACGGTCCGGATCCGTGATCGTTATGATGCAAGCGTCCCCACAGTGGTGGGTGCTGTGGCCCGGCAAAAGCCGGTATTTGTCGAAGATGCCAAGTTTTTGCGTCAGCAGACCGGGCAGCCGATAAAATGGGCGCTGCCAGGCCCCATGACCATGATCGATACGCTGTATGACAGCCATTACAAAAGCCGCGAAAAACTGGCCTGGGAGTTTGCCAAGATTCTTAACCAGGAAGCCAGGGAGCTAGAGGCTGCCGGTGTTGACATCATCCAGTTTGATGAACCTGCCTTCAATGTCTTCTTTGATGAGGTGAATGATTGGGGCGTTGCCACCCTGGAAAGGGCCATCGAAGGCCTCAAGTGTGAAACCGCTGTGCATATCTGCTACGGCTACGGCATCAAAGCCAACACGGACTGGAAAAAGACCTTGGGATCAGAGTGGCGGCAGTATGAAGAAGCCTTCCCCAGGCTGCAGAAGTCCAGCATCGATATCATTTCGCTGGAATGCCACAACTCCCATGTACCCATGGACCTGCTTGAGCTGATCCGAGGCAAGAGGGTGATGGTCGGCGCGATTGATGTGGCCAGCCACACCATTGAAACACCCGAGGAAGTGGCCAATACCCTGCGCAAGGCCCTGCAATTTGTAGAGGCAGACAAGCTCTATCCTTGCACCAACTGTGGCATGGCGCCCTTACCGCGTAGGGTCGCCAGCGGCAAGCTCAGAGCGTTGAGTGCGGGTGCAGAAATCGTCCGCAGAGAACTCTCTAGCAACCTTGGTGCGGCGTGAGCGTTGCCTTCTGCTCATGATTGACTTGAGACACCTACGCACTCTGCATGCCTTGCGCGAAACGGACAGCCTGCCCGAGGCCGCCGAACGTCTGCACCTGACCCAGTCGGCGTTATCGCACCAGTTCCGGGAGCTGGAAAGTCGCGTTGGCATGCCCGTGTTTGTGCGCAAGTCCAAACCGGTACGCTTCACCACAGCGGGCCTCAAGCTGCTGCAGCTGGCCGACCAGGTGCTGCCACTGATCCGCACCACGGAGCGCAATCTGAGCAAGCTGGCTGGCGGCTCGGCCGACCGGCTGCACATCGCGATCGAGTGCCACAGCTGCTATCAATGGCTGATGCCCTCGCTGGACGAGTTTCGCTGCGCCTGGCCGGAAGTTGAGCTGGACCTGGCGTCGGGGTTGTCGTTTGCACCGCTGCCGGCCCTTGAACGCGGGGACCTGGACCTTGTGGTGACTTCCGACCCTGTGACCCTGCCGGGTATCACCTACGTGCCGTTGTTCGGGTACGAGGCAATGCTGGCCATCGACAAGCATCATCCACTGCGCGAAAAACCGTATCTGGAGCCCGCCGACATCGCCAGCCAGACCTTGATCACGTACCCGATCGAGCGAAACCGCCTGGACATCTTCACCCGTTTCTTCGACCCGGCCGACATCGAACCTGCCCAGGTCCGTACCGCAGAAATGACCGTGATGATGATGCAGTTGGTGGCCAGCGGCCGTGGTGTTTGCTGCCTGCCGAACTGGGCGGTGCATGAGTACACCACCCGCGGCTATGTCCTGGCCAGGCGCCTGTGCGCAGAAGGGTTGCAGGCCACGCTGTTCGCGGCGGTACGCAGCGACATGCTCGAAGTGCCTTACATGAGTGATTTCCTGCTCACGGCGAAAGACATTTCGTTTGCGACGCTGGAAGGCGTCAATGCAGTGTCCGGGTGCGCTGCGTGGCCGTCGGGCGCATGACAGGGCGTCAGAACCCTTCCAGCACGATCTTGCCGCGTGCTTTTCCACTCTCAATCATGGCGTGGGCGCGCTTGAGGTGCTCGGCGTTGATCGTGCCGTAATGCTCGCCGAGGGTGGTTTTGAGCACGCCATCATCGACCAGCTGCGAAACCCGATCGAGTAGCTGATGCTGCTTGATCATGTCTTCGGTCTTGTACAGCGAACGGGTGAACATGAGTTCCCAGTGCAGTGAGAGCGACTTGCGCTTGAGCGGCATGACATCCAGTTGCGCGGGGTCGTCGATCAACGCGAGCTTGCCTTGTGGACGAAGCACTTCCACCAGTTGCGGCAGGTAGGTGTCAGTGTGGGTCAGGCTGATGACGTAATCGACCGGGGCCAGGTTGAGCGCTTGCAGCTGAAGTGGAATCGATTCGCGGTGGTCGATCACATGATGGGCTCCCGCTTCCTGGACCCAGGCCTGGGTTTCGGGCCTTGAGGCGGTGCCGATGACCGTAAGCTGGGTGAGCTTGCGGGCAAGTTGCACCAGGATCGAGCCAACCCCGCCGGCGGCACCGATCACCAAAAGGCTCTGGTTCTTGCCACCGTTTTCTTCAACGCCCAGGCGGTCGAACAGCAGTTCCCAGGCGGTAATGGATGTCAGCGGCAAAGCGGCGGCGCTTGCGTCGTCCAGGCTGCGGGGCTTATGCCCGACAATGCGTTCGTCCACCACATGAAGCTCGCTGTAGCTGCCAGGGCGGTCAATGGCACCGGCGTAGAAAACCTCATCGCCCGGCTGGAACAACGTTACCTGCGGCCCTACCTCGCGGACAACGCCGACAGCGTCCCAACCGAGCACTTGTGGTTGCTCACCACCACGGCTTGCACGGATCTTGGTATCAACCGGGTTGACGGCGATTGCCCTGACTTCGACAAGCAGATCGCGGGCACCCGGTTGGGGCGTGGGCAGTTGCGCGTCATACAGCGATTGTGGGTCCTGGATGGGTAAACCGGGCTGGGTGTAAACGACTGCCTTCATTGGCGCTGCCTCTTGGGGATGCGAAAAGTGGGTTCAGACTATTCGATTCGATTCACTCAAAAAACAGCCTGAGTGGAGTAAGACTTTCTCGCTTGCAATGAAAATGGTGTGAAGCGCCCGTGGCCTGGCTGGTCGCTCCACAATCCTCGACCACGTTTGCTCTGACTGCTGATCACTTGGCGCTGTAGCGCTTTGCGAGCTGGTTGCTGGACAGCTGGCCGAACAAGGCTTGCCGGCTGGCTTCGTAGTGATCGAAGGCCTGCAGGTCGTGCACCGACGGCAGGGAGATCAGCACACCGTTGTCGAAGTCCTGCAGGGCACCGTCCACCAGGTCCTGGGCAGACATCACGATGCCTGGGTCCAGGTTCTCGACTGGCAAGCCACCGGTCTGCCAGAAGTCGGTCGCGGTGGCCCCAGGCAGTACTGCCTGAACCTTGATGCCTTTGTCCGCCAGCTCCCTGTTCAGCGACTGGGTGAAGGCGGTGACGTAGGCCTTGCTGCCGCCGTACACGCCGTTGAGCAGTTCGGGTGCCAGGCTGACGATGGACGAGATGTTGATGAGCGCGCCATGCTTGCGCGCGACGAAGCCGGGAACAGTTGCATAGGTAAGGCGGGTGAGGGCGGTGACGTTGAGGGTGATCATTTGCGCCATGCGCTCAACGTCACTTTCCAGCAGGCTGGTATGGGTGCCGATCCCTGCGTTGTTCACCAGCATGCTGATGCTGGCGTCTTCGCGCAGTTTGCGTTCTACCTTGGCCAGGTCATCTGCATTGGCCAGGTCTGCCGGGAACACCTCCACGTTCTGCCGGGTTTCGGTGGTAAGGCGGCCAGCCAATGCATTGAGGCGGTCCCGGTTGCGTGCCACCAGCACCAGGTCGTAGCCCCGACGGGCCAGCTGCTCTGCATAGATCGAACCGATGCCGGTCGAGGCGCCCGT
Organism: Pseudomonas sp. BP01; assembly: GCF_022760795.1. NCBI lineage: Bacteria > Pseudomonadati > Pseudomonadota > Gammaproteobacteria > Pseudomonadales > Pseudomonadaceae > Pseudomonas > Pseudomonas sp. BP01. The sequence continues at coordinate 257,395 of NZ_JAFBKA010000002.1, forward strand.
AATGAGCGCGGTGCCTTTGAATTGCTGCGTCATGCTGATGCTCCGCTGGTTGGTATGGCGCCATCATGCAGCAGGTGGTTTTTGTCTTGAACGACGCATATAGTGCGGTTTTAGGACATAGCGCAGAGGGCATCAGCAATGCATCGGGTCGGCTACCTCATCACCGAAGGCTTCCAGATCATGTCCTTGGCGACGCAAACCGTGTTTGAGCTCACCAATATCGTGGCGGGCGAAGCGGTTTACAGGATCCAGAACTTTTCCATCGGGGGCGGCACGGTGCGCTCATCCCTGGGGATGCATATCGACACGCTGCCCTTGGGTGCGCCGGGCTTGGCCGACACCTGGATGGTCACCGGCACACTGACGCCTCTGACGCCGCCCAGCGAGGAGGTACTGGCCAGCGTGCGTGGTTTTGTCGACGGTGCGCGTCGCACGGCAGGCCTTTGCACCGGCTGTTTCATGCTGGCGCAAGCCGGCGTGCTGAATGGCCGGCGCGCGACCACCCACTGGGCTTATGCGCCCAAGTTGCGCGAGCTGCACCCTGAAATCGATGTCGAGGAAGACCGGATTTTCATCGTCGATGGGCCGATATGGACGTCCGCTGGCATGACCGCTGCCCTGGACATGGCGCTGGGCATGGTGGAGAAGGACTTGGGCAGCGAAATAGCCAGGTCGGTGGCGCACAAGCTGGTCATGCACCAACGTCGTTCTGGCGGGCAGTCCCAACACTCCGAACTGTTGACGCTCTCACCCAAATCGGACCGTATCCAGAGTGCGCTGGACTACGCACGCAAGCACCTCAGCCGCCCATTGAGCGTGGAAGAGCTTGCGGACGTGGTGCACCTGAGCCCGCGGCAGTTCACCCGGGTGTTTACCGCCGAGACCGGACAATCCCCTGCCAGGGCCGTCGAGAGCCTGCGGCTGGAGGCTGCCCGGCTAATGATCGAGCAGAGTCTGCACAGCCTGGACGTAGTGGCCAGGGAGACCGGCTTCAGGGACCGCCGGCATATGCGGGAGGTGTTCATCCGTGGTTTTGGTGTGCCCCCTCAAGCCGTGCGAAGGGATGCTCGGCGGTTGGTCTCCATATGATGAAAAGGGGGCCGACCTATCTCATTGCCATCAAGCAACCAGACTAAACCTTCGCACTTGCAGCCAGTCCAAATTCATTAATGGGGCCGTTACACTGTTGAAGGCATAGGAGGTCGACATGGCGCGGGCCATCTGGAAGGGCGCGATCAGTTTCGGGCTGGTGCACATTCCCGTTTCGCTCAATGTTGCGGTGAGCTCCGAGCGGGTGGATTTTGACTGGCTCGACAAGCGAAGCATGGAGCCAGTGGGCTACAAGCGGGTGAACAAGGTCACCGGCAAGGAAATCGACAAGGACAACATTGTCAAAGGTGTGGAGTACGAAAAGGGCCGCTACGTGGTGATCAGTGAGCAAGAGATCCGCGACGCGCGCCCCGAGGCGACCCAGACCATCGATATATTCTCGTTTGTCGAGGCTGGCGAGATTCCGCTACAGCACTTCGACACCCCCTATTACCTGAGCCCCGACCGCCGCGGCGGCAAAGTCTATGCACTGCTGCGCGAGACGCTGGAGAGCACCGGCAAGGTGGCATTGGCCACCGTGGTGCTGCATACCCGCCAGCACCTGGCGCTGCTGCGGCCACTGGGGGACGCCTTGGTGCTGATCACCCTGCGCTGGCCCGAGGAGGTGCGTGGCGTGGACACCCTTGAGCTGGACAAGAGCGTGACCGATGTCAAGGTCGACAAGCGCGAACTGGCCATGGCCAAGCGCCTGGTCGAAGACATGAGCGGGTCATGGGCGCCGGATGAGTACCATGATGCGTTTCGCCAGACCATCCTGGACCTGGTGGAAGAGAAGGCCAGCAAAGGCAAGATCGAGACGGTGGACAAAGGGGAGGGCACCGGCGCGGAAAAAGGCGCGGATATCCTCGACCTCACCGAACTGCTCAAGCGCAGCCTCGGCGGGAAGGACAAGGACAAGGACAAGGAAAAGGGCGGGAAGCCGGCTGCCAAACGGCCGCGCAAGGCTTCCTGAAGGCGGGGTTGTTCAGCTCCCCATCAGGCCCACAAGGCTTCCAGTTCACTCGGCACACGCCCGGTCCAGCGCTTGAACGAACGGCGGAAGTTGGTGCTGTCGCTGAAGCCCAAGTACCGGGCCACAGCATCGTTGCTGTAGCCCTTGACCTGGTAGAGGTACAGCGCCTGGTCGCAGCGCACCTGGTCCAGTTGTTCCTGGAAGTTGGAGCCATGACGGGCCAGACGGCGCTTGAACGAAGCGGGGCTGGTGGCGAAGGCGGCCGCCACCCGTTCAAGGTTCAACGGTTGGCGAATCAGCCCCAGCAGGTGTTCGTAGACGAGGTCGAGGAAGCTTGCCCGCCAGCCCCAGGCCGCCAACTGGGCATCGCAGGCTTGGCGTGCCACGTGCTGGGCGGTTGACCCGGCGCCAGGCCAGGCGCGCAGCAGGTATTCCCGTGGCAGGCTCATCACTGTGGATGGGCGGTCGAAAGCCAGGGAATCGCCCAAGTGCACCCAATACTGTTCGACGTAGGCCGGTTCGGCATGGCTGAACTGGAAACGCCAAGGCAGATGCTCTTGCTGCTGGCGGCGCGCGAGGGCGACCACCGCGGTCATGCTGGACTCCAGCAGGAAGCGGCGTTGCTCGCCGATGGCGCAGCTTTCCCGCCAGTACAGGTGCAAGTACTGCTCATCCAGGCGCAGGACCGGGCTGAGCAAAGGGGACAGCAGGGCGCGGTACTGATCGATGCGCTCCAAGGCTTGCAGCAGGTGATCCGCTTGCTCCAGCAGCAGGCTGGCGGCACCGTGGTGCCCGGGCCACAGACGCTGGCCGTAGAGAAAGCTGCTGTCGTCGGCATCGAGCAGCCGCTGCGCATTGCCGATCAGGCGCAGGAACTGCTGTGGGCTTATCAGCGCGTTGCCGCCGACGACGTCGTCATAGAACAGCCCGCAGCCGCGTAGAAGGTGATGGGTATCGATCTGCCGCGAGCGCGCCAGGTCGATTAGCGCAGCTGGCAGGTGGTGGGCGGTGATGAAGCGGCTGTCGCCGTCATAGCCATTCATGCCTGGCACGCCTTGCGGCTCTTGGCCTGGGCCAAGGTGTAGTTGAGGCGTTTCAGCAGGTGGTCTTCGTCTTCGTCCAGCGCCATCACGCTGGCCACCGTGGCTGTCAGGTGCAAGCGTTCGCCATGCCGGCCGGTGTGATGGGCGAGGTGGGCGATGCTCTGGCGCAGCGCCTCCGCCATGGCCTGGGCCTGGCGTTCGCCGGTGTTGGGCAGCGCCGCGACGAAGCGGTCGCCGGCCAGGCGGCAGAGTATGTCCTGCTGGCGCAGGTTGAGCAGCAGCAGTTGGGCGACCACTTGCAGCACCAGATCGCCTTCTTCCTGGCCATAGCGCTGGTTGATCTGGTTGAAATCGTCCAGGTCGACGACGATCAGCGACAGTGCTTGCTGTTCGCTGGCGGCTTGGGCAATGGCCTGCTGCAGGTGCTGGCGCAGGTACCGGGCACCGGACAGCGGGGTGAGCTTGTCGAACAGGCGGTGCTCGCGGAACAGTTGCTCACGCTTGCGCATCTGCGCGGTGATGGCGTGCTGTTCTTGCTGCAGGTGGTACATGCCCAGGGTCAGCAGCAGCATGCCCAGCGGCATGGGCGCAGTCTCAAGCCAGTTGTCCCAGACCGCGTCGTCGGGCAGGCGGATGAATTCGTCGAGGGTGTCCATCCACATCGAGAAGGCGATGAAGCACAGGCCCAGGGAAAGCAGGCGGGTGACCCGGCCAGCAGGGCGCCCGCGTAGCAGCATCACTAGCCAGCCGCAGAGGATCAGGCAAGTGCCGCCCTCGCCGGCGACGTCCATCCAGTTGATCTCGGCCCAGGCTTTAAGCGTACCGGCGGCGAGGTAAACGAGCAGGCCGGCGTTGGCGGCCAGTACCAGGCCGACCAGCGTAAGGGCGTGCTGTTTGAACAGGGGGCTGAGGCGCATGGGGTGTCCTGTAAGTGTGTTGTTGCCTGTGCTGGCACCGTCGCCGGCACAGGCACAGCAGCATGCAAGGCGTTTATCTCAATCCGATGACGCTCACTTGCCGCGGGCCGTGCACGGCAGCCCGTCCGGCCCTACGCTGGCCTTGCAGTAACGTTCGTTGGCCAGCGCCAGCTTGGATTCCTGCAAGAACTTGCGCCCTTTGGCATCACGCGTGATATCGAACGCGTCGTATAGCTGGTCGTCAGCCGAATAGGTGCGCACCTGCAGGCGGTTCTGCTCGACCGCGATGGTCTGGTACAGCTGGGTGTCTTCGGCCGTGCGGTCCGGCTGGTGGCGGGCGCGGTCGTTCAGGCCATACATCTTCGAGCCGGTCACCGAGACCATGTACACCGGGCCGATTGCCTGTCTGGCCTGCTGTGCGGCACGCGTGGCCTGGCGCCCTTCGGCGTGGGTCAGGCGGCTGTAGCAGTGGTCGTGGCCTTGCAGTACCAGGTCGACCTTGTAGCGCTCCAGCAGCGGTTGCCAGGCGGCCTTGAGCGGCTCGGTATCTTCGGGGCGGGCACAGGTGTAGACCGGCTGGTGCATGACCACGATGTTCCACTGTGCCTTGCTGCTTTTCAGGGTTTGCTCCAGCCAGTCGGTCTGTGCTTGCAGGGTGCCCAGGTCGAGCGCCGAGGTGCCGTCCAGTACCACGAAGCGCACATTCTGGTAATCGCTGAAATAGCTGGTTGCCGCCACACCGGGGGCACCGTTGCGCGGCAGGGCGAACTGCGCCGTTACATGGGGGCTGAGGCTGCGGCTTTCGCTGCCATCGGGGTTGAGGGTTTCCAGGTACTCGTGGTTGCCGAAGGCGGTGAGCTGTGGGATGGCAGCGTACGACCAGCCGCCGGCCTGGTTCCATTCACCCCATTCATCGTCGTGGGCGAGGTCGTCGCGCGATGCCACCAGGTCGCCAGCGTGCACCACCAGGGCAGGGTGCGCCACGCTGCGCAGCGCCTGGCGAATGGTGCGCGAGGCGATGGCGAGGATGTCGTTCTGGGTGTCGCCCAGGTAGATGAACGAGAACGGCGCGAACGTGGCCTTGGCCGTGCGGAACTGGTGCCATTCGCTCCAGCCCGCGCTGCCCTTGAGCCGGTAGACGTAGGCGGTGTCTGGTTGCAGGTGGTCCAGGCGCACCTGGTGGTAGTTGGCTGGGCCGTTGTCGCTGTCCAGGCGCTGGGTGCTGCCACTCAACGGGCTGGCCTTGGCTGCCAGCGCAGGGCCGGCGAGGGCCGGGCCCAGCTCCAGCACTGCGTCGGCCTGGGCCAGGTCGGTGCGGTAACTGATGGCCATCTGCGTGGCGGCGTTCTGGCCGGGGGTCAGCACGATACGGTCGGCCAGCTGGCCGGCGGCGTAGGGCAGGCCGGCGGAGCGCGGGATCGCAGCGGAGTCATTGGCCTGGGCATGAGCCTGTGCGGCGCAGAGCAGGGCGGCCAGTAGCAGGGGGCGGTGCATGGGGTTTCCTCGATGAGCCCGGAAGGCGTGATGGGCGCAAAGGAAACAAAGGCGGATGACGGTTCTGTTACCGGGCGGGGGGTCGATTTGGCTCAGCTGATCGTCAGGAAAAAACGCGATTTCAAGTGGTCGGTTACGGCCCAGGGCCCCCGGACCGGCCCCACAGCTGCGCCACAGGTTTGCAGAGCATCGCCAGTGCCGCAGCGGGCCTCAGGTCATATCAGCTCAAATTGCGCCGAAAACAGCGTGAAAGCCGCGTTTTCAAGCCGCCCAGCCCAGCGCTGTCACGCAAGTGCCACACACACTTTCTAGCTTTCGCAGCCATTCCCGGGTTCATCGGGTCACTGCAAGCGAGGGTTTCAAGGTGGCAATGCCGTTTCGTCACATCCGCAACGCCGGATTCCGGGTCAGCCTGCTGGCCGTTGCCATTACCACCGCCCCAGCCTGGGCGGAAGATGCGGTCGAGCGGGTCGAGGTGATCGGCCAGGCGGCGAGCATCGACAAGGCGCTGCGCGAGCAGAAAAGCGCCGACAGCATCAAGAGCGTGGTGCATGCCGATGGTGTTGGCCAACTGCCCGACGACAATGCCGCCGAAGCCCTGCAGCGCATCCCCGGGCTGTCAGTGGAGCGCGACCAGGGCGAGGGCCGCTTCGTCAGCGTCCGCGGTATCGCCCCGGACCTTAACAGTGTGACCATCAACGGCACCCTGGTACCGGCCCCCGAGGGCGACCGCCGCGCCGTGGCACTGGATGTGCTGCCCGCCGAGCTGGTGCAGTCGCTGTCGGTGGTCAAAACCCTGACCCCGGACATGGACGCCAACTCCCTCGGCGGCACCATCGAAGTCGAGAGCCTGTCGGCGTTCGACCATGACGGGCTGTTCTACACCCTTACCGGCGAAGCCAGCCACGACACCAACGTCAGCCGCGACAGCCCGAAGTTTTCCGGCGCGGTCAGCGACCGCTTCAGCCTGGGAGACGGCATCGACAACTTTGGCGTGGCAGCGGCGTTTAGCTGGCAGAAGCGCAAGTTTGGCTCGGACAACGTCGAAACCGGCGGTAACTGGGATTTCGAGGACGGCGCCCGGCTGGAAGAGGTCGAGGCCCGCGACTACCAGATTACCCGTGAGCGCACCGGCCTGGGCCTGAACTTCGATTACCAGCCGGATGACGTCTCCAGCTACTACCTGCGCACCCTCTACAGCAAGTTCAAGGACACCGAGACGCGCAACGCCCAAGGGCTGGAGTTCGCCGACCCGCAGGGTTCCGGCCAGCGTGGCGAGGCCGAAGGCTGGCGCGACTTGAAATCGCGCGAGGACACTCAGGAAATCCAGTCCTACGTACTTGGCGGCGAGCGCATCCTCGACCAGTGGACCATCAGTGCCCAGGCCGGCTACAGCCAGGCCACCGAGCACGATCCGGGTGGCATTGCCGGCGCCAGGTTCGTCGGCGATTTCGACGAGGTCGGTTTCGACGGCACGCGCAAGCCACGGCTAAACGTGGGCAACGACTTCTACGACCCGGCCCGGTTCACCCTCGACGAAGTGGAGTGGGAGAAGGTTGACGGCAAGGACCAGGAAAAGAACATCCGCCTGGACCTTGCCCGCGACTACGATTTCGCCGACGCCTCGCAGGTCAAGTTTGGCGGCAAGCTCAGCCGCCGCGACAAGACCAGCGACACCGAAACCTGGGCCTATGACGGGTTCGATGACATCAGCCTTGCCGATTATCAGGGCAGCAATGTCGACTACGCCCTGGGCAATTTCGGCAACGGCATCAGCGCCAGCGCAATCAAGGGCCTGATCGGTGACCTCGACCGTTCGGCCTACTACGATGAGGAAGCCTCGCGCATCAATGATTTCGACATGAGCGAGGACATCAACGCGGCGTACCTGATGAACACGCTGGACATCGGCGACTGGCGCCTGATTGCCGGTCTGCGTTACGAAGGTACCAGGTTCGAGGCCAAAGGTACTGGCCTGCGCGACGGTGTGTACGAGAACGTCAGCAGCAACAATCGCTATGACCACTGGCTGCCAGGCCTGCACGCGCGCTACCAGTTGTCGCCGGCCACGGCCATTCGGGCTGCCTGGACCAACACCGTGGTACGGCCAACCTTCGGCCAGCTGGCGCCGGGTTTTGTCATCGATGAGAACGATGCGTCGTTCGGCAACCCCGAACTCAAACCGCTGGAGTCGATGAACTTCGACCTGGGCATCGAGCACTACATGGGCCGCGCCGGCACCGCCTCGGCGTTCCTGTTCTACAAGGATATCGACCACTTCATCTACAGCACCGACCTGGCGGGCACTGGCGACTGGGTGGACTTCGACGAAGCGCTCACCTTCGAGAACGGTGGCGGCGCCAAGCTGTATGGCCTGGAGCTGGCGTATTCGCAGAAGTTCGACTGGCTGCCGGCACCCTGGAACGGCTTGCTGCTAGGCGCCAACCTTACCCTCAGCAAGTCTGATGCCACCCTGCAAGGGCCTACCGGCAAGCGCAGCATCGACCTGCCCAATCAGTCCGACACGGTGGGCAACTTCATGGTCGGCTGGGAAAACGACCGCTTCAACATGCGCCTGGCCGCCAACTACAAGTCGGGCTACCTGCTGGAGCTGGGTGCCATCGACGACAAGGCCCACGACCAGTATGCCGATGACCAGCTGCACGTGGACTTCAAGGCAGGCTACTTCCTGACCCCCGAGCTGCAGTTGACCTTCGAGGCGCAGAACATCACCGACGAGTCCTATTACGTGTACAGCGGCCACCGTCGCTACAACGCCCAGTACGAAGAATACGGCCCGACCTACAAGGTCGGCCTGACGCTCACCCACTTCTGACCGCACCCTTCAGGGATATTGCCTGCTCATGCGTATGTTCACTTTGTCCATGCTGGGGCTGTACGTCGCCTTGGCCCACGCCGGTGCCAACGCGGCGCCGAGCTTCACACTCGACCGCAGCGTCATCGACAGCGAAACCAGCCAGTGGCTGGCTCCAACCCCGGCGCTCAAGCAGGCCGAACGCCTGCAACTGAACGCCATGGGGCTGCAGCTGGTTGACCGCCAGGGCCGCGTACTTGGCGAGTTGCCGGGCCGCTTCGAAACCCTTGACCACCGCCCCGATGGCACCGGCCTGATGGTTGCTACCGTCGACAAGAAGCGTCAACAGGCGTTGCTGGCCCGCTTCGATGCACAAAGCGGTTGGGGCGCCCCGCGCTACCTGCCCAAGACCCGCTATGCCATCGAGGGCCTGTGCCTGTACCGCGACAGCGCCGCCAACGACTTCCTGTTCCTGGTTGGCGAGGAGGGCATGGGTGAGCAGTGGCTGGTCGCCGAACATGGCCAGCCGCTGGCCGAAGCACGCCAGGTGCGCGCCCTGAGCCTGCCGCCGCAGAGCGGGTTCTGCCAGGCGGATGATGCAAGCCATAGCCTGTACGTAAACGAAGAAAACGTCGGCCTGTGGCGCTACGAAGCTGCTGCCGAAGCACCCCTGGTGCGCGAGCCGGTGGACCTGGTGGCACCGTTCGGAAGCCTGGCCAAGGCCGCCGCCGGCGTGGCCCTGGTGCCCGGGGGCCTGATGCTGCTGGACCCGGCCGCCAGTGCCTTGCACCTGTACCAGCGCCGCGCCGGTCAATGGCTGCGTCATGGAGCCCTGAGCTTGCAAGGGCTGAAAGAGCCCGAACAGATCAGTGCCCGTGTGAAAGGCAAAGGCCTGGAACTGTTGCTGGCCGACGACCAGGGCACGCACTTTGCGACGCTGGGCTGGACGCCAACGCCAGCGCCGGTTGCGCCTCCCGTGGTACAGATCAACGCGCAGGTGCAGACCGACGGCGTGCCCAGCCTTGGCGATGCGGCGGACGACCCGGCGATCTGGGTCAACGCGCGCCAGCCCGAACTGAGTCGGGTATTGGGTACCGACAAGAAAGGCGGGCTGCTGGCCTACGACCTGCACGGCAAGCAGCTGCAGGACTTGCGTGTGGGCCGCCTGAACAATGTCGACGTGCGTAATGGCTTCCAGCTTGGCGAACGTGAGGTCGACCTGGCCGTGGCCAGCAACCGTGACCGCAACAGCCTGCACCTGTTCGCCATCGACCCGGCCAGCGGCCAGTTGAGCGACATCGGCCAGGTGCCGACCGGGCTCAAGGAAATCTACGGCCTGTGCCTGTTCAAGGATGCCGATGCGGCCATTTACGCCATCGCCAATGACAAGGATGGCCGCTTTGTTCAATACCGCCTCGACGGCAGTAGCGGCCAGGCGGGCGGCACCTTGGTGCGCAGTTTCAGCACCGCGACCCAGTCGGAAGGTTGCGTGGCCGACGACCGCAACCAGCGCCTGTTCATCGGTGAAGAAGACGTAGCGGTCTGGGCCCTGGACGCCCGTGGCGACGGCCCGACCCGCCTGGACAAAGTGATCGGCGTGGGCGGCCTGGTCAAGGACGACATCGAAGGCCTGGCGCTGTACCACGGCAAAGGGGGCGATTACCTGGTGATCTCCAGCCAGGGCAACGACAGCTATGTGGTGGTCGACGCCAAACCACCGTACCGGCTGCGCGGCGGCTTCCAGGTAAGCCTGGACGCACAGCGCGGTATTGATGGCGCCTCGGAGACCGACGGCCTCGACGTGACCTCGGCCAACCTCGGCGGCCCCTGGGCGAAGGGCCTGCTGGTCGTGCAGGACGGTCGCAAGCGCATGCCCGAAGGCAACCAGAACTACAAGTACGTGCCGTGGGCGGCAGTGGCCGAAGCCTTGGGCCTGAAGTAACGGCCGCCTGTCATGCCAGCGCAACCTGATTGCCTTTGACTAAGACTCACATTGAAAGGACACCCCCATGCAAACCCCAAATCCGCTCGAACACACCACCGTCTGGGGCCTGGTCAGCGAAGCCAGCCTGGTGGTCCAGGCCGTCATGCTATGCCTGGCCCTGGCCTCGCTGCTCAGCTGGTACCTGATCATCCAGCGTGGCAGCCGTCTGCGCCGTAGCGAAGCGCACAGCCGGGCATTTCTCAAGCAGTTCCGCGAAAGCGAAGTCGGCCAGCTGTATCAGGGCATCAAGGCGCAACAGCCTCACGTCGATGCCGGGCTGCAGCAGCTTTTCGTCTCTGGTTATCAGGCGTTCCAGCAGCTGCAACCTGGCCAGCAGCCCGACAGCGTGCTGGAAGGCGTCGAACGCAGCCTGCTAGTGACCATCGCCGAGCAGGAAGAGCGCCTGGAGCAGGGCTTGCCGTTCCTCGCCACGGTCGGCTCGGTCAGCCCCTACATCGGCCTGTTCGGCACCGTGTGGGGCATCATGAATTCGTTCCTGGGGTTGTCCCAGGTGCAGCAGGCGACCCTGTCGACCGTGGCCCCCGGTATTGCCGAAGCGCTGATCGCCACCGCCATAGGCCTGTTTGCGGCGATTCCGGCAGTGATGGCCTACAACCGTTACTCGGCGCGCAGCCAGACCTTGATCAGCCGCTACTACGCCTTTGGCAACGAACTGCAAGGCCGCCTGCAACGGCGCTTGCAAGGCCAGCCCAGCAACCTGGCGGCAGCGGCCTGAGGAGGAACATGCGATGCTCGCCAGACCCGTCCGCAAGCATGGCCTGAAGGCCGAAATGAACGTGGTGCCGTACATCGATGTGATGCTGGTGCTGCTGGTGATCTTCATGGTCACTGCGCCCATGCTGGTACAGGGCGTGCAGATCGAGCTGCCCAAGGTGGCCGCCGAGGCACTGCCGGCACCCAGCCAGCAGCGGATCGTCACGCTCTCGGTGAAGGCCGATGGCAGCTATTACTGGAACCTCGGCAGCGAGGTCGACACCAGCCGCCAGACCGATAGCGCCGTGGACACCGCGCAGATGCGCGACAAGATCGCAGCCATCGTCGCCCAGGACCCGCAGACCCAGGTGTACCTGCGCGCCGACCGCAACACCGAGTATGCCGCAGTGGTGGCAGGCATCGCCGAGCTGCAACGCGGCGGTGTCAGCCGCCTGGGCCTGATCACCGAGGCGCCGTAACCATGAGCAAGCTGACTTTTGACCCTGCCAGCTGGCGCGACCACGGTATGGCGTTTGGTGTGGCGTTTGCACTGCACGCGGGGCTGGTCTATGTGCTGTTCAACCTGTCGCATACGCCGGTGCTGCAACCGGTACCGGCAGCGGTGATCCACACCCAACTGGTGCACGTGCCGGCACCCGTAGCGGTGCCTGAGCCGCCGGCGCCCGAGCCTGTGGTCGAGAAGCCCGCGTTGCCGACGCCCAAGGCCCAGATGCCGGTCGTGGATGAGGCCGCATTGGCACTCAAGCGTGTGCAGCAGCAGAAGCGCGATCTGCAACAGAAGCGCGATCAACAACAGCGTCAGGAACAGGAACAGGCGCGCAAGCAACGCGAAGAGGCTGAGCTGCGCGAGCGGCAACTGGCGCAACAAGAGCAGGCACGGCAGCAGCAGGCGCGAGAGGCTGCTGCCCAGGCTCGTGCCGCAGCCGAGTCGGCCAGCCGCCAGTATCTACCCATCGCCAAGGAGGCGCCGGACTACCCGCAGCGGGCGCTGGATCGCAATATCGAGGGGGAATGCACGGTCACCTACACGGTCACGCCGCAGGGGCAGGTCAGCGATCCGCAGGTGGTGGGCCAGTGCCACCCGTTGTTCGTCAAACCGTCGCTGGCGGCGGCGAAGCGCTTTCGTTACCAGCCTCGGGTGGTGGATGGGCGGGCGGTAGCGGTGGCCAATGTAAAAAATACCTTCACATACAAGATTCGATGAATCTCAATCGCCTCCCAGCCGGTGATTACCGGCGCGTTTTCCCTGACGCGCCAGGCCATCCAGCTGGGCTACGTGCCGCTAGGTTCAGGGCGTTATCGCCACCTTCATCACACCGTCGCGCTGGTGGGCGAACAATTCGTAGGCAGCCTCGATGTCGTCGAGCCGAAAACGGTGGGTGACCAACGGGGAAACGTCTACACGGCCGCTGGCGACCACCGCCATCAGCCGGCGCATGCGTTCTTTGCCGCCGGGGCACAGTGTGGTCACGATGCGGTAATCGCCAAGTCCCGCAGCGAATGCATCAAGGGGGATGCGAAGGTCGGCGCAGTATACGCCCAGGCTGGACAACGTACCCCCGGGGCGCAGCACGCGCAGTGCCGATTCGAACGTGGCCTGGGTGCCCAGCGCTTCGATGGCCACATCCACGCCACGGCCATCGGTCAGCGCCATGATGTGTTCCACCACGTTGCCTTGCTTGAAATCGACCACGTGCGAGGCACCCATTTCGCGTGCCACACGCATGCGCGCCGTCACCGTGTCCACGCCGATGATGGTGGTGGCGCCCAGCATTTTGGCACCGGCGACTGCGCACAGGCCGATCGGGCCCAGGGCGAATATGGCGACGGTATCGCCAATTGTCACACCCCCGCGTTCTGCACCGGAAAAACCAGTGGACATGATATCGGGGCACATCAGCACGTGTTCGTCGCTGAGCCCGTCGGGAATGGGGGAGAGGTTGACCATCGCGTCAGGCACTCGAACGTATTCAGCCTGGCACCCGTCGATGATGTTGCCGAACTTCCAGCCACCCATGGCCTTGAAACCATGCACAGTACCGGCGCCGTCCTGGGCGCCGCAGCCACACAGGCAGGCATTGCTGTGGCCGCTGGGGGTGATGGCGCCGGCGATGACGCGCTGCCCCTCGTGGAAGCCCAGTACCTCCGAGCCCAGTTTTTCGATGACACCTACTGGCTCATGGCCGACGGTGAGCCCTTTTGCCACTGGATACTCGCCACGCAGGATATGCACATCGGTGCCACAGATTGTGGTGGTGCTGATGCGCATCAACGCATCTAGCGGGCCTATCTCGGGGATGGGTTTGTCGTCCAGTACGATGCGGTTCTTTTCGACGAAAATGGCCGCTTTCATGAGTGCCATGGCATGCCTCCGGGGCATCGCTGAATATGTGTTGGCAAGTAAAGGGTGCGCCCCAAATGCCTAAAAGTCTGGATTTCCGTCAGGTGGGCGGCAAACGGCGGTTGCATGCTTGATAGTTGTCAATTGCCGGGCTGACAGAGCTACGCCTCACTACTTGGCCTTCCAGTACTTCTGCATTTCCAGAAACAGGAAGGAGGCCGTCCAGGTGATCATGACCAGGCCTGTCAGCGCCTGCAGGCCTGTGAGGTATTTAAGGTCGCCAGTTGGCGCGATATCGCCAAAGCCGATGGTGGTGTAGGTGGTGAATGAGAAGTACACGCAGTCCATGAATGTGCCATCGAAGTTGCCGCTCAGCGTGCCCCAGCCTTTGGCATTGGCCATCAGGTAATAGGCCAGGGCAAAGCACCAGACTTCCAGTGCGTGGGCGACCAACGCGCCGAACACGCCGATGACGATGCGAAACCGGCTCCAGAGCTTGAGCCGGGGTAGCCAGTCGTTCAGGCGCAGCAGGCATTCGTAGTGAATCACCACCACCAGCACCACGACCAGCGCGTTGATCAGTGTGACGGTAAACATCGACGGCTCCCCTGTGGCCCTGACATCAGTCTAATCCGTGACTTCAGATTCCCTTCAGATTGACCGCTGATACTCACCCCATCAAACCCGAACGGGGGAGTTTCATGACCCAGTCTCAGTGGAGCAGTCTGCTCCCATTGCCTATCGGCAGCCACGTCGACCATCACGCCCACTTGTCGCTTCATCTGCACGAGGCCCCCGGCCGTGATGAGCTGGAGCACTTCATTCATCAATGTTTTGCCAGCGTGCATCATGCTGATGTGCACCATTACCTCCCAGAACTGCTGGCGTTGCACGACAGCCATGGCCGGCTGATTGCTGCCGCAGGCTTGCGCCTGGCCGGCAGCGGGCCGCTGTTTCTCGAACACTATCTGGATGAGCCGCTGGAAGCTGCAGTTTCACGGGTGGCGGGCTGCACCCTTGAGCGTGAGAGCATGGTCGAAGTCGGCAACCTGGCCTCGCTCAGTGCCGGTAGCGCGCGAATCATGATCATAGCGGTGACCTGGCTGCTGGCCACACGCGGCCTGAAGTGGGTGGCGTTCACCGGCGCGACGACGCTGATCAACAGTTTCCAGCGCCTGGGCTTGGTACCGTCGGTACTGGCGTCGGCTGACCCGGCTCGGCTGAATGGGCAGGTGGACCAATGGGGTACCTATTACGCTCAGCATCCGCAAGTCTTTGCCGGCAGCATCGGTCATGGCTTTGATGCCTTGAGCAAGGCAGGGGTGTTCCAACGCCTGGGGTTGCCGACGGCCTTTCGGGAGACTGGCCATGCCGCATGAACTGGAGCGCTTGCATCAACTGCTGGTCACGTTTGCCCGCGATCACGGTGATGCAATTGCCGTGCAAGGGGCCACCGAGCGCTTCACCTTCAGGCAGTTGCTGGCCGAAGTGGGGTTGCGCACCCATAGCTTGCGCGCGCGCTCGCCCGGCCCGCTGGTACTGGCCCTGGATAATGGCCCGCAGCTGCTGTTCTGGGACCTGGCGGCGCTGTTTGCCGAGCGTCCCTGTGTGATCGTGCCGTCGTTCTTCAGTACTGCCCAGTTCAGCCATTGCATCGGGCAGAGTGGTGCCAGCCATGTGCTGTGCGACCCGCAATGGCGCGGTGCGCTCGCCGAGCTGGGGTTCGCCCAGCAGGACGCGTTCTGGGTCCGCGAGCCAGAGCCCGCAGTGGTACTGCCGGCCGGTACCGCCAAGATCACCTACACCTCTGGCAGCACAGGTAAGCCCAAAGGCGTGTGCCTGTCTGTCGAAGCCTTGTTACGTGTAGCCCGGGAGCTGGAAGTGGCCAGCCGGCCCAGTGAACCTCAACGTTACCTGGCGGTGCTGCCGTTTGGTGTGCTGCTGGAAAACCTCGGGGTCTACGCCGCATTGATGGCCGGGGCGAGTGTGCTGCTGTACCCCCAGGCGCAACTGGGCATGGTCGGTGCCAGCCAGGTCGATTTCAAGCGCTTGCTGGCGGCCATCGCCCTGAGCGGCGCGCAGAGCCTGATTCTGGTGCCTCAGCTGTTGATGGGGCTGATCACGGCCATCGAGCGTGGGCTGATGAGGGTGGGGGCGTTGCGGTTCGTTGCGGTTGGTGGTGCCCGCGTAGCGCCCAGCCTGCTGGCCCGAGCCGAAGCGATCGGCCTGCCGGTGTTCGAGGGCTATGGCTTGTCCGAGTGCGCTTCGGTGGTGGCCTTGAACCGGCCGGGCGCAACCCGTCGAGGCAGTGTCGGTAAACCGCTGCCCCATGTGCAGGTGCGTATCGCCGAGGACGGGGAGGTGCTGGTGGCGGGCTCGGTGTTGCTCGGTTATCTGGAGGAACCACCCGTCTTCGACAGCTGGTGGGCTACAGGCGACCTCGGCCATTTCGACGAGGAGGGCTACCTGTACCTCGATGGCCGCAAGAAACACCAGTTCATCACCAGCTTCGGGCGCAACGTCAACCCTGAATGGGTGGAGGCCGAACTGACCCAGAGCGGTGTAATCGCCCAGGCGTTCGTGCATGGCGAGGCCCTGCCAAAGAACCTGGCATTGCTCTGGCCGCTGGACCCCGCTACCCCCGAGACCGTCATCGACCAGGCCGTGCAGCAATGCAATGCCTCGCTGCCGGACTACGCCAGGGTGCATGCCTGGCGTCGCCTGCCGTGTCCCTTGTCCAGTACCGACGACACCTTGACCGCCAATGGCCGCCCGCGCCGCGAGGCCATCCTGCGGCATTACCACTCCCTGTTATCCGATATCCCGTTGTGAGGTCTGCCATGTCCTTTTTCGATACCCTGCAAATGCAAACCACCCAGGAACGTCAGGCCCTGTTTGCCATGCCAGTCATACGCGATGCGTTGGCGGGGCACGTCAGCCTCGACAGCTATGTGGCATTCCTGACTCAGGCCTACCACCACGTCCGCCATACCGTGCCGCTGATGATGGCGTGCGGGGCACGCCTGCCTTCGCGCCTGGAATGGCTGCGCGGCGCCGTGTGCGAATACATCGAGGAGGAGTACGGCCACGAGCAGTGGATCCTCAATGACATCAATGCCTGCGGTGGCGACTGGGAAGCAGTACGTGACGGTCGGCCGGCGCTGCCGATCGAGCTGATGGTCGCCTACCTTTACGACGTGATCGCCCGTGGCAACCCGGTCGGGCTGTTTGGCATGGTCAATGTGCTCGAAGGTACCAGCATTGCCCTGGCCACCCAGGCCGCGGGCACCATCCAGAGCACGCTGGCGTTGCCCGACAGGGCCTTCAGCTACCTCAGCTCCCATGGCGCGCTGGACCAGGACCACATGGTCACCTACAGGCAACTGATGGACCGCCTCGATGATGCTGAAGACCAGCGGGCTGTGATCCATGCAGCCAAAGTGGTCTACCGCTTGTATACCGACATGTTCCAGGGGCTGCCGCGTGCGGGCCTGCAAGAGGTGCGTCATGCGCTTGCCTGAGTGTGTGGTGATACTCACCGGTGCCAGCGGCGGCATCGGCCTGGAACTGGCCGAACAGTTGTGCGCAGCCGATGCCCGGGTACTGGCGGTGAGCCGGCAGCTGGGCAAGCTCGCCAGTTTGATGAACCGTTATCACGACAGGCTGCTCTGGCAGCCGGCCGACCTGCGCAGCCATGACGGGCGTGAGCAGGTACTTGCCCGTGCCCGGGAGATTGGCGGGGTCAACGTCCTGATCAATGCCGCGGGCGTGAACCGTTTTGCCCTGTTCGACCAGATCGACGAGCAGGCCCTGGACGAGCTGCTGGACATCAACCTTAAAGCCGCCCTGCAACTGACGCGTGTCTGCTTGCCATTGCTGCGCGCACAACCCAGGGCGATGGTCGTCAACGTCGGTTCCACTTATGGCTCGATCGGCTACCCCGGCTATGCCACCTACTGCGCCAGCAAGTTTGCCCTGCGCGGCTTCTCTGAGGCGCTGCGCCGCGAACTGGCCGATACCTCGGTGAATGTCATGTACGCCGCACCCCGGGCGACCCGCACCGCAATGAACAGCACTGCCGCCACGGCCCTCAACCAGGCGCTGAAGGTCGGCATGGACGACCCGGCAGATGTGGCCCGCGCTGTGCTCAAGGCCGTGCAGTCAGAACGCAGCGAGCTTTATCTGGGCTGGCCGGAAAAGCTCTTCGTGCGCATCAACGGCATGTTGCCCGGCGTGGTCGACCGTGCGCTGCGCAAGCAACTGCCGGTGATCCGTCGTTACCTCGTTAGCCATTCGAAGGAGTCGATCAAATGAAACGTCTGTTTATCGCTGGCCTGCTGGCGTTCGCACCGCTCACCTGGGCCCTGGACCAGGCCGGAAGCCAGCAATTGGCTTCTTTGCAGCAGCGTTGGGCACAGGTTCAGTACCAGGCGCCTGAAGACAAACGCGCCGATGCGTTCGAGAAACTCGCAACGGACGCTTCCACTTTGGTTCACCAGCACCCGGGCTCGGCCGAACCCTTGATCTGGGAGGGCATCATCAACAGCAGTTGGGCGGGTGCCACCGGCGGCCTGGGGGCGCTGGGCAAGGTCAAGTCGGCCAAGGCCAGCCTCGAACAGGCCATGAAACTCGACCCCAATGCCCTGCAGGGCTCGGCTTATACCAGCCTCGGTGCCTTGTACGACCAGGTGCCTGGCTGGCCCATCGGTTTTGGTGACAGTGACAAGGCCGACACCTTGTTGCGCAAGGCGCTGCAAATAAACCCCAACGGTATTGACAGCAATTACTTCTGGGCCGACCACCTCTACCGGCAAAAACGCTACGCTGAAGCCACTGCCGCCTTGGAAAAAGCACGCCAGGCGCCACCACGGCCAGGCCGGGAGCTGGCCGACCAGGGCCGGCGTGGCGATATCGATGCTTTACTCAAGGCCATCAAGGACAAACAGGACTGAACATGCGGCTGCTGCTGGTTGAGGATGATACCGCCCTGGGCGAGGGGATCTGCGACGGGTTGCGCCAAGAGGGCTACACCCTCGACTGGTTGCGCGATGGCCTGAGCGGGCTGCATGCCCTGCAACACGAAATGTTCGACCTGGTGATCCTCGACCTCGGGCTGCCGCGGTTGGGCGGCATCGAGCTGCTGCGACGGGTGAGGGCAGGGGGCAACAGCTTGCCGGTACTGATCCTCACCGCGCGCGATGCGACCGAGGACCGTATCTCTGGCCTGGATGCCGGTGCCGACGACTATCTGGTCAAGCCGTTCGACCTCAACGAGCTCAAGGCCCGCCTGCGCGCC
This sequence comes from Pseudomonas sp. BP01, assembly GCF_022760795.1. NCBI lineage: Bacteria > Pseudomonadati > Pseudomonadota > Gammaproteobacteria > Pseudomonadales > Pseudomonadaceae > Pseudomonas > Pseudomonas sp. BP01. Next base: position 276,082 of record NZ_JAFBKA010000002.1, read on the forward strand.
TTGCTCAGGCGCAGCGCCGGGCGGGCCAAGGTGCTCATCGAGCACGCAGGTGTAAGCCTGGACCCTGCCACCCAGCAGGTGCACTACAACGGCGTGCCTGTGATACTGACGCCCAAGGAGTATCGCCTGCTGCACGAGTTGCTGGCGCAACCGGGCAAAGTGTTCACGCGTGAGCGGTTGACCCAGCTGCTGTATGGCTGGGACGAGGAGCCTGAGAGCAACACGCTGGAAGTGAACATCTATCACCTGCGCAAGAAGCTGTTCAACGGCCTGATCCGCACGGTGCGCGGTATCGGTTATCTGGTCGAGGGCAAGGTATGAGCTCGCTGCGCCAGCGCACGCTGTGGCGGGTGATGGTGCTGATGCTGCTCGGCACCGGTTTGTTGGCGCTGTACAACTATCACGACAGCCGGCGCGAGATCAACGAAGTCTACGATGCCCACATGGCTCAGAATGCCCGGCTGTTGCAGGGGGTGATGAACCTGCCGGTACAGGATGGCAACCGCGAAAAGCTGTATCGGGCGTTCAACGAGGCGCTGGGCAAGGCCGGGCGCCATCGTGTGGGCCACCCCTACGAAAGCAAGCTGGCGTTCCAGGTATGGGGTGACGGAGCACGGCTGCTGGTGCACACGCCCAGTGCACCGACGCTCGACCCACCGCCTACGGCGCCGGGCTTTTATGACTTTGCCAGCGGTGGCGAACAATGGCGCGGCTTCGTTTTACCGGTGCCCGAAAAACAGTGGGTGATCTGGGTGGGTGAGCGCGACGATGTGCGTTACGACCTGATCGATCGCATCGTACGCCATACGCTGTTCCCGTTTTTGCTCGGCAGCCTGGGCCTGGCGCTGTTGGTCTGGGCGGCCATCGGCTGGGGGTTGCGCCCGTTGCAGAACATGGCCGACGTGATTCGTGCGCGCCATGCCGACTCTCTGGAGCCGTTGCAACTGGTGCCGTTACCGACAGAGCTTGAGCCCATGCAGGCTGCCATCAACCGCCTGCTGGCGCAGATCGAGGACCTGCTACGGCGCGAGCACCGGTTCATTGCCGACGCGGCCCATGAGATGCGCACCCCTCTGGCGATCCTGCGCCTGCATGCGCAAAACGCACAGGCCGCCAGTACCGATGCCGAGCGCCAGAAAGCCCTCGGTTTTCTGATTGGCGGTGTGGACCGGCTGACCCGGGTGGTCAACCAGTTGCTGACCCTTGCCCGCGTCGAACCGCGCCTCGGCCAGCGCGTCACCACCCGTGTCGATCTGGGCGAAGTGGTCACCGATGTACTGGCGGATCTCACACCCTGGATACTCGATCGCGGCCTGGAGCCTTCGCTCGATCTCAGCGAAGGTGACCATGGCCTGATGATTGATGCCGGAGCGCTGGGCATCGCCTTGCAGAACCTGGTTTCCAATGCGGTGGAGCATTCACCGCCTGGCGGGCGCATCACGGTATCACTCAGGCGCCTGGCCACTCACTTCGAACTCGTTGTCGAAGACGAAGGGCCGGGCATAGACGAGGCGAATCTTGTGCGGGTATTCGAGCGCTTCTATAGCCGCAATAGCCCCAATGGCGCAGGGCTGGGGTTATCCATCGTGGCCACCATCGTCGAGCGGCTGGGTGGGCAGGTGCGCCTGGAAAACAGGGCTGCTGGCGGGCTGGCAGCCATCGTATCGCTTCCTTTGCAGTGAGCTGCACGATACCGTCTCAAAGGCCCCTAGACGGTGCTGCTCAGCAGCCAACCGAACCCGCCGCAGCCCAGGACAACCAACCATGCAGGCCACTTCCAGAACATCAGGGCCATCAAGGCGATCAGCGCCCATGCAAAGTCTGCTGGCTTGGCTATGGCGCTCGTCCACACCGGTTGGTACAAGGCAGCCAGCAGAAGCCCGACCACACCGGCGTTTACACCGGCAAGCGCTGACTGGCTGCGGGTGCTTCGCCGGAGTGTTTCCCAGAAGGGCAATACTCCGATCACCAACAGGAAGGAGGGGGTGAAGATGGCGAGAATGCCAACGGTCGCGCCAACCCAGCCGGACGGCTGCACGCTCATGGATGCCCCCAGGAAGGCTGCAAACGTGAAGAGTGGGCCCGGTATGGCCTGCGCCAGGCCATAACCTGCCAGAAAGGTGTCATTTACGACCCAGCCCTTGGCCACTGTGGCGGACTCAAGCAACGGTAGAACGACATGCCCGCCGCCGAATACCAGCGAGCCTGCGCTATAAAAGGCGTTGACCATTGCCAGTGCTTGCGAGGGCCAGATGCGGGTCAATAGCGGCAAGCCGACCAACAAGGCAAAGAACAGTACTAGCGCTGCCAGCCCGGCCTTTCGGCTGACTGAAATCGGCAGCGCTTCCCCTGCCGGGGAGCCCGGAGGCTTGAGCAGGATCAAGCCTGTGATGGCCGAGCCTGAGATCACGGCTATCTGCCCGATTGCGTTGGGCCACAGCAGCGCGGTACAGGCAGCGAGCAGGGCGATGGTTACGCGCGCAACATCGGTGCAAAGGCTACGTGCCATGCCCCACACCGCCTGGGCCACCACAGCGACTGCGACGACTTTCAGGCCGTGCAACAGGCCACTTGGGGCGCCACCTCCCCATGTACCGAGGCCCTGAGCACACAGCGTCAGCAGGAGGGCCGATGGCAATGTGAACCCTGCCCACGCAGCGAAAGCGCCCGTGAACCCGGCCCGTGAGAGGCCCAGGGCGATGCCGATCTGGCTGCTCGCGGGCCCGGGAAGCAGCTGGCACAGGGCGACCAACTCGGCATAACTGCGTTCACTGAGCCATTGGCGGCGCGCTACAAATGCCTCACGAAAGTAACCCAGGTGCGCAATGGGGCCACCGAAAGACGTCAGGCCCAGGCGCAAGAACACCAGAAACACCGACCAGGCAGAGTCGCTGGGCTTCACGCCGCACTGAGTGCGTTCTGACAAGGCAGGCTCCTTGGGTGAGTGACGCTGCAGTTTTTGGTGGGGTACAGCCTGCCTTGAGGCTTGTTGTGGGGATCGGTTTTACAGGCACTGAAAATCCTGCGACAACCCCCAAGAAGCCGTACTCATTTGTGCAAAGTCTGCTGTTCGCCACCTACGCTGTCCAGAGTCTTGATCCCCTGGAGGCCCCATGAGCAATTTCCCTATCGTTGCCACCGTCTTGTCCATGGTGTTGGGCCTTTCTGTCACACGCCTGCTTCTTGGGGCGCTAACCGTCTTCCGTATCCGTCGCAACGCAACCCCAGACTGGGTTGCCCTGGTCTGGGCAGTCATGCTGTTCACCACCCAGATGGATTTCTGGTGGGCGGTCAATACGCTGCCGCAAGTAAGGGGGACCTTTTCGTTCCAGGAATTTTTGCTGCTGGTGTTGCTGGCACTTGCGCTGTTCGTTGCCTCGGCGCTGGTGTTGCCCAGCCGAAGTGAGGACGAGCTCGAAGGGCTTCGCGTGTATTTCGAGCAGGATGGCCGATACGCACTGCTGTTCCTGTCGGGCTATTACCTGCTTGGGTTTATCGTCAACATTCTCTTGTTCGGCGTTTCGCCCCTGGCGCTTTGGGGCGCATTTGACGTGATCATGATCGTGATCCCGCTGTGTGTGTTTGCAGCCAGCTCGCGCAAGGCCTATGCGCTGCTTACCGTGGCATTCGTACCTATCAATATTGCGGACCTGGTGATATCGCTACTCACGTGATCGAGGGTGACTGCGTCCATTAAAATCTATACAGTGCGGCGTAATAACTGTACAGCGTGCTATTGTTGTACAGTATTTGGGTGTGATCGAGGTCAGCATGGCGCACCGTGCTCGTTGGACCTGCCTTTGTCTGCTACTGGCTGCCCTGTCGACGGCAGCGGCGGACTGGCGAGCGGAGTTGCCTGCGGCAAAACGCCTGGGCGTGGGTGAGTTCACCTGGTTTGGCCTGCGTCTTTACACAGCCCAATTATGGACAGCAGGGCCAGTTCATGACTGGAACCAGCCTTTCGCCCTTGAGCTCCTCTATCACCGATCGTTGTCCAAGGGCACATTGGTACAGGCCACCCTCGAGGAAATGCGCCGCCTCAACGGTGGCAGCATAACGTCGCAACAACGCACGGCGTGGACCCATGCGATTGAACAGGCATTCGTGGACGTGCGCCCCGGCATGCGCATTACGGGCTTGTACCTGCCGGGGCAGGGTTGCCGCTTTTACGTCGACGGTAAACTCAGCCGCGAAATCGCCGACCCGGTCTTTGCCCGAGCGTTCTTTGCCATCTGGCTCGACCCCCGTGCCAGGGATACCCAACTGCGTCAGCGCCTACTGGGGCTGGCTGGCAACGACCGAGGAACATGAACATGTACAAAGTACTGTTGCTGGCTTCCTGCCTGCTTCTGGGCAGCTGTGGCAATGTCGGTGTGGAGCACTATGCCCAGGAGCAACCGAAACTCGACCTGGCGGCATTCTTCTCGCGGCCGGTGCAGGCCTGGGGGATGTTCCAGAAGCGGTCCGGGGAGGTGGTCAAGCGCTTCCACGTGCGCATCGACAGCCGCCGCGAAGGTGAGCGGCTGATTCTGGACGAGCATTTTCTATACAGCGATGGCACTCGCCAGCAGCGTACCTGGATGCTGGTGCCTGACGGGCCTGGCCGCTGGCGCGGAACCGCGGGGGACGTGATCGGTGAGGCGCGCGGCGAAGTGGCGGGTAACGCGCTGCGATGGCGTTACCAGTTGGACCTGCCGGTTGATGGGCGGCACTGGCAGGTAGACCTGGACGACTGGATGTACCTCATGGATGACGACACCCTGATCAACCGCTCGAGCATGAGCAAGCTGGGCGTGGAGATCGGCCAGATCACCCTGTTCTTCCGCCGCCTGCCAGAGGGCACACCATGAACCTGATCGCGCTTGCCCAGTTGGTATCCACCGGCGAAGCCAAGGAACTGGAACTGCTGTCGCTGGAGGGTGGTTTTTACCTCTTGCGCGCCTTGACCGACGCAGGCCCCGTGACGTTGTGCGACGCCCATGGGCAGCCCGTTCGTGTGCGCTCCACTACCGAGCTGCGGCAATTGCTGGCCGACCTGCCACCAGTGCCCTGCATGCTGGTACAGCAGGTGGTGCATGATGAGATGTGCGGGCAACGTGACGGCCCCGTTGCACCGCTGCGCGTACCGGTAACGCTCACAAGCCAGTGGTAGCCCGAACGATGCGTCTGGGCCTTGTGCTGGGTGACCAGCTGTCGTTCGACCTGGCAAGCCTGGCGGCCCTTGATCCTGCGCGCGATGCTGTCTTGATGGCGGAGGTGGAGGGCGAGGCCCGGTACGTGCCGCATCATCCGCTGAAGATCGTTCTGATCTTCAGCGCCATGCGGCACTTTGCCCAGGCCCTGCGCGAGCGGGGTTGGCAAGTGCATTATGTCGAGCTCGATGCTGACGGCAACAGCGGTAGCATCGTTGGCGAATTGCGTCGCTGGCAACACGCCCTGGGCGCCACGCATATTCACCTGACCGAGTGCGGGGAGTGGCGCCTGGAGCAGGCTTTGCGTGATGCGGCCTTGCCCCTGGTGTGGCATCGCGACAGGCGTTTTCTGTGCTCCCGCGAAGCCTTCGCGCGCTGGGCTCATGAGCGTCGGCAGCTGCGTATGGAGCACTTCTACCGTGGTATGCGCAAGCGAACCGGCCTGCTTATGGAGCCCGACGGCAGCCCGGCAGGTGGCACGTGGAATTTTGATGGCGACAACCGCAAGTCATTGCCACGCCAGTTGCGTGGGCCGTTTGCTGCGCATTTCCCGCAGGACGGAATCACGGCAGCGGTGGTTGCCTTGGTACGTCAGCGCTTCAGCGATCACTACGGGGCCATCGACGGCTTCGACTACCCCGTGACCCATACCGAGGCACAGCAGCTCTGGCAGCACTTTCTGGATTTCGGCCTGGCGGCTTTTGGCGACTACCAGGACGCAATGGCCGAGGGTGAGCCGTACCTGTTCCATGCGCGCATCAGTGCAGCGCTCAATATCGGGCTGCTGGATGTGCGTTGTCTGTGTGAGGAGGTCGATAAGGCCTGGCGCGAGGGGCGAGTACCGCTTAATGCAGCTGAAGGCTTCATTCGCCAGTTGATCGGCTGGCGTGAGTATGTGCGCGGTGTCTACTGGCTGCGAATGCCGGAGTATGCCGGGCTCAATCACCTTGGCAACCAACGCGCGTTGCCTGAATTCTACTGGACCGGGCGCACCCGCATGCGCTGTATGGAGCAAGCCATCGGGCAGACCCTGCGGCTGGGCTATGCGCATCATATCCAGCGGCTGATGGTGACCGGTAACTTCGCCTTGCTGGCCGGTATCGTACCCACCGCGATTTGCGAGTGGTACCTGGCGGTCTATATGGATGCCTTCGACTGGGTCGAGCTGCCCAACACGCTTGGCATGGTGATGCACGCCGACGGTGGCTACCTGGGGTCCAAGCCTTACTGCGCCAGTGGTCGTTACATCCAGCGCATGTCCGACCATTGCAAGGCGTGCAGTTACAAGGTTGATCTTGTTATCGAGGACGATGGCTGCCCGTTCAATGCCCTGTACTGGCATTTTCTCATCCGCCATCGCCCTCTGCTGTCGACGAACCCGCGTTTGGCTCTGGTCTATCGTAGCCTCGATGGCATGACGGCTAGCCGGCGAGACGCTGTGTGGCAGCGTGGCCAGACACTGTTGGCGCAGCTCGATGCGCAGCAGGCGTTATGAAAAAGAGCCTTTTGCCCAGCAAGGTCTGCGTGGTGTGTGGCCGGCCGTTCAACTGGCGCAAGCGTTGGGCTCGCTGTTGGCAGCAGGTGCGCTACTGCTCCGACCGATGCCGCAGGTCAGCGCCGCGCCGCGAGGCGCGCGAGCAGGGGCAGGGCCAAGGCCCAGATCGGCATCAGTAGCAGGCCGGTTTGCAGCGCGCCCAACGGCAGGGCCACATCCGCAAGCCTTGCGCCGCCTAAATAGGCCAGGGGGCCGCCGAGTGCGCCCAGCAGCGCACCGATCCGCCAGTGCCTGCCAGCCGATGCCAGGCTGTGGCGCATGCCGCTGGCCAGCACTAGCCACAGCAGCGCCAGCCATAGTGGCAGCGGCCAAGCGTCGAAACCGAACACGCCCATTGCCCCCAGCACGCTGTCGAGCACACACCCGGCCAAGGTGACGCGCAACAGCGCCCTGAATTCGGCAGTGACGTCCGGGCACAGGCGCAAGTGCACCGCCACACCCGCGATCACCAGCAGCAATAGCCAGGGGCGTTCGGCGCCCAGCACGCAGATCCACCAGCCGGCCTGTAACCAGACGGCATTGGCGACCAGCCAGCGCCCGGGCATCAGGCACCGTCAGGCAAGGGGGCGCGCCGTGCCAGTGGCGCTGCCCACAGCAGGTGCGCAACGCCGATGGTGCGCTCCTCAAAACCGCCCTGGCAGTAACAGAGGTAGAACTCCCACAGGCGCTGGAACATCTCGTCGTAGCCCAGGTCCGCCAATGCTGTGCGCGCCTGACGCAGGTTTTCACGCCAATGCCGCAAGGTGTGGGCATAGTCCTGGCCGAAATCCTCCATGTGCACAAGGTTGAGTGCGGTGTGTCGGCTGGCGGTGTCAAGCAACACGCTCAGCGAGGGCAGGGCGCCACCGGGGAAAATATAGCGCTGGATGAAGTCGACCGAGCGCCGCGCTTGGGCGTAGCGCTGGTCGCGGATGGTGATCGCCTGCAACAGCATCAGGCCGTCGGGCTTGAGCAGCGTGGCACACTGGCGGAAATACACGGGCAGGTAGCGGTGGCCGACAGCCTCGATCATCTCTATCGACACGAGTTTGTCGAAGGTGCCTTGAAGGTCGCGGTAGTCTTCGCGCAGCACCTTCACGCGCTGCTCCAGCCCCAGGGCCTGAACGCGCGCCAGGGTATGGCTGTACTGCGCTTCGGAGAGCGTCGTGGTGGTGACCCGGCAGCCGTATCGGGTGGCTGCATGGATCGCCAGGCTACCCCAGCCACTGCCAATTTCCAGCAGGTGATCGTCAGGGCGCAGTTCAAGCTTCTGGCAGATGCGCTCCAGCTTGTGCAACTGGGCTTGCTCCAGTGTTTGCCCGGCTTGCTCGAACTGCGCGGCCGAATACATCATGGTGGGGTCCAGCAGCCGTTCGAACAGGGCATTGCCCAGGTCGTAGTGCGCCAGAATGTTGCGCCGGGCACCGCGCTTGTTGTTGCGGTTGAGCCGGTGCAGCAACCGCAGGGCAGGGCGGCCGAAGCGGGCCAGGCCACCCTCGAGCGCGTCCAGCACTTCAAGGTTGGCGACGAACAGGCGCGTCACCAGCGCCAGGTCGGGGCTTCGCCAATAGCCGTGGATGTAGGCTTCGCCAGCACCGATCGAGCCATTGCCGGCGATCAGGCTCCAGGTGGCGTCATCGAGGATCTCCACCTCGGCCTGGAACGGGCTTTCGGCATCACCGAAACTCCACTGCTGCCCGTGGCTGAGCAGGCGCAGGTGGCCGTGGCGCAGCTTGCCCAGCTGGGCGAGAACGGCGCTTCGTGCCAGCCCGCCGAGCAATGGCGCAAGGCCTGCGAACTTACTAACGCTCAGGGTGGGATTCGACATCGACAGGGTCCTCGCAAGGTTGGCCGAGCGCCAGGTCATGCTGGCGGGTGGAGTGGTCATGCACGGGGGTGCGCTTGAGTAACAGGCGTAACGCCTGCCAGTAGATGGCCGAGACAGTGCGCAGGCTCATCCATGGGAAGGTCATGACATACCGACGCAGCCCAATGCCATCCAGTGGCTGACGGTGCAGGGCGAGGTCGGCCTCGAACACCTTGCGGCCGTCTTGCCAGTTCTGCATGTGGATGCGTACATGGTCCGCGCTCAGGGAAAAGCGCAGGTGATAGTCCATGTTCAGTGGCATGAACGGCGAAACATGGAAGGCTTTGGCCACGGTGAAGGGCCTGCCTAGGCTCTCTTGCACCGGCAGCACGTAATGAAAACGCTCGCGCCACGGGGTGTTGCGCACCTCCATCAGGATCGCTTTCAGGCTGCCGTCGCGGTCATGGCAGAAATAGAAGCTCACCGGGTTGAACGACAGCCCCCAGCAACGCAGTTGCGTGAGCAGCTGTACCGGGCCTTCGGGCATATGCCCCGTGGCTTGCCCGACCAGCAAGCGTGCGGCCTGGGCCAGGGTTTCGCCGTGGCGGGTCTGCGCTGGCAGGTAGTCGGTTTCGCGCCAGCACAGCGGTGCCAGGCGCCAACGCCCCAGCCAGCGTGACAGGCCCATCAGCCAGGCTTGTTCGTCCAGGTCCAGGTAGAACATGCCGATCCGGTAGCGGAAAGCATGCAGCCGCGGCGTCAGCCGACGGTGGCTGATCCAGCCCAGGCAAAGGCTGCTGTTCACAGTTGCTCCCCGAAGTGCGCAGCCACTTTCAGCGCGCTGACCACCCCGTCCTCATGAAAGCCGTTGCCCCAGTAGGCGCCGCAGAAGTAACTGTGCTGCAGGCCTTGCAGTTGTGCCTGGCACGCCTGGGCGGCGGACGCCGCAATGCTGTACTGCGGATGGGCATACTGGAAGCGGGCGATCACTTGCGCTGGGTCTATCAGTGCGGTCTGGTTGAGGCTCACGCAGAAGGTTGTCGGTGCCTGAATACCTTGCAGAATGTTCATGTTGTAGGTCAGCGCGGCGGGAGCCTGCTCTGGGCCGCCCAGGCGGTAGTTCCAGCTTGCCCAGGCGCTCTTGCGGCGTGGTAGCAGACGGGTATCGGTGTGCAGCACCACGTCGTTGCTTGCGTAGCCGATGGCGCTGAGCACGGCGCGTTCCAGTGTGCTGGGGGTTTCCAACAGTGCCAGCGCCTGGTCGCTGTGGCAGGCGAACACCACATTGTCGAAGCGTTCGGTGCCGGCCGCGCTCACGAGGGTCACGCCACCTTCGTCGCGGCTGACCCGGTGAACCCTGCAATTGAGGCGGATGCGATCAGCGAACGGTCGGCACAGCGGCGCGACATAGCTGCGCGAGCCGCCTTTGATCACCCGCCACTGTGGGCGTTGGTTGACCGACAGCAAGCCGTGGTTGCGACAGAAACGCACGAAGAACTCAAGGGGGAAGTGAAGCATGTCGGCGCGGGACATCGACCAGATCGCCGACCCCATCGGCACGATGTAGTGGTCGATGAAGCGCTGCCCATAGCGCTGTGCCTGAAGGTAGGCGCCCAGGGTGGTGTCGGCGTCGATACGCTGGTTTTCCAGGTCGGCCAGTGCCTGGCGGTTGAACCGCAGAATATCCCGGATCATGCCCCAGAAACCCGGGGACACCAGGTTGCGGCGTTGGGCAAACAGTGTGTTCAGGTCGTGGCCGTTGTACTCCAGGCCAGTAACCGGGTCATGCACGGAAAAACTCATCTCGGTCGGCTGCGAAGTGACCTGGAGCTGGTCGAGCAACCGGATGAACTGGGGGTAGGTCCAGTCGTTGAAAACGATGAAGCCGGTATCGATTGCATGGCGCTGGCCCTTCCAGACCACATCGAGGGTATGCGTGTGGCCCCCGATCCACTGCTCGGCTTCGAAAACCGTTACTTCGTGCTTGCGTGACAGCAGATGGGCGCAGGTCAGCCCTGCGATGCCACTGCCGATGATTGCGATACGCATGGATCATCATTCCTGTTCATGGCGGGCGAGGCGTTGGCCGAGTACCAGACGCAGGCGCGCGGGTAGCGCCCCCAAGAGGCGCAACACCAGGGTGAAAAGCCCGGGGAAATTGATTTCCAGTGGGCGCCGGGGCAGGCGCTTGGCGATATGCCGGGCGGCGCGCTGCGCAGTCCACAGCTGCGGCATGGGGAAATCGTTGCGACGTGTCAGTGGCGTGTCGACGAAGCCAGGGCTGACCAGGGTGACCGCGATCCCCTCGCGAGCCAGGTCGATTCGCTGTGACTCCACCAGGTAGCGCACCGCAGCCTTTGACGCGCCATAGGCGCCGGCGCGGGGCAGGGCCAGCCAGGTCACCGAACTGCCCATAACCACCAGGTGGGGGCGCTGGCCGGTGCGAAGCAGAGGCAGTGCCGCCGCCAGGCAGTAGCTGACGCCCAGCAGGTTTGTGCGCACTACACGTTCGACCAACGCGGGATCGAAATGCCCCGGCTCCAGATATTCGCAGGTGCCGGCATTGAGGATGGCCATGTCCAGCCCGCCCCAGGCCTGCTCGATCTGTGCGGCGATCCCGGCGACCTGCTGCGGGTTGTCAAGATCGCCAACGGCCAGCAATGCCTGCCCGGGAAATTTTTCGGCCAGAGGGGCAAGGCGATCGGCATGGCGCCCGCCCAAGGCAACCTGATGGCCTTGCTCCAAAAGGATGTGTGCGAGTGCGGCACCGATACCGCTACTGGCGCCGGTCAGCCAGCAGCGGCTCATGCCAGCCTGCCTTTGAGCCAGCGAATTGCACCGCCCATGACGGGGAGGTGTTCATAAAGCAGGGCGCCGGCGTCGAAATAGTCCTGGTGAAAATGCACGCGTTCGCGCCAATGCAAGCAACTACACCCTTGCAACGTGATCGGCTGGCCGCGGGCCAGGCGGGGGTGGCAAAACTGCAGTGTCCAGCGCAGGTAGCCCTGCCCAGGCCTCACCTCGTCGGCGCTGGTGATGGCATAGCGAATATCACTGGCGTTGGCGTACAACTGCTCGAAATAGGCTCGCAGGGCCTGCAGCCCCTGTATGTGATGCAAAGGGTCGCGAAAGGTAACATCTTCGCTGTACAGTTTTTCCAGCGTGTCGAGGTGCGCCCCATCGAGGCTGGCGAAGCGCTCGGCGAATTGCTGTAGGTATGCTGACATGCTGGGCTCCAGGCCATGCTGTACAAAAGTGGTTTGTTGTACAGGTATAGCTGAAACCTAAGCATTAATCTATACAAGCCATGGGGCTTGTACAGGTTTTTTGTCAGCCCTTGGCCTAGCCCGGTTGCCGGCGCAGTTCAGCCACTTCAGCCTCCAGCTCGCGTACCTTTTCTTCGGCGAATATCTGCGCGGTGACATCGCGCTGGATGCCAATGTAGTACGTCAGCTGGTCCGCTTCGTTGAACACGGGCGTGATGGACAGCTCATTCCAGAACAGGCTCCCGTCCTTGCGGTAGTTGCGCAGCACCTGGCGGCAGGGGCGCCCTTCGCGGATCGCCTCGCGGATGGTTGCCAGGCCCGCCTGGTCATGATCCTCGCCCTGAAGAAAACGGCAGTCCTGGTAGAGGATATCGTCGGCGCTATAGCCGGTGAGGCGTTCGAAGGCGGGGTTGACGTAGATAAGGATGCTGTCATTGCCTTCCTGCTCGGCGACGACGATGCCATCGTTGGAATGCTCGACCATTAGTTGCAGAAGTTTTGCGTTGATCATGGGGCCCACCTACAGGCGTTTCGTATGCGATATGCGCAGCGTAGCTTCTGTGCAGAAGGCTTCGGCGCCGTTTGTTGCATGATGAACCAAGCAGGCTCACCGCAGAAGGTGCATCTGGGTTTAGAATGAGCCATTACCCGGATGACCCCTCGTTATGACAGACGCCACCCCACCTGATTTGCTACCGATGCGCGATGTGGTCAGCCTGACCGGCATCAATCCGGTGACCTTGCGTGCCTGGGAGCGCCGCCATGGGTTGATACGCCCGCAGCGCACCGAGGGCGGCCATCGCCTGTACACGGCCCGGGATGTCCAGCGCATACGCGACATCTTGCGCTGGACGGCCAACGGCCTGCCCATCAGCAAGGTCGGCGATCTGCTCGCAGGCCAGCCTGAGGCGTCTGTGCAGCAGCATTCGGCCTTTGACGATTGGCGCGCCGCCGTGGTGCGCGCAACCAAGGCATTCGACGGGCCGGCACTGGAGGGGATCCATGGTCAATTGTTCACACTCTTGCCCAAGGCCACCGTGCTGCGTGAAGTGCTGATGCCAGTTTGGCATGAGCTGGCTTCAGCCTCCGCGCCTGGCCAGCGTAGCCAATGGTTGTTTCTCGACACGTTCTTGCGCGCCCGCTTGCTGCTGCGTTTGCAGATGAACCAGGTGGATGCGCCGCAGGTTTTGCTAGCAGGTACCGATGGGCAAGCCGAACTCAGTGTGTTGTGCGCCGGGCTACTGTTGAGCAGCGAGCAACAGCGCATCGAAGTGCTCGGTTGCGGGCAGCCGCTGGAAGAGCTCCCCATCGTGTGTGCGGCCATGCAGCCTGCGGCACTGGTGATCAAAGTTCAGGCGCCGGTGAGCCCCACGTTGGCCAAGCGCTTACGGTCGTTGCAGATGGACATTGTGTGCCCGCTGGCCTTGATTGGCGAGGGGCTGGCCGATTCGCAGCCAGCCTTGAGCGCAATCCCGCTATGCCTGCTGGACGAGCGAGGCGCAGACGCCGCGCGCGTGCTGAGCGCCTTGCACCGTGGGGTTCTTGACGTTTGACCTATGGGCTTGGCCCTTTGCGTTCAAGCCTGAACCTCGCCAGTGTCGGCAATCAGCCCGAGCGCTTCGATGGCCAGCAGCGCGCAGCGCTCGTCATTGTCCGAAGTGTCGCCGCTGACACCGATGGCGCCCAGCAGGTGGCCATCGATGTTGCGCAGGAGGATGCCGCCCGCCACCGGGATAACCTCGCCGTCGGTGAGGCTGTTGATGGCATCGAAGAATGCCGGCATGGCCTGCGCACGACGCGCCAGTTCACGGCCGCCGACGCCCAAGCCCAGGCAGCCGCGTGCCTTGCCGGTGGCGATCTGCGGGCGCAGGAAACTGGCATGTTCGTCGCGCAGTACCGCCAGTGGGTGACCCGCACCGTCGAGCACCGCGGCTGCCAGCGGCCGCACGCCCAGGGCCCGGGCGTGGCGCAAAGTGGTGGCGGCCAGTTGCGTGGCCAGTTCGAAGTCTAGCGTCGTCATGTTCAAAGGGTCCATTTACCAAGCTCAGCCACACGGTCGCGGGTATAGAGGTCGGTCCATTTCAGCGAGTTGAAGTCTGACACCAGTTTCGGGTTGTACGCGGTGCCGGCCCTGCATATCCAGAACGCAACGGCTGCTGTCATGTTCCTTTGACTTGGCTCCTCAGCAACTGCATTTGCTGGCGGTAGTCAGTGGTGACCTGGCGTGCCTGCTCCGGGTTGTTCACCACCTTGGGGGTGATCAGCACGATCAGCTCGGTACGGTCGCGACTTTTGGAGCTGCTGCCAAACAGCCAGCCGAGGCCTGGAATTCTCGACAGTCCGGGTACACGGGTCTCTGACTTGGTGTTGTCCTGCTTGATCAGGCCACCGAGCAAGACCGTCTGGCCACTCTGCACCGCTACCTGGGTCGACACCGCACGGCTGGAGATGCGTGGGTTGGGCTGGGTGGTGGTCACCGCGCTGTCATCGGCGTCGCTGACCTGCTGCTGGATGTCCATGTACACCAGCCCGCCTGGATTGATGCGCGGCACCACGTCGAGAATGACCCCGGTCTGCACATATTCGACGCTGCTCAGGGTGGTGTCAGAGGTGCTGGTGTTGACGGTGGTCTGGCTGATCGGGATGTTGTCGCCGACCTGGATCTGCGCCTGCTGGTTGTTCAGCACCACCAGCGATGGCGCCGACAGCACCTGGGTCAGGCCACGGGTCTCCAGGGCGCGCAAGGCGACTTGCAGGTTGCTGCTGACGAACGAGTAGAACATCGAACTGCTGCCCAGCGCCACGCCACCGGCGCCCAAGGCACCTTGGCTGCCGCTTTCGTTGGCCACGCTGGTGCTGGAGGAATTGCCTGCCAGGCGGCCCAGATACCATTGCACACCCTGGTCGAGATCGCCGCTGAGCTTGACCTCGAGGATGCGGGTTTCGATCTGCACTTGCAGGGGTGGGCTGTCCAGGCGCTTGATCGCGGCTTCGATTTCTTTCCACTGTGCCGGTCGCGTGCGCACCAGCAGCTGGTTGCTGCTTTTCTGCGCCGTGATGCGCACCGACTCGGCAAGGCTCTTGACGTCGCTTTCGCCCGCTTCTGCGGACGCGCTACCTGTTTCGCTGTCGCTGCCTTGGTCGGAGGGCTCGTCGTACGCTTCGCTCTGCTCGTCGTCGGCCTTGTCAGCCTGGGCGGTCATACCGCTGCCGTTCAGGCCCTGGGTGCCGGTGCCGTTCAGCGAGGTCAGGCTGGTGGTCTTCAGGCCTGGGGCGACCTTGGCCGCCGGGTCGTCGCTGACCTTGCCCGAACCGTATATCTGGCGCAGGTAGCGCGCCAGGTCGGCGGCCTTCATGTTGCGCACGTCGTAGACGAACAGCTGCGGCTCGTTGCCACCGCCTTCGTCGATGGTCCGAATCCACTCGCCGACCTCTTGCAGGTACTGCGGCTGCGACGAAATAGCGACAATCGAGTTGGTCCGCTCGTTGGGCATGAACTTGACCATATCGGACAACGGCATGCCGCTGTCCGGGCCGAACAGCTTCTGCAGTTGCGGCATCAGTTCGGCCACCGAGGCGCGCTGCAGGCCGTACACGCCGATCGACATGCCTTTGAGCCAGTCGACGTCGAAGGTGTCGATGGTGTCCTGGTAGTTGGCCAGTTCCTCCGGGGTGCCGGCCAGGCTGATCACATTGCGCGCCGGGTCCACCAGCAGGAAGGCATTGTCACGCACGAACGGCTGCAGCAGCTTCTGCATTTCGCTGGCACCGATGTAGCGCAGGTTGAACAGCCGCGCAGCCAGGCCGCCTGGGGGCTGCGCCACGGCGACTTCTGGGACCAGCTTACCGGCCACAGCCTTGTCGGCGGGCAGGATCACGTAGCGGTCGCCTTGGCGGATCATGGCGTTGTCGGTCCAGGACAGCAGCGTTTCCAGAATTGACAGCGCCTGCTGCTTGTTCACAGGTTTGGAGGTGGAGAAGCTGACACTGCCTTTCACGCCCTGGCTGATGCTGTAGTTCTCATGCAGCAGATCGCCCATCACGCTGTTGATCACCGCCTCGATCGGCTGGTCGGTGAAGTTGAAGACGATATCGCCCTGGTCGCTGGCGGCTCTGGCCGCCGGCCTGCTGGCGGGGCGGGTGAAGCGCTGGTTGCCCTGAATGATCTGTCGGGTGGGCGCGGTGCTCTCCCTGGGCGCAACCGGGGTGTCGTCCGGTTTGCTCGCCGGCGCCGGCGCATCGGCACCTTCCAGAGCTTCCTGCAGCAGCGCCGGGTCACCGTGTAGATCTTGCCGCGGCAGGGCGCAGCCGGCCAATGTGACGGCAACACTCAGGCCCAGCAAAGGAGCCCGCAGGGTAAGGAGAGAGAAACGGGGGAAATGCGGCATGGTCATGGTGTCGTCGTACGCGGAAGGGTGATGGCGGGAGTGGTGGAGGGCGGCGGCAGGCGTAGCAACGGCATGCTGAGCGTTTGGGTTTGCCCGGCGCGGGTGAAGGTGGCGCTGGTGGTGCCGAGCTGGCTCAAGGTCCAGCCACTGGCGAGGGTGCTGCCCAGAGCGACCTTGGTTGTCGGTTTGCGGCCTTCGCGCAGGTATGCGAAGCGGCTTTCTCCGTCCAGCAGCACACCGCTCAAGATCATGCCGGCAAGCGCCGGAGCCTGCCCTTGCGGGCCATGGGCGTCCGGCTGGCGGCCCGGGCTGAACAGCGGGTGCAGCCACACGGCCGCCAGCTGCGCTTTGCCCGGCTCGACCAGGCGCACGGGCGGCTGGCTTGGCGCGGTGTTCGAGCGTGCATGCGCTTCGAACCAGTGTGGCTGGGCGGGTGTCGCGAACACCCAGGCTACGCTGGCCAGCAGCGTCACGTTGGCGGTCAGCAGTGCCAGGCGCATGGCCGGTACTTTCATGGCTGGCCCCCTTGGCCTGCTGCCTGCAGGTAGCCGCGAATCAGCAGGTGCACTTCAAGGTGCCCGGCCGGGCTCTGTGCTGCAGCGCTGGTGCTGCGGCGGATGCTCAGCTGCTCGATGAACAGGCTCGGCTGGCCGTACTCCAAGGCATGCAGCAGTGCGGCCAGCGGTTCGATTGCGCATGCCAGGGTCAGGCTGACCTTGACCGGCCGATAGGGCTCGGCCTGGGCATCATCGCGTTCGGCGGGGGCAATCGGCATGCGCTGGGTCACCTCGCAGCCTGCACCGGTCGAGGCCTGGCGGCGGACCTGCTCGACGGCGTATTGCATGAGATCGGCAGCCACGGCGTTGGGGTCGTCACCGGGCAGCAGGCTGTTGCGCTGCGCCGGGTCGTTGCGCGCCTGCCTGAGGCGCGCTTCCAGTTGCGGCTGCTGAAGCATCAGGCTGGCGTAGCGACGTTGTTGTTCACGCAGTGTCTGCGCCTGTTCGTCGAGGTCGCGCAGCGGGGCAAGCAGCAGGCTGTCGACGAACAGGTACCAGCCGGCCCAGAGCAACAGGCCGAGCACGCCAAGCGCGACGATCTTGCGTTCCCTAGGGTTGAACGGGCGCATGGGGCACCTCCCGCTTGAGCTGGGCGCTGATCGAAAAACGCTCCAGCCCGGTGGCTTTGTCCGGCAGGATCACCCCCTGGAACTGGGCATGCTCCAGGGTCTTGCAGGCCTTGACCTGGGTGATCACGGCGCTGCTGCGCGCGCTCTGGCCGGAGAACGTGACCTCGCCGGTTTCGTGGACTTCCAGTTGCTCGATCCAGGTCTCGTCACCCAGGCAACCGGTGAGGTCTGCCAGCAGCGCGCTGACGGTGGGCTGGCCGGCCTTGCGGCTGGCCAGGTACGAGGCGGCGCCGACGCTGCTGTCGAGTGCCTGGCGCAATTGTTCAATGTGCTGCACCGCCTGGCGCTGGCTGGCCACTTGCTGCTGCATGGCCGCCACCAGGCTCTGGCGCTGGTCGATGAACCCGCCGGCCAGAAGCAGGCAGCAGGCCGCCAGGCTCAGCCACAAGCCCTGATCAAGGCGGGAAGGGCGGGCCAGGCCGGTATCGCTGCCTGCGGGTAGCAGGTCCAGCCCCAGGCGCTGGCCGTCGCTGCCCTGAACGTCAATGGCCACCAGTGGCAGGTTGCGTTCACGGCACGCTTCCAGCAGGGCATCGAGGCGCTGGCGGGCGATGGCCACCAGTTCGACCTCGGCGTTCGGTGGCTGTCGGCGCACCACCCGGGCGACGAAGTGAACCTGTTCGGCGGTATAGGGGGTGTACTTGTCGATTTCGTAGGTCAGCACTTCCCCAAGGTTGCGCGTGGCCGCCAGCGGCAGGCTGATGCGCTGCGCCAGCACTTGCCGGGGATCGAGCACAAGTACAGCGGGGTAGCTGGCCTGAAGCTCGGTTGGCAAGGGCCAGCGCAGTACCTGCGGCGCATTGCGCCGACCGAGGCGTTCGGCCAGCACGGCCGGTAACAGGCCGGTCAGCTCCATGCGCCAGGCCAGCAGCCAGCGCCTGGCAAGGCTCTGTTGCCAACCTGCAGCGCAGGATCGCCGGTAGGCGGCAAATGCTGCCGAGCAGCGTGGGGGCACGAGGGTCATTCCTGCCACCGCAACACGCGATACGGTTTGCCACCCGCGTGGGCCGGTAGCAGGACGAAGGTGGCCTGCACATGCGCGGCAAAGCCACCTGCCAGGGTCGCCTCGCTGTAGACGCTGAGGATCTGCCCGGGGTCGGAGGCCTGGCCTTGGCCCCGGCGAAGGCCGAGCGCACGGGCCAGTTGCGGCTCGACCAGGCCCGGGTCGGGCTCGGCGGTACCGGCCCACACGGTTATCGACGGCAGCACGCGCTGGTAGAGCGCATAGTCCATGCGGGGCAGTTGGCGAAATTCTTCGAGCATTCGCAGGGGTACCTGGTTGCGCCTCGTCCTTAAAGCGTGGGTGATGGTTTTGGCCCGAGCGGCGCTGGCGCCAGCGGCGCGCAGCAGACGTTCGAGCGGTGCGACCGGGGTCGCGTTGAGGTCGAGCTTGCCGCGTTCGCTGGTAACCCTGATGCGCAGGGTGTTGCCGGCGAACTGCTCGGCATGCAGTTGGCCATCGGGCTGCCAGCGCTGGGGCCCGCGCCCCAGCAGATTGGCCACGGCCAGCTCCAGGCCGGCCTGTGCGGCCAGTGCCGCCTGGGTCTGGCGGCCTTGCCAGAGGGCCTGGCGCTGTTGCAGTTGCACGGCCACGGCCAGGCCACCGAGCAGCACGCTCAGCAGCGCGATCACCCACAACGCCAGCAACAGCGCGGCACCGCGCTGGCGCTTCACGGCCGGCCTCCGTCGCCGGAAAGGTCCAGCAGCAGGTTCACCTGCAGGGTGGGCCAGGCTTGCTGGCTGCCGTGCAGGCGCAGGTCCACCCGTATTGCCTGCGGCACCCGCTCTGGCCAGGGCCATTGCGTCAGCCAGCCGGTCGCCTTGCCCAGCGGGGTGTAGCCGCGGTAGTGCAGGCTCAACGCTTCGACGCCATCCAGCAGCCGCTGTGGCTCGCCCCACGCCTGCAGCTGTCGGCCATCGAGCCTGGCCAATTGCACTTCGAGGCGATGGCCGCTTACCCGCAGGCGCTGGCGGTATAACCCGCCCCCCACCGAGCTTGGCAGTGGCGCATAGAACAGCACGCTGTCGCCGGCACCTTCGAAGGTGCTGGTGTGACGGCCTTCGGCCGTGCGCCCGGTCAGCGGCAGTACCTGGCTCAGGGACTGGCGCAAAAAACGTTGTGCGGCGCGGTGTTCATCCAGGCTGTCGCTGTAGCGCTGGGCTTTGGCCACTGCGCGGGTCGAGGCTACCAGGGCGCTGCCGACCAGGCCCAGCAGCAGCCCCAGCAAGCTGATCACCACCAGTACTTCCAGCAGGGTGAAGCCGGCCTGGCGCTTCATTGCCCCGCCTCTGAGGTGCGGGCTCGCAAGGTACTGTAGTGTGAGGCGTGACGGCCTTCACCGACCGTCAGGTCGAGCCGGTACAGGGTTACGCGCCCTGGCGAAGTCACTGCCTGGCTCACCTCCAGGGTCCACGGCAGGCCTTGCCAGCGACCACGCTGCGGGCCGGGCTCGAGTGCGCCGAGGTCGAAGTCATCGATCAGCGAGCGTGCGGCACTGTCGTGTCGGTCGGCGCGCGCCACCTGTTGCAGCGAGCGGCCACTCTGGGCGAAGGCGCCGAGCAGGACCGACGCGGCGATCACCAGCAGGGCGATAGCGGCGAGCATTTCCAGCAGGGTGAAGCCGCGCTGCCTGTTCATGGCAGTGCCTTCAGCGTCACGCGGCCGGTCAGCCAGCCGACGTCGATGCGCCAGCGCCGCTCGCCACGGGCAATCTGTATGTTGCCGCCGCTGGCAGCGCCATCAGGGTAAAACTCGAATGCGGCGCCCAGGCCTTCGGCGGTGTTCAGGCGCACGGTGAAATCTTCAGGCCAGCCGGCGGGTGCATGCCCGGCCATCAATACCTGGCGCCGCTGCAGGTCGAAGCCGGCACGCACGGGCCGGCCGCTGCCGATTGCCTGCACGCGCGCACTGCGCAGGGCGCTGACCATGTTCGACAGGGCAGTGCGTTCCTGGGCGCTGTGCAAGCCGCGGCCGACCCCGACCGCCAATATTGACGTGGCCACGCCCACCAGCACGATCACCAGCAACAGTTCGAACAGCGTGAAACCACGCTGGTGGTGCCGCGGCGCGCCCATGGTTACTGCCAGTTGCCCAGGTCGGCCTTGTAGCCTTCGCCGCCCGGGGCGCCGTCCTGGCCGAGGAAGATCAGGTCGAAGCTGCCATGCTTGCCAGGGTAGCGGTAGGCGAAGGCATGCCCGAACGGGTCGAGCAGGTCGGACGGCTTGGCGTAGGGGCCGGCCCACTGGCTAGCGCTGGCGGGCTTGTGTAGCAGCTGGTCGAGGTTGGCCGGCGGGGCACCGACGTCCAGGGCATAGCTGTCGACTTTCATGCTGAGGCTGGCCAGCTGCGCCTTTCCGGCGCCGTATTTGCCCTTGTCGACGTTGCCGCCGACCTGGCGCACAACGATGGTCGCGACGATGCCCAACAGGACGATGACCGCGAGCATTTCGAGCAGGGTGAAGCCCGCCTGGCGGGCGGTAGAACGGGAGCGGGAGCGCATGGGCGGTTTCCTAGATTGTGCTGGTGAGGCTCATGAGCGGCAGCATGATGGCGAGCATGATTGCTGCCACCAGTACCGCCATTACGATGGTCAGGGTCGGCACCAGGGCCGCCAGCAGGCGGTCGATGGTGCGTTTGCTTTCGATGTCGTACACATCCGCGACCTTGAGCAACATGGCGCCGAGGCTGGCGGATTGCTCGCCGACCTCAATCATCTGCAAGGCCAGGTCAGGCAGCAGCGGGTCGGCAGCCAGCGCATGAGGCAGGCTGCCGCCCTGGCGGACCGCTTCGCCAACCTGCCCGACGTGTTCACGCAACGCCTGGTTGGCGCTGACATCGCGGCCGATCGACAGCGCAGCAAGCAGGGTGACGCTGTTGCTCAGCAAGGTGCCGAGGGTTCGCGCCAGTCGTGCGGTTTCGAGTTTCTGCAGCAGTGGACCGAGCAGTCGGCTGCGCCACAGCCAGCGGTCCTGGGCGATGCGCCGTTGCGGATTGCGGCGTGTCGCGAGGAGCAGGCAGAAGGTTGCGCTCAGCGTGCCCAGGCTGACCAGCCCCCAGGCGTTGACCACGTCGCCCAACGCCAGGATGGCCCGGGTTACCCAGGGGATCGGCACGCCGAGGTCCTGGAAGATCGGCACGAACTGCGGCACCACGTAGGCCAGCAGCAAGCCCAGCGAACCGATCACACCGATCACCAGAAACGCCGGATAGATAAGCGCGTTGAGCACTTCGGCCCGCAACGTGTGGCTGCGTTCCAGGTAGCTGGCCAGTTGCGCCAGGGTGATTTCCAATACGCCGCCGGCTTCACCGGCACGCACCAGGCTGGTGTAGAACGGGGTGAATGTCGCCGGATGCTCCTCGAGTGCCAGCGACAACGGCTGGCCGGCCTTGACCTGGCCGCGCACGCGTTCGAGCAAGGCTTTTGCTGCGGGCTTGCGCAGGTTCTTCAGCAAGGTGGCCAGGGCTTTATCGAGTGGCTGGCCGGCACTGATCAAGGTGGTGAGCTGCTGGGTGAAGCTGATCAGCTCGGCAGGCTTGAGCACACTGCGTTGGCTGCCGGCGCGCAGCAGGCGGCTGCCTGGCTTGAGGCTGAGCACCAGGAGGCCGCGCTGGTGTAACTGGCGTGCGGCCAGTGCCTGGTCGGTGGCCTGCACTTCGCCTCGCTGCTTGCGGCCTTCGCTGTCCAGCGCGCTGTAGGCATATACCGGCATCTCAGTCGCCACCCGTCACGCGCAGCACTTCTTCGAGCGAGGTGATGCCGGCCAGGGCCTGGCGCAGGCCTTCTTCGTAGAGCGTGACCAGGCCTTTGTCCCGCGCCGCAGCCTCGAGGCTAGCGGCATCGCTCTGGCGCATCAGCAGGCTGCGCAACTCATCGTCCATCACCAGCAGCTCGGTGATTGCGCTGCGGCCATGGTAGCCCCCGCCAGGGCTTTGTTCGTCGGGGCGGTACAACAGGATCGGTCGCTGCTCGGTGTAACGCTGCAGCTGGTGGCGCTCGACCAGTTCTGCTGGTGCTTCGAAGGCGATGCGGGTGCGCGGGTCCAGGCGGCGCACCAGGCGCTGGGCGAGGATACCTTGCAGGGTAGAGGCCAGCAGGTAGCCTTCGACGCCCATGTCAAGCAGGCGAGTGATGCTCGCCGCCGCGCTGTTGGTGTGCAACGACGACAGCACCAGATGACCGGTGAGTGATGACTGGATGGCGATGCTGCAGGTTTCCAGGTCGCGCATTTCACCGATCATGATCACGTCCGGGTCCTGGCGCACGATCGAGCGCAGGGCGGTAGCGAAGCCCAGGCCGATCGCGGGTTTGACCTGGATCTGGTTGATACCGGTGAGCTGGTACTCGACCGGGTCTTCGACAGTGATGATCTTGCGTTCGGAGCTGTTCAGGCCGGACAGCGCGGTGTACAGCGTGGTGGTCTTGCCCGAGCCGGTCGGGCCGGTGACCAGAAAGATCCCGTGCGGGCGTGCCAGCAACTGCTCGATGCTGCGCAGGACCTGGGCGCTGATGCCGAGGCTGGCGAAGTCGAAGCTGACGGTCTGCCGGTCGAGCAGGCGCATCACCACCGATTCGCCGAAGCTGGTGGGTACGGTGGACACCCGCAGGTCGAGCTCGCGCCCCTGCATGCGCAGCATGATCCGGCCATCCTGAGGCAGGCGGCGCTCGGCGATGTCCAGGCGGGCCATGATCTTCAGGCGCGAAATGATCGCCGCGGCATAGCCACTGGGTGGTGCTTCGCCCTCGAGCAGCACGCCATCGACCCGGTAGCGCACCTTCAGCTGGCTTTCAAAGGGCTCGACGTGGATGTCCGAGGCGCGCTGGTCGACGGCATGCTGCAGCATCAGGTTGACCATGCGCACCACCGGCGCCTCGGACGCCATGTCCTTGAGATGCTCGATATCGCCATCGCTGACGCTTTCGTCGTCCAGCGCCTCGACCAGTGCGCCCATGGCCGAACGACCAGCGCCGTAAGCTTGTTCGATCAACCCGGCCACCTGTTCGGCAGTGGCGATGACCGGCTCGACAGTTTTGTCGGCGTGATAGCCCAGCGCCGACAGTGCGTAGGCAGACAGCGGAACGGCAGCCGCCACGCGCAGGTGGCTGGCGGTCTCGCTCAGGGTAACCACGCCATGGTGACGGGCGAACCGCTCGGTGACAGCAGGCGCCATTTCTACAACTTCGTCAGCCAGGCGTGCAACACCGAGCAAGTGAGCGTAGGCGGCTGCCATCTGCCCATCCTTGACCGCCCCCAGGCGCAGCAGCGTGTGCAGTTTTTCATCCTCGGAAATGCCCTGTGCCACACCCAACCGAACGGCGCGCTGTATATCAGCCGGTTGCAGTGCGCTTGCACTTAGCAGCCACTTACATATCGCGTCGGGGGTAGGGATTTTAAAGGTCATGGTGATGGCTTTATGCAATGTGCTGGCTATATGGCGGCATTTAATTAGTTGCTGATTTGAAGGTGGCCGGAGAATACGTCGTTACCTTTCGAGGCGCAATAGAGTGCGCAACGGGATAAATGCCCGATATTAATCGTCGACTTTCCTGGCGGCGACGGGAGCTTATCAGATCGCTAAACCTATCTGCAACTAGGTTTAGTGAATGGAGAAAAATGGCTTTAAACGTCACAACAAAGACTAAACCTGCCAATGAAACTCATTACGCAGCAATTAAAAATAATTTTATTGGGCGAGTTCATGCTTTGGTGTGCTCTGAAGAACCGCGATTAACCAGATTTAACTGACTTTTCTATCACTATTTAGCTTGCGCACTCGGCTGAATGTTTCTGTGACTTGAACTTTTTCTCGCAGTGCCCAGACTTACGCCGGCTGCATGCCTGGGCCCGGGCCATGTCGTTCATTTCAAACCCTTTAATCGAGAACTATTCGATGAATAGACTAATGCTGTCGCTCGCCTGTTCGGCGCTGCTGGCCACGCATATCAATGCCTTTGCAGACACTTCGACTGCCCGTCAGCAGGCGACTACCCAGAACGCGCGTGAACAGCTCGATACCCAGCGCGCACGCATCACGGGCGTAGACCGGGTCAGCCAGGAGGCCGCCGGCTCCAACGCCATGGTCGATGCCCCCGTCGACACCAGCGATGCTCCGCCGCAGGTCAGCCAGCCATGAGCCGTACAAGGAACCGCCGCGTGAACCCTCTGAAACACACCCTGGGCCTGAGCCTGTTGGCGCTTGGCGTGATACAGGCGTCGAGCGCCCTGGCCGCAGCACCGACCACGGGCAACGAAGTCGAGGCGCGGGTCAGCTCGATCCTCGACAACATGAACATGGCCGAGAAGATCAACTTTACCCGGGTCAATGACGGCCACATGATCCCCTCGCTGCTCAAGTGGGGCATCCAGGGCACCGTGGCCTACGACTCGTCGATGGGCGTGCACGTCAACAATGCCACCTTCGGCGCGCAATACCCCTCGCAGTCGGCACTTGCGGCGAGCTGGAGCATCAATCGGGCGAAGGAGTTTGGCCTGGCCATTGCCTATGAAACGCGTATTTCCGGCGGCCAGCAGATGCTCTCGCCAGGGGTCAACTTGTACCGCACGCCTTACAATGGGCGCTCCGCCGAATACCTGAGCGGAGAAGACCCGTTCCTCGGTGCCGTGCTGGCACCGGCCGTGGTCAACGGCATACAGGCCCAGGGCATCCAGGCCAGCGGCAAGCACTACCTGGCCAACGAGCAGGAGGCCAACCGCCAGGCGGTCAACGTGGTGGCCGACGAGCGCACCCTGCGCGAGCTGTACCTGCCGGGCTTCGAGTCGATGGTGAAGAATGCCAACGTCGCCTCGATCATGTGCGGGTTCAACAAGGTCAATGGCGACTACGCCTGTGAAAACCACCACCTGATCACCGAGATTCTCAAGGGCGAGTGGGGCTACCAGGGTATGGTGATCAGCGACTTCAATGCCATTCACGACCCATTCAAAGGGGCGTGGGCCGGCACCGACATTGATATGCCGTCGGGCCTGCAGTTCACCGAAGCCAACCTGCTGCCGTATCTGTGGAGCGGCCAGCTGACCCAGAACGTGATCGACGACAAGGTCAAGCGCAACCTGCGCGGTATCGTCAGCTACGACCTGCAGGAGCACATGAATACCGCGCAGGCGCTGGAACACACCGAGTACGGGCAGCGCGCCTCGCTGAACCTGGCGCGTGAGTCCATCGTGCTGCTGCGCAACGCTGACACTGCTTCCGGCAAGCCGTTGCTGCCCCTGGCGCGCACGGCCAAGATTGCGGTGATCGGTGACTGGGCCGCCCAGGCACCGGCTTCGCCGTTCGGTACCGCCAACTCGCCACCCAACAGTTACGTGACCGAGCTCAGCGGCTTGCAGCAGCTGGCCTCGAGCAGCAGTAATGTCACCTATCTGCCAGCACTGAGCCTGAACCCCAAAGCGTCGGTGTGGTACCAGCCGAGCAGCGGCAAAGGCAACGTCAGCAATGCCGGGGTCAAAGCCGAGTACTTCGACAATGCCACCCTGAGCGGCTCGCCGGCGTTGGCCCGAGTAGAACCCGGTGTGAATCTGAACTGGACCACCAGCACCAACGAGACCAACAACGGCAGCACCGCCGTGAGTGGCTTCAGCCCGACCGCCGGCGCGTTCTCTGCGCGTTTTACCGCGACCATCAAACCGACCATCTCTGGCAAGCAGGTGTTCAAGGTGCGCGCCGATGGCCCGTACAAGCTGTGGGTCAACGACAAGCTAGTGCTGGAAAGCGACGGCGTGCCGTACTCTTCCGACGTGGTCAATGCCCTGGTCACCTCCGGCCAGAGCGCCGCACTGGTGGCCGGCAAGTCGTACACCGTCAAGCTCGAATACCGCCGCGTACAAGGTAATTTCACCCCGGCACTGGGTGGCCTGGCCGGCGTGCAGATGAGCTGGGCGTCGCTGCGCCCGCCAGAAGACCTGGCGCAATACGATGCCGTGGTGGTTGCCGCCGGCACCAACTACGAGAACGAAGGCGAAGGTTCTGACCATGGCTATGACCTGCCAGACCAGCAAGCCGACCTGATCAAGTTCGTTGCCAAGGCCAACCCGAACACCATCGTGGTCATGCACGGCGGCGGTGTCGCCAACATGCAGCCTTGGGCCAACAAGGTGGGCGCCACGCTGCATGCCTGGTTCCCGGGCCAGCAGGGTGGACAGGCGCTGGCCGAGATCCTGTACGGCAAGGTAAATCCGTCCGGCAAGCTGCCGGTGACCATCGACAAGCAGATCGAAGACAACCCCAGCTATGCTTCGTACCCGGACCCGACCGCCTACCGCGGTGACAACCCGCTGACCGAGATCGACTACAGCGAGGGCTTGTACCTGGGCTACCGTGGCTACGACAAGCGTCACAGCAAACCGCTGTACCCGTTCGGCTTCGGCTTGTCGTACACCACTTTCGACTATTCGGACCTGAAACTGTCGAGCAACGTGATGACGCCTGGCAACACCATCGATGCCAGGTTCACCCTGACCAACACCGGAGACAAGGCAGGCTTCGAAGTCGCCCAGCTATACATCCAGCCGATCGACCCGCAGACCGACCGTCCGAAGAAGGAGCTCAAGGGCTTCACCAAGGTGTATCTGCAGCCCGGTGAAAGCAAGACCGTGAGCCTGCCGATCGACTCGCGCTCGCTGGCGTACTTCGTGCAGAACAGCGATAGCTGGGATGTCGATGCCGGCAAGTTCAAGGTCTGGGTGGGCCCGGACTCCGAGCACCTGGCACTACAGCGCACGTTGCTGACCCTGATCCCGCAGCACTTGACCACCCGCGACAGCAACCCGCTGCCGGCACCGCTGCGTGCCGCCGTGCAGGTCAGCGCCTCGCAAGCCTACTGATGCAGCCGTGCCGGCTCAGGGACGAGCCGGCCGTTCAGGCGCGGATGGCGTTAGCCAGGCGTTGCAGGTAGGCGTCGAACGTTGCGCTGACATCGACCTGTTCCGGGCCACGCAGCCACTGGATCTGCAAGCCGTCCATGACGGCGAAGATCTCCGTGGCCAGTGCCTTCAGGTCGACGTCGGCACGCACCTGGCCATGCTCCACGAGCGTGGTCAGGTGCGCGTGGGCATGGGCATGCGTGAGCTCGAACTTTTCCCTGTACCAAGGCCAGGCCGGGTGCTGTTCCGACAGGCTCTCGACACTGATTTTCATCGCCGCCTGGCATTCCGGCAGGCTCTGCACGCTGAAGCGCATGCTCATGCGCACGAAAGCCAGGAAGCTGTCCAGCGTCGGCGCCAGCTCCAGCTCGGCGAACTGCTCGGTGACCCGTTGATCACGGCGGTCGATCAGCGCCCGCAGCAGCGAGACCTTGTTGGGAAAGTGGTGCAGCAGGCCGACCGTGGTGATGCCGGCCAGCTCGGCGACATCACGCATGGAGGCCGCGCCATAGCCATCCTTGGCGAACACCAGCGTTGCCGCATCCAGCAGCGCAGCGCGGCGCATTTCGCCCTTGGGCGCGCGGCGGCGCTTGGTTGCCGGCGCGTCAGCTGTTTCGGTGTGGTCCTGTTCTGACATAAATCCACTGGGAACTGTGTTGAAGAATGCGAGGCGCTGATTATGACAAACATCTAATGTTCATGCGCCCAATACCTGCCACGGCGGTTGACGGTCACGGCAGTGGCGATCGAAATCAGGGCTACCAGCGCGTTGCCGCACCACAGGCCGAGCATGACACCGCTGGCACCGTAGGCTTGCGCACCCACCCAGATGAAAGGCACCGTGCCCAAGGTGGCGCGCAGCCAGGCATAAGCCGGCACCCACCAGACCCGCCCACGGCTGATGAACAGCGAAATCGCGATGAAATCCAGGCCGATCAACAGCCACGGCCCGGGGCCGAAGCGGCAGAGCTGTTCGACCAGATGCTGCCCGGGACCGGACAGCCCGAACTGTGGCCCCAACCACCCAGACACCAGTAGCAGCACAGCCCAGACCGCCAGCCCATGGCCTAGCACCACCTTGCAGGCGCTGCGCAGCGTTGCCTGCACACGCAGGCCATCGCCGGCGCCGAGGTTCTGCGCGAGGATCGGGACCAGCGCGCCCGGCAGGGCGAAATACAGGCAATAGGCGATCTGCAGGACGCGGTCCATCAGCGCCATGCCGGCCATGACCGAAACGCCGAAGGTGGCCAGTTGCGCCATGGTGTAGGTAAGCGCCAGCGGCATGGCCAGGCTGCCAAGGGTGAAGGGCAGGGCGACGCGGTTGATTCTGCCGCCGTACAGGCGCAGCAGGCGCCAGCGGATCCTGGCGGTCAGTCCCACATGCCGGTGCAGTTGCTGTAGGCCAAGCAGGGCGCCTGTTGCCGCAGCAAGCAGGCAAGACAGGCCGGCACCCCACAGCTTGAAGTCGAGCACGAAGATCAGCAGCGGGTCGACGACTGCGAGGCACATGGCTGCCGCCAGTACCACGGCCAGTGCCCGCACGCTATGCCCGCAGGCACGTAGCCCCTGGGCAGCGGCCTGTGTGATGGTCATCAGGGGTGAGGCCAGCAGGGTCATGGCTATGAACTGGCGGGCAACGCCGGACGTTGGGGCATTGGCCCCGAGCAAACCGGCAAAGAAACCCAGAAACAGCCACTGGATGAATGCCACCAGGGCCGAGGCCAGTGTCGCCAGTATCAGCATGTGTGTAACCAGTGCCGGTAACGAGGCACATGCACCTTGGCCGACGCGACGCGAAATCATGGTGCCTGCGGCGACGATGATGCCGGCTACCAGGCTGGAGTTGAAGAACGCCAGTGTCTTGGCAATGCCGACGGCGGCCACCAGCGCCTCGTCCCGCAGCATTGCGATGTAGGTGAGTGTCAGGATGTCCGTGAGAAATATGGCGAGCAGGGCGAGGGCGCTGGTCGATGACATCACCAGCACATGGTGGCCAATGACGCCGCGGGTAAAAGTGGTGGTCGGGATCTTCATGTGGATTCGCCAGCGGGCGGACCAGCTCGATTCTGAAGGGGGCTCACAAGCTGTCGGGGTCCCCAAAGAACATTTGGACAGGTCTCTAGAACGCAGGCTTCAGCGCGGAAAATGGAATATGTGCCCCCAATTATGCCCCCAGTCCCGCTTGGTACGCGGGCGACCGTGATTGGCGAATTCTGACGTGAAGCAGAATGGCCGCCCACGGTTTTCAGTGTACGTCAGGCTCGGCTTGCGTGGGAGGGTGGTTGGGTAGCTGGTTGCTCAGCGCGGGGTGCCAAGCACCTGGTATTACTACACCGCGTTCCTTCGCTGGCAGCTGCGGGCTACGATCGCCGGCGGGATGTCCAGAGTCTTGTGCTGGTACCCTCTGGCGTGTTGCTTTCCCACTTGGTCGAAAAAAGCATTGAGCTGATATTTTCGGGTTGCCAAAACGCCGCTTGCATGGTGTGCAAGGGGTCGAGTGTTCGAATCACTCCGTCCCGACCAAACAACTCCAAAGAATCCAGTCACTTAGCGGTGACTGGATTCTTTTATGGGCGATGAAAATCCAGCTCACGGGGAAATACCCCTACTCGGAGAGAGCGCTAAATCCGCGGCAAGCCCGAGCGGGCATAAATCAGAAAAACATTTCGGCGTTGCTCTAGGGCGGCATTTCGGCTTCGCGAAAGCAAAAATGTACCCGCATAAGTACCTGCTGATACCCTCAGTGGGATGCGCAATCGAGAATGGCGATTTCTGACAGCTATCGAGGTGGTGCACACTGGATTTCAGTATACCTCCACGGCGTGGCAGAACCTGTCCGACTGCTCGAGAACTATCGTTGATGGCGACGCTGTCTTCCGGTACGTTGCGGCGCATGGAATCAAGGATCGTCAGGCGTTCCCTGGTCATGGTCGGCGATTTTCCCTTTCCTGGAGTCTTTCTCTAACGTCCTGCGCAGTTCGTTTCTCCGGGGACTTCAGCTTCCAGACCCTGAGGCGCTCGTCCGGATCCGTCAGGCCTGTATTGAGCAGTGACGGCGGTTCTACCGGTGTCTTCGAGGTCGAGGGGGGAGGGGAAGGCTTTGTGACGGGAAAAAACATTGTCAGGCAATGGCCGGCATTGCCTGACAATGCTGCGTTACGCCCGGAAAACCTGCGCGAAATGGCGACGAGCCTCGGCAAATCTCCGATCAAGGGTACTTTTGCTAAGGCCGCTCACTCCCGGGAAACGGCGGGTGATTTCTTCCACCAAGGCCGCTTGGCCGGGATAGATGGATTGCACTTGGCCGCCTTACGTTTTTCCTAGCGTGGCCTCCAGCATGGCACCGACGATGGTGTTGTGCATTCTCTCAGAGGCCTCGGAAGGAATACCGCAGGCATCCAACCGTTCTGACAACTCTCTGTTGCACCTCAAAAGCGTTGCCGTTTCCTCGGTAGTTACTGCGAGCTCTTTGGCGCAGCTTTTCAATGGTGCGCTGGGAAGCGTCAATTTCTGCTTCCTGCACCAAATGAGCGTTCAAGCTGACGCATCCTGAATGATGAGGATTTGGAGGAAACAGGAATGAGGGTCTCTGATCAGGAAAAGTACGCACGAACCAGACCAGTAGGTCGGCACGCCGTACCTCTTCTTGGTAGGCGGCAAGATCACACCACAGCATCGCGGCATCAATAGGGTGATAAGAGCTTCTTATTGAATTCATGGCACACAGCCTCCAGCTGCGTTCATCCTAGAATCGCTGGCGGGGCCTCAATGTAAGACCTCTGTCGAGCGAGCCGGGGGTCCGAAAAATCATTTTTCGAATCCAATGATGGTGACATCGATACCTAGGCTCGGTTCCATGCTGCCATTACTTACTGCGGCGGGTTTTGATATTAGTTAATGCTATGTGCTAGTCACGCTTAATTATATGCTAGTGGTGCTTGTCGATTAAATGGCAAGGTGAGTTTTTTTAAAGGGTCAAGCTCTGACCTTAATTTGGGAAAATTGTTATAAGGATCAGGTATAAGCTTATGGTGTGAATTGTTAACTTATTCGTCTAACGATAGCGCTAAAAAAGTTTAGGGTAGGGGTGAGGTACGGCTATTTTCAAACACTAATCACGGCGAATGGCTCGAGATTGAGCCAGCGAGGGCTCCGGTCCAATCGTGACGATACGGTGATCACAAAGGCGCGGTTGCTAATACCTCTAGCATAGGGAGCCACCAAAACCTGGATATCGAGTTTGTGACCACCCTCTAGCAGAGACTCCCATTATTCTATAAGATCAGCGGTCAATCTGCAGCGTGAGGACAGTATGAGTAAATTGAGAAAGGAGCTTATCGAACGCTGCGAAGATAATGATGTCGTCGGGTTTATCGACACCGCCTTGGATATCACAGCGAGCGATCTGCCAGCCATCGACATCCCGGCAAGTCGCCTCGTGCTCATGCTGATCCGGATCTCTGATGCGCTCCTCTACGATCTGGAGGCCGCAGTGCAGCGGCCAGAAGGTATCAGCTCATCTGGTTTCCATCTGTGCTGGATCTTATGGCTGATCGGGCCAGCAGAAGCGTCGACTGCTGCATCGCTGATGGGCGTGAGCCGCGCAACCATCTCTGGTATATCCAATACGCTCGAACGGTCGGGTCATCTGGCTCGGACGCGCCATCCGAATGATGGTCGTTCTGTCATTCTCAACCTCACGCCTTCTGGTAGGGCAGAGTTTGAAGCCATCTTCGTCAAGACCAATGATCGCTATTGCACGTGGGTGAGCGCGCTCACAGGTGACGAGGTCTCAACCTTGGTAGGTTTGCTGGCTAAGCTTGCTGAAGGTGGTCAGGATGCCAAACGTCGTAAGTAACCCAGGGTGAGATCGACTTTGGTGTCTTCACGTCTCCCCTACTTTTCAAGGCAGGCACTCGACCGACCTTCGACCCAGACGGTAACACTTTCAAACTGCAGGCAACCAGGCTTCACCGGATCGCCAGCATCATCCCAAATCACGTCCTAGAGCGCTCCGTCACAACAGCAGTTGTGATGCATCTATATTGTGACGACGCAAATTGCTGTCGTTTCTCAGCCCAGGGCAAGTCCATGAACTGATTCAGCGTCGCCCGGCGCAATCCAACTGTGTACATCAGTAGCAATACCCGAATTCACATGCGCGTTTCGGAGCTCGGAGCGACATCCAAGTGATGGGTAGTCCACTCTGCTCCCAGTTTTCAGTTCCAGGCGCATTGAGGTCCGTTGTCGGTCCATCTACGCCTTGGCGGCCTGCGTACTGTGGCATTTCGGGGCATTAGCACCGATTCAGTGCGCACCTCTTGCTCCATGAGCAAATCATCTTCCCCGGACGGCGCTTTCCAGGCCACGGCAACGCGTTGGCATGCAAACTGCTTAATGCCTTAATCACATGGTTAAGGCCTTAACTATATCGGGGGTTTGCTAGCGGAGGTGTGGTGAATGCGCAACTAAGGTCTGGAAAAAAAATAAAAATGGTCTCGCCCGTGTCTAGGGCGGCTTTTGTAGATCCATCTTGGTGATTTACTCATGTACGAAATCAATGATCGTTTTGGTTTGAGTGGTGCTGCTCCATCGCGAAGCGTTCGGGTAATTCATGCTGGCGTTCTCGTAGGTTTGATGAGTACTTTGGTAACCGCTAGTGCGGTTGCTGATTCAAGGGTGAGTGAGGACTTAGCCAGTACGAGCGCCCAAGGCCAAAGTCTCGACCCGACACTCACCACCGAAGAGCGCACCCCGCCTAGTCGAGACTTTTTCTCACACAGCGTAAGTGTCGTGGGTTCGAGTAATATCAAGTTTGGTCCCAAGCCTGTTGACGACGTTTATGCTGAGTATGAGTACTATGGCAGAACAGGTGTTCTCGAGTATTACGGTTATATCGACCTGCCGAAAATTTTCGGTGTAGGAAACAAGAACGATCACGGAGCATGGGACGACGGCTCGCCATTATTCATGGAGCATGAACCCAGAATATCGATAGACGGACTCGCCGGGCGAAGCTTCGCATTCGGCCCATTCAAAGAGTTTTATGTGGCGTTTGACTGGTTATATGACCATGGCGATACGTCGCAGAGTAGGTCGAATGTCTTGTACTCCGGGTTGGGTACGGATATTGAAACCCGCAGTCCGCTGAATCTGTCCTTCAATCTATACGCCAAACGCAACTGGGAGAATTACAGCGCCGCCACCGAATACAGCTGGGACGGATACCGCGCTCAATTCAACTACAATTTACCCGTTGCAGATTTTGGCGGTGGTCGTTCTTTGAGTTACTCGGGTTACACCAATTACGATTTTGACTCGAAAACAAAAGAAAAGCAGGGAGGCGCATACGCCGATAATTCGTTGGTGTTGGCGAACCGGTTTACCTATCTGGATGGGCATTTTCAGGTGATGCTCACGGCTTATTACTTCCACAATAGCAGTTACTACCGAGATGGCGCGGAAATCGATTACGGTGATGGACCGTTCAAAGCTAACGCTGATGGCATAGGTTATACCGTCGGGCTTGGTTATAAATTCTAAAATTTCCTATAATGAATAGAGCTGGGGAATGATAATGGCTATTGAACAATCGGTCCGGTACCAGGCAACGCTGGCGCAACGCCTTGCAGGCTTGCTTTTGCCATGCTTCGCTTATTTTACCATCATGGGCATACCCATGATTTTCAATGCGATCATTGTAAAGTTCAATGTGGACAGTGCCACTGCAACAATTGCCACCACTGCTGAAATTGGCTGTATCTCTCTGCTGACCTTATCGGTATCAGCCATCCTGGCTAAACTGCGTCCTCGCACGACAATGATAGTTGCGGTGAGTGTGTTCTTGGCTGGCGAAGTGATCTCGATACTCACCGACTCCTTCGCTGTCGTGGTAGCGGCCAGGGCGTTAGCGGGCGTGGGTAAAGGGTTATGTATTGGCTTGGGTCTGGCAAGCCTCGCTCAGATGCAGGGTGGCATTAAATTCCTTTCTTGGGTGGGGGGTGTGACTGCGCTGATTACATGGCTGGGCTTCCTTGTGGTGCCTGCACTCGAAGGCACGCTGGGGATGACGACCATTTTCCAGTTCAATACCATTTTGGCAGTGATTGCCCTGCCACTGGCTTTCATACTGCCTGGCACAAAAATTGAAAAGCTTGCAGAAAAAACGTTCTCGCAAGGTTTCAAAGTTGACGCGAGCAACGTAGCAGTATTCATTCTCTGCCTGCTTGCCAGCGTGGCATGCAGTTCGGGGTGGATCTACCTCCAGCAAGTCGGCGAGGCTAACGGTCTGTCTGCACCAGCCGTAGGTCTGTGTGCATCTGTGGCCACACTTGTATCCGCGATCGCGCCCTTTATCGCTACCGCCATTTTCGCAAAAAATAAATCCGTCTGGCCGATGTTCATTGCCACTACTGTCTTGGGCGTGTGCATGCTGGAATATGTCAAAACTACGGTAACGGGGTGGTGGATCACTGTCATTGTGATGTCGACGATCTACCTGTTCTTGATGGCTTACGCCCGCATGTACTCCGCTTACATTGACAGTACCGGCAGGTCGACCGCCGCAGTGGGGAGTGCAGACTCTCTGGGGTTGCTTATCGGCCCGATGGTAATTGCCGCTTTCACGGATCTGAGCCAGGGCTTCGGACAACTCGGTATCCTGGGTGCCAGTCTGCAGTTTGCATGTGTGTTGCCGATCCTGCTCCTGATTCTCAGGCAGCGGAGGGGCGTCGCGTCGAAGAAAATCATCGAAACCCACTAGAAATAGCTGCTCTCCAGCTTACTCTGACCACTGTAAGTGCCGAGATAGACACGTTCAGGCGCATTTGCGAGAAAAATAGTAAAGGCCTTGACTACATTTGCGGTTTTTGAGAATGTGATGACTTAACGGCTAAGGACAGCTGTTGAGTTGTTGAAACTGTCAACTCGTTAGGTGAGACCATGAGTCCTGTTGATGAAAAGAACGAATTGTACGAACTGGTGAAAGCCCTTCCAAAAGCAGAGTTGCATCTGCATTTGGAGGGCGCCATGTCTGTGCGTACCCTGATTGAACTCGCGCATAAGCACGGTGTACAACTGCCGCCCGATGTCCATCCTGCTGTCGTATTTGATTTCAAAAACTTGGATGATTTCATTCGCGTGGCGAGTTTGACATTCTCGGTGATGTTGGATGAGGATGATTTCCGGCGGACAACCTATGAAATGCTGAGGCAGTCGGCCAGCCATGGCGCAAGGCATGTCGAGTTCTTCTTCAGTCCATCGTCACACCCGGTCATGTCGTATAAATCCATGATGGATGGAATAATCATGGGTATGAATGACGCGCGTCAGGAATTTGGTATCACGTCCTTCGTCATCCCTTCGCACAATCGCATGCTGGGTGCTAAAGCGGGACTCGAGTTCTTGGATATGGTGCAATCGTATCGAGTTCCCGAAGTTGTGGGTATCGGCCTAGAGTTCGCAGAACATCCCTACCCACCTGATGAGTACCGTGAGCTTTATCAGGCAGCGGCTCGTGCAGGCCTTCGCCTTACGGCACATGCCGGTGAAGACGGGCCAAGCACCTATGTGCGCAGTTGTGTTGCAGTGTTGGGTTGCGATCGAATTGATCACGGTTATCACGTTGTAGATGATGAAAATCTACTTTCTCGCTATAAGCACAGTGGCATATGGTTTACGTGCTGCCCAACGACGACACGGCACACGACCATCTGGAAAGACCCTTCTGACCGATCACATGCTATTCATGCCATGCTTGATGCAGGCCTGAATATCATGATTAATACGGATGACCCAGGTTTTTTTCAGTGTGATCTCACAGGCGAGTACCTGTCTTTAGGTCTGCCGGTTGAAAACATGGTCAAATTGGCTGTCCGTAGTATTGAAGCTTCCTGGCTTGACGACAAAACTAAATTAGCGTTGCGCGCCGCTTGGGAAGAAGAAGCACAGGCTTTAGTGAATAAATACAACAAATTAACGTCGGTGAGCGTGTAGCGCTCAGCTGGCCCTGTAGCCCAATGGTAGTCATTGGGGGGTTGGGGGCTTAGTTGTGCCGCTGTGCCAGGCGTGAAGTCTAGATTGAGGTGCGTCATGCAGAATTGGCTTGAAGTAAATGTCGTCGAGAAGTGGCAGGAGGCAAGTGAGGTATATTGCTTCATCTTGTCGTCCATGCAAAATATTCAACTGCCCCGTGTCGACGCGGGCTCGCATATTGATGTAGAAGTTGCACCCGGGCTCGTGCGCCAATACTCTCTTTGCCAGTCGCCTGATAGCCCTAATTATCAAATTGGCGTCCTCAACGACCCCAACTCCCGTGGTGGTTCCCGAGGGATCGTCGAAACTATCGGGGTGGGGTCCACGCTGCGAATTTCGGTACCTCGAAATCATTTTCCTTTAAATGTGGAAGCGGAACACTCGATTTTGATCGCGGGTGGCATTGGTATCACCCCGATTCTTGCCATGGCCGAGGCACTGCAGCGACAGGGCAAGTCATTTGAAATGCATTATGGCGCTCGCTCGCAGCGCTCTGCCGCATTCGTCGATCGCTTGAACTCAAGCTTGGTCAGCGGTGCTGTTAATTATGCATTTGATGAAACCGGTTCAACATTGGATTTGAAGAGCGCGTTGGCAAATCCCTCCTCAAGTGTCCATGTCTATGTGTGCGGGCCTGCTGGGCTTATCGAGGCGGTGCTGGCTACTGCAAAAGATTTAGGTTGGCAGGATGAATGTATACATAGGGAGTTTTTTGCTGCCGCTATCGACTCATCCGTGGTCAATGAAGCAGCGCGGGTCACGGCTTTGCGTAGCGGGGTAACCATTGAGGTAGGTCCAGACGAGAGCATTGCAACTGCTCTGATCGCTGCAGGCGTTGAGGTGCCTGTTTTCTGCGAGCAAGGTGTTTGCGGATCATGTTTGACCCGGGTCCTGGATGGTATTCCTGATCACCGGGATCAGTTCCTTTCGGATACTGAGAAGTCTCACAACGATCAGATGCTGGTTTGTTGCTCCAGGGCCAAGACAGCCAATCTTGTACTGGATTTATAAACACGGCTTGCGGAAGGGGAGCATATTAAATGAACGATCTGTTGGTTACGGCTGAATTGCCGGTAGTGACTTGGGCAAGCGATGGAGATCTCGGCGAGGGGGAGGCGCTGTTAGCCACTCTTGACGCATGCCGATTGGAATCGTGGGGCGCACGTAGTATTCGGGGCTTTGAAATTTTTCGCTATGCAGAAGCCTCGAGCATCTTGCGCAGTAGGGATTTTGCCTCTCCGTTCGGTAAGTTGAGTGAAAATTCCGGGCTGACACCAGAGGACGGGTGGATCTATCACCATATGGGGAGCACCCTCGCAAACGTGCAGGGCCCTGCTCACGTGAAGCTTAAGAGTATTTTCTTAGAGTTTTTCGGCCCCCGTGCAATTGGGCGCTGGCGTTCGCACGTCCGGGATATCGTACGCTCACGGGTCAAAATCTCTGCCAAAGAGGGGGCGCTGGATCTTGCCCGGGATGTTTGCCTCGTACTGCCCGCGTACCTCTTCTGCAGGTTGATTGCTCGCCCCGATGAAGATGCGGCGTTTTTAGCCCATACCTCAGATGAGATTCTTACGATCTTTGATCAGGATCCGAAAAATCGAGATCGTATCATCAGCGCCGGCAATCGACTGAAAACGTACACCGAAAATCTAATTGCCGAGCGCACCTTGAATCGAGGCGACGACCTCGTATCCTACCTGATTGGCAAGCGGGAAGAAGGTGCGCTCTCCCACGACGAACTCGTGAACAATGTCGCCATGCTGTTGGAGGCAAGTGTTGATAATACGGGCAACCAGTTTGCGTTGACGATGCATCATCTGCTATCGGTGCCTGAGCGTTGGCAGCACATCAAGGACAACCCGGGGCTCATTAAAAATGCCATCGATGAGTCGATTAGGATCACGCCTAAAGTTACCACCATCAATCGTATAGCAAACATTGACACCGTGGTGAACGGCGTCAGTATTCCCGCGGGTTCATGGATCTCTGTGTCCATATTAGGCGCTCAACGTGATACGACGGGTCTGCCTGAAGCTGCACGCTACGACCTAGGCCGAGTTAGCGAGCGTCCTCACCTCGTCTTTGGGGGCGGCGTGTATATGTGCCTTGGTATGCTACTGAGCCTCCTGGAGCTTGAAGAGGGTATCGCTACACTGGCGGAAGAATTCCCAGACCTGGCTTTGATTGCACCGCTGGAACAAACGTTTACTGCCCGTAACATCACAGTGCAGTCTTTGAAGGTAACGATTTAATCGATTGATCAAGTCGACCTGAATTTAGCTGTTGGAAAACGCCCCTTGAGAGAACAAAAATGACTCTAATCTCTGAATCCTTCCCAACGCTTTTGCTGCCTAAAACCCA
The DNA here is from genome assembly GCF_022760795.1 of Pseudomonas sp. BP01. Classification (NCBI taxonomy): domain Bacteria; kingdom Pseudomonadati; phylum Pseudomonadota; class Gammaproteobacteria; order Pseudomonadales; family Pseudomonadaceae; genus Pseudomonas; species Pseudomonas sp. BP01. The sequence continues at coordinate 314,731 of NZ_JAFBKA010000002.1, forward strand.
ATTCCCATTATCGATTGATGGCAAATTAGTAAGCACTGTTGAAACCTCGCATGTGTTGAACCCAGCAACCGAGCAGGTGCTGACCTCTCACTCGGTGGGTGATGTTGATACGATGCGAGAAGCGGTGGCCGCTGCGCGCAGTGCTTTCGAGCGCTGGCGGCATGTGCCAGGTGAGGAGCGGCGAGCTTGCCTCTCACAGTTGGCAGATCTCATCGAGAACAACAAAACAGCATTCATGAATCTCCTCACACTCGAACAAGGGAAGCCTCTCAAGGGTGCTGAGTGGGAGATTGGAGGGTGCATCCACTGGCTGCGTGAAGTTGCCAACCAGACGCTGCCGGAGTCCCATCGACAAGATGGCCAAGGATCGGTGATTGTCACTCGTCATGTGCCACTAGGGGTAGTCGCAGCAATCACGCCATGGAATTTCCCGTTGTTGCTCGCCATCTGGAAGATCGCCCCAGCTTTGGCTGCGGGTAACACCATTGTTGTGAAGCCGTCACCTTTCACCCCCCTTTGTACCCTTTGGTTTGGTGAATTGGCACAACAGGTATTGCCTCCGGGAGTGCTGAATGTCGTCGCGGGCGGCAACGAACTGGGGCAAGTCCTCACCGAACACCCTGATGTCGCGAAGGTGGCATTCACTGGCTCCACTGAGACCGGGCGCAAAGTGATGCAAAGTGCTGCTTCAAACCTGAAGAGAATCACCCTGGAGCTTGGGGGTAACGACCCGGCGATCGTTTTACCTGACGTGGATGTGGAGGATGCTGCGCAAAAACTGTTCTGGGCGGCATTCCAGAATAGCGGTCAATTCTGCGTCGCTACCAAAAGGCTATTCGTGCATGAAGCGATTTATGATGAATTTGCCCAAGCGCTGAAAAGATATGCTGAGACAATTCGAGTGGGCAATGGATTGGGAGCGGCCACCGACCTGGGGCCCATCCAGAATAAAATGCAGTTTGATAAAGTGTGTGAGTTGATAGCACACAGCAAACAGCAAGGACTCAAGTTCCTGACAGGTGGAGATGTCCCAAGCGCGCCAGGCTACTGTATCCCAGTCACCATTGTCGATAACCCGCCTGACAACGCTCGCTGTGTCACTGAGGAAGCGTTTGGGCCACTGCTACCACTTCTGAAATACAGCGAATATGATGAAGTCATTCGTCGAGCGAACGATACACCCTTTGGTCTGGCGGGCTCCATTTGGGGGCGGGACTTGGTGAAAGCCCAGGAACTGGCTGCACAGATTCAGGCTGGAACAGTCTGGATTAACCAAATTCACCAGTTTTCGCCATGCACGCCTTTCGGGGGGCATAAGCAGTCTGGATTCGGTATAGAGAATGCCTTGGATGGTCTTGCAGAATATACAAATTTGCAGACACTGATGGCGCGTGAATATTGATCGGTTGGATTAACATCGTCGCCAGGAAGTGGCTTCCTGGCGACTGCTGCATTAGCTATGGAAAATAAAAGGTTCATTTGATGAAACCAATAATTAGCTTGCTGACGATCAACGCTGCCCAACGTTTCGGAGCCTCTGTCGCGCTTGAAACCGATGAGGCGACCCTGACGTTCAAGGAAGTAGACGATCTGGCAGGCCGTTTTGCTAGCGGGCTCAGCGAGCGTGGCATTGGTCGGGGTGATCGCGTAATTCTCCATCTCCCAAATGATTGGCAGTGGGTGGTTGCATACTATGCGATTGCTCGCGTCGGCGCGGTTGTCATACCCGCTAACTTTCTACTGAGCACCGAAGAGGTCGCCTACATCGTTGCCGATTGTCAGGCCAAATGCTTCATCGGTCCTTCAGAACGTTGCGCCAGGCTCAGTGCAGTTGTAGGTGAGAGCACCACGCTCACGTGTCTGATTCACGCGAATGGATCACAGAAAACCTCAATGCATCAAGGGGCTTTAACCTTTGATGATCTACTTGCGTCTAAGGGGATGCTGCCTGTCGATCTGGAGCCGGGCGATCTATGGACAATCGCGTACACCTCTGGAACGACAGGTGCCCCCAAAGGGGCGATGTTAACGCATGCAGCCGTTTTCCACAGTATTGCTCACTCTTCAACGATTCATGTCAGAAGCGAAGGTGAGCGAGTAATCAGCGCTTTACCTTTCCCACATGTGTACGGCAACGTCGTCATGAACTCATGCTTCTTGGTAGGCATGGCGTTAATAACTACCAGAAAATTTGAGGTTGATTGGGCTTTCCGAAAAATACAGGAAAAGAAAGCCACCCTGTTTGAGGGTGTGCCGACCATGTATCACTACATGATGGGGCACCCGGAGGTTGGGGATGTTGATTTCAGCTCGCTTCGTCGCTGTACGGTAGGCGGCCAAAGCATGCCGGTTTCTAAGGTCGAAGAAATTACCGAAGTATTTGGCTGCCCCCTCCTTGAGCTGTGGGGCATGACAGAAGTGGCGGGGCCGGCCACCACTCATTCACCGTACCTCCCCTCTAAACCTGGTTCTGTCGGTATGCCTTTCCCCGGGCTGGAGGTGCGCGTTGCCGACTGCGCTGATCCTGGGCAAATACTCTCCCATGACCAATCGGGGGAACTGCAGTTACGCGGTGTAACGGTAATGCTCGGCTATTACAACAACAAAGACGCGACCGAAGCCAGTATCTTGCCCGGCGGGTGGTTGAGAACGGGTGATATCGCAACTATCGACGGGCAGGGGTATATTTACATTGTCGACAGGCTCAAGGATATCATCATTACTGCTGGGTATAACATCTATCCTGCGGAGGTGGAGCAGGCATTGGCGAAGCATCCGGCCGTCGCCCTGTCGGCTGTTGTTTCTGTAGCCGATGTTATGAAAGGTGAGTTGGCGAAGGCTTTTGTGGTGTTGAGGCCGAGCATGAGCTGCTCGGAGGAAGAGTTGATGGCTCACTGCAAACGTGAACTGGCATCTTATAAAGTTCCAAGGATCATCGAGTTCATCGAGTCTTTACCAGTGACCTCCACGGGGAAGATTCTTCGCCGTGCCCTGCGAGGTTAAAGCCACGGTGAGTAGTGCCGTCCGGGTAGTCATGGTGAGCATTGCTCAGGTCGATGCAGAGCCTTTCTCGCGCAAATGCAGATCTGCGGTGAAGGCGGTAGGCTCGCATTCACGTTGAACCTTGGCAATGCAGGCAATGGGGCCCAGTAGCGCGCCCCATCGCCATAGCCAGGTTTAGCGGTGGCTAAACACAACTGCGGTCATCTAACGGGGCTGGGGATTGTTCAGCCTAGACACCCTGATCGATAACCGCAGCGAGTGAGTTCTGGGTCAGAACCAGACCGTCACCGGCACAGCCGGTGGTGTAGAAGCCGGATAACAGGATCACCAGAGCAGTACAGGTACAAATGACGAACGTGTCGAAGAACACGCTAAACGCCTGTACCACACCTTGAGAAATTGGTTGTCTGAATCGCCCCTGGTTTCGTAGACACCTCCAAGCCTCATAATGAGGCCCAAATAGGAGGTGCCATGAGTCGTCAGCGTTACCCTGAAGAATTCAAGATCGAAGCGGTCAAGCAAGTGACCGAGAAAG